>JAITMS010000082.1 GCA_031277255.1 Azonexus sp.
GTCACTCATGGCGCTTCCCGCCATGCCTCGACGCGCAGGCGGAGTTCAACCACATCGGCGCGGCGCAGCGTGATGCGGGCGGGCAGGGTGTCGGCGGCGAAATCGTCGTAGACGTAGTCGATCTGCCAGGCGTCCTCGGTGAGGCGCAGCGGGCGTTGTTGGGCGTCTACTTCAAGGACGCCATCCGGCCCGCCACGGCCAAGCAGCCAGGCGGGCAGGCGCGCTACCGGCAGGCGCTCGCCGGTGGCTTCGAGCATGAGGGCGTCGGCGTCTTCCGCTTCGCGCACTGCGCCGTCGGCGGTTTTGAGGCGGGAAAGGGCTGGCGTGGCGTCGATTTCGGCGATGCCGACGCCGATCGGGTTGGCGATCAGGATGCGGTCGCCGTCGCCGCGATGTTCCCAGAACAGGCGACCGCCGGCGCTTTCGGGCGGGCTGCCGGGTTGATTGAGGCGCAGCGCAAAGCGGGCTTCGAGGGTGAAGTCGGTCAGGCGGTCGCGCCCCGGTGTTTGAGCAGGCGGCAGCGTGGCGCAGGCGGTCAGCGCCAACCCGGCCAGCAGCAGAGCGAGACGCCGGGCGATGCTCAAAGTTGCAGTTTCTTGATGGTGGCGGCCAGTACGTCATTGCCGGGGTTCTGGCGCAGCGCCTCGGTCAGCGTCTGGCGGGCTTCGTCGTGGCGGCCCAGTTGCCACAGCACTTCGCCCAGGTGGGCGGCGATTTCCGGGTCGGCCCGGTTCTTGTAGGCGCGTTCCAGCGTCGCCTGCGCTTCTTCGAGGCGGCCCAGGCGGTATTGCACCCAGCCGAGACTGTCGGTGATGAAGGGATCGTCGGGCAGCAGGGTCAGGGCGCGGGAAATCAGCTCATAGGCTTCGGGCAGGCGCTGGTTGCGGTCGGCCCAGGAATAACCGAGGGCGTTCAGGGCGTGGGCGTGATCCGGTTGCAGCTTGAGCAGGTGTTGCAAATGCTGTTCAAGCCATTCCGGATGGCCGTTGCGTTCGGCGGTGAGGGCGGCGTCGTAGAGCAGGTCAGGATTGTCCGGCTGGCTGGCGAGCGCTTGGGTGAGCACTTTGTAGGCTTCGTCGGGTTGACCGGCATCGCGCAGCAGTTGGGCTTCGGCCAGCGTCAGTTGGGTACGCTCGCTGGCGTTGCCGCCCTGCGTGTTATGCAACAGCGCCCGCGCTTCCTGGGACTTGCCTTGCTGCGACAGAATCTGGGCGGCGCGGGTGCGGGCCGCGAGGTACTGGTTGCCGCTGGTCACCTGCTGAAAATGGGCAATCGCCGCCTCCGGCTTTTTTTCTTCCTGATCGAGCAGGCCGAGGTAGAAGTGCACGGCGCTCTGGTCGGGGAATTTGCTGCCGAGCAGTTTTTCCAGTTGCTCCCGGCCCGTTTTGGCGTCGCCCTGCTGCAAGGCGAGAATGGCGACCGGGTAGATGACATCGAGATTTTCCGGGTTGCTCTTGAGCAGTTCGTTGAAGTGCTGGCGGGCTTCGTCGTAGCGTTTTTCGGCAATCAGAAGCCGGGCCAGGGCCAGACGGGCATCGCTGGCGGCGGGGTTTTTGCCGATGAAGTCCGTCAATCCGGCGATGGCTTCGGGCACGGCGCGGCGGACTTGCAACTGGGCGCGGGCCAGCGCCGCCGCTTCCCAATCCGGGCGCAGCAGCAGGGCCTTTTCCAGTTCCGTCCGGGCGCGTATTTCGTCACCGGCGTTGGTCGCCGCCTCGGCCATGGCGAAATGCGCTTCCGGCAGATTGTCGTAAGGCGCGGCCAACTGGTCGACCAGACGCTGCACGGCTTGCTTGTCCTGATGGCGGGCCAGCAGACGGTTGAGATGGAGCAGGTTATTGGCGAGATTGTCAGGGTCGCTCTTGAGCAGGGCGGCGACTTGCGGCGCCAGTTCTTCGAGGCGGTTGGTCAAGACCAGAAGCGAGGATTGCGCCTGCCGGGCGCGGGCCGAGTCGGGTTCGGCGGCCAGCCACAGACGCGATAATTCCAGCGCCAGCGGGTACTGGTGGGTCAGGGTCGCCACTTCGACGGCGCGGGCCAGCACTTTCGGATCGCGGGTGCGGCGGGCGAGATCGCTCCAGGCTTCGAGGCCGATCCGGGTATTGCCGCGCTGCAAGGCGATGTCACCGACCAGGGATTGAAAAACAACGCGCGGCAGCAGGTTTTCTTCCGCCGCCGCCAAGGGCTGGTTTTCCCCTGCGCCGCTCCCCATCGGCTCGTCCGCGCGCGGCGATGGCTGGTCCGGCGCGGTCGCTTTTGCCGGCGGCGGCTTTTTGCCCGTTGCCGGTTCCGCGCCGTAGCCGGGCGCGGTCAGGCAGAGTCCCAAGGCGAGAGCAAGGGCGGTGGCGGAAAACTTCGTGTCCATGATCGGCTTTCAGTGGGTGGCGCGTCCGGGCGCATAAAATGGCGGCGAATGTGTGATGTTATTCCATTTTCAGATCAAGCGAGTACGCGAAGACGAAGCGCAGACAGTACTCTTGTACGGCAAGCGAAGTCGACAAAGTCATCGTTTGGCCTGAAAGTGGAACTATTTGGGTTTGCCGGGAGGAACAAGCCATGCCGGAATTGCCGGAAGTCGAAGTCTGCCGCCAGGGATTGTTGCCGAAGTTGGAAGGGCGGCGCATCACGGCGATTGCAATCCGCGCGCCGAAGCTGCGCTACCCGATACCGCCCGACTTGGCGGTATTGCTGCCCGGTTGTGTCGTCCGCGCCATTCGCCGCCGCGGCAAATATCTGCTGTTCGACTGCGCCCGGCCCGGCGTTGAAGGCACGCTGATCGTCCATCTCGGCATGTCCGGCAGCCTCTGTTTCGTAGCGCCCGGTCAGATGCCGGGGCGGCACGATCACGTCGATCTCCGCTTTGACCAGCAGCTTTTACGCTACACCGACCCGCGCCGCTTCGGCCTCTGGCTGTGGCAAGCCGGGCCGCCTGAAGCGAGCGGGGCGCATCCGCTTTTGGCGGTACAGGGCATCGAGCCGCTGGCGCCAGCTTTCGATGGCGACTGGCTGCATACGGCGCTGGCCCGTCGCGCCAGCCCGGTCAAACCCGTCCTGATGGACAGCCACCTCTTGGTCGGCGTTGGCAACATTTATGCCTCGGAGAGTCTCTTTCGCGCGGGCGTCTCACCTCTGCGCCCGGCCAAGCGCATCAGCCGGGCGCGTTGTCAGCGGTTGGCCGCAGCCATCCGGCAAACGCTGGCGGACGCCATCGCCGCGGGCGGCAGCAGCATCCGCGATTATGTGCATAGCGACGGCGGCACGGGCTGGTTTCAGATCGAAGCCGCCGTCTACGAGCGCGCCGGGCTACCTTGCCGCCGCTGCGGCGGCCTCATCCGGCAGATTCGCCAGGCCGGTCGGAGCACGTACTACTGTCCGCAGTGCCAGCATTAAATATTTGCGGCAAGCCCCTGTTATTTATGCTAAATTCAAAAATCATATCTAGCAGGGGGATCGGTTCATGCCGCTCGCCAACCAGTTTGCCGCCTATGCCGCCTGGCGCGCCAGCCTGTCATCTGGTATCAGGGAATTTCAGACTTGGCTCGCCGAGAACGAGCTGTCCGACGCCCAGGTCGATCTGCGTCTCGACCAGTTGCTAGGGCGTCTGCGCGAAGACCGGCTCAATGTCGCCTTCGTCGCCGAGTTCTCACGCGGCAAGTCGGAACTCATCAACGCCATTTTTCTGGCCGGTTACGGCATCCGCCTGCTGCCCTCGTCGGCGGGCCGGACGACCATGTGCCCGACCGAACTGCTCTACGACGCGGGCAAGCCGCCGGGCATCGAATTGCTGCCGATCCAGACGCGCGCCGCCAGCACCGGCATTGCCGAATACAAGCGCCATCCTGAAGAATGGAAAAGCATCTGCTTTGATGTCGACGAGCCGGACGCCATACAGGAGGCGCTACGTCAGGTCAGCGAAACCATCCGCGTCGAATCGGGCGAGGCGAGAAAGCTTGGCTTCGCCGTCGGCCCCGGCGACATGGCCTTTTACCGGATCGAGGGCGATGGTCAGGTCGACATACCGCGCTGGCGTCACGCCATCATCAATTTCCCGCATCCGCTGCTCAAACAGGGGCTGACCATTCTCGACACGCCCGGCCTCAACGCCATCGGCGCTGAGCCGGAACTGACCCTCTCCCTCTTGCCCAATGCTCATGCCGTGTTGTTCATACTCGGCGCCGATACGGGCGTCACGCAGTCCGACATGGCCATCTGGCGCGACTATATCTGCGTCGGCGGCGTCCCTCAGCGGGGTCGTCTGGCGGTGTTGAACAAGATCGACGGGCAATGGGACGAACTGAAAACCAGCGGCGAAATTGATGCCGAAATCCAGCGTCAGGTTGACAACTGCGCCCACCTTCTCAATCTGCCGACCAGCCAGATTTACCCGATATCGGCGCAAAAAGGGCTGGTCGCCAAGATTACCGGCGACGCCGCCCTCCTTGAACGCAGTCGGCTGGAGCGGCTGGAAATGGCCCTCTCCGGCGAGTTGATTCCGGCCAAGCGCGAAATCATTTGCGACAACACCGAGAGCGAATTCGACGACATCAGCCGGGGCGTTCATGGCTTGCTCGAGGCGCGTCTTGGCGGCCTGGCCGAGCAACTGGCCGAACTGACCGAACTGCGCGGCAAAAACAAGGGCGTCGTCGAATACATGATGGCCAAAATTCGCGCTGAAAAGGATGAATTCGAGGCCGGACTACAGCACTATTACGCCGTGCGCAGCGTCTTCTCGACCCTGAGCAACAGGCTGTTCAGCCATCTCGGCCTTGACGCCATTCGCCAGTTGACGCGCAAAACCCGCGCCATCATGCTCGAAGCGGTTTTTTCCAAATCGCTGTCGGACGCCATGAAGTATTTTTTCAGCCGGACGCGCGAATCACTGACCGAATCCAATCACGAAATCGGCGAAATTCTGGCTATGATGAATGCCGTCTACAAGCGTTTTGCCGTCGAACACGGCATCAATCTCGGCGCGCCGACGGTCTTTTCCCTGCTGCGTTACGAAAAGGAAATCAACCGCCTGCAACAGTGGTGCGACGACCACCTCAACACCATGGTCAGCCTGATGACGCACGACAAGCAAAACATCACCCAGAAGTTTTTCGAAGAAGTGGCCTTGCAGGTTCGCCGCGCCTTTGAAGACGCCAACCGCGACGCCGACATCTGGCTGCGGGCGATCATGGCGCCGATGGAAACCCGCGTCCGCGAGCATCAAATCCAGTTGAAGCGCCGTCTCGAAAGCATCAGACGCATCCACCAGGCGACCGATACGCTGGAAGACCGGATCGCCGAACTGGTCAGCGCCGAGCAGGAAGTGCAAGGACAGATCGAGGCGTTCGAGGCCGTTGTCGAGCGCGTCAATACACTGTTGCTGGCGACGGATGCTGACACGGAACACTTGCAGGTTGCCTGAGTCGACAGCGGCAGAAGGCAATAAAAAACCCGCGCCCGGCGCGGGTTTTTTGTTGCCGCCAGCGACCGGTCAAGGCCGTTTTTTGCCGGTCAGTTTTTCGTACTTGGTCCACAGCGCATCCTGCGTTTCGACATGGTTCGGGTCTTTCGGGATGCAATCGACCGGGCAGACCTGAACGCACTGCGGCTCATCGTAGTGGCCGACGCATTCGGTGCACTTCTTGGGATCGATCTGGTAAATCTCGTCGCCCTGGGAGATAGCCTCGTTCGGGCACTCCGGCTCGCAGACATCGCAATTGATACATTCATCGGTAATCATCAGGGACATGGTTTTCCTCTTTCGGTTAAACAGGGGGTGTAGCGGTGTTGGCCCGCAGGCGCTTTTCGACACAGGGTTGAACAAATTTGCTGACATCGCCGCCGAGGCGGGCGATTTCACGAACCATGGTAGCCGAAATGAACATGTACTGCTCGCCGGGCGTCAGAAACACCGTTTCGACCTCCGGGTAGAGGCTTCGGTTCATTCCCGCCATCTGGAATTCATATTCAAAATCGGACACGGCGCGCAGGCCGCGGACGATGACCTTGGCACCTTTGGCGAGCACAAAATTCATCAGCAGCATGTTGAAGCCGACCACTTCGAGATTGGGCACATCATGGAGAATGTCGTTGGCCATCTCGACCCGCTCGACGAGCGAGAAGCGCGGCTGCTTGGCCGGGCTTTCGGCGACCGCCAGAATCAGTTTGTCGAACAGGCGGGCAGCGCGACGAACCAGATCTTCGTGACCGCGGGTAATCGGATCGAAGGTGCCGGGATAAATGGCGATGCAATGATTGGATTTGCTCAAGCTGGCCGCCGCAACAAGTGAAAACAGACATCACCCGCCCGGCCCTGACGGATGATCCGCCAATCGCCGAACGACGCGATTTCGTACTCGGCCTCAACGTAAAGCGCCGCACCCGCCTTCAATACCGCCGGTAATTGGCCCTCCAGACGGTTGATCCAGCCGCGCTCAAAGGGCGGATCGAGGAAGATGAGATCGAATTTCGTTTGGCACGAAACGGCATATTCTAGCGCATCCCCAGGCACAATCTCCACTGCCGCCGGTTTTTGCAGCAAGGCGTGGTTTTCCCGCAGGGCCGCCAGCACGCGCGGCATTTTCTCCACCATCACCACCCGCGCCGCCCCTCTCGACGCCGCTTCAAAACCAAGCGCCCCGCTACCGGCGAACAGATCGAGACAATGCTGCCCGTCGAGCGACTGACCAAGCCAGTTGAACAAGGTTTCACGAACCCGATCCGGCGTCGGACGCAAACCCGCGCTGTCGGGAAAGCGGAGCAGACGGCGACGGTAAGCGCCGCCGATGATGCGGACGGTGTTCACTGCGGATCAATCCTTAGCCGGTTCGACACAAGGCGGTGACCGGTGAGCAAGGGGCATTCGCCAGCGGCATTCACCCACGGGTGGCTTTCTCCAAAGGCGTCAAGCCTCTCGCCTGACGATCCGCGCCACGCGCGGCGCATACCGAAAACCGGGTTTCCGCGCCGAATTCGGCCAGCATGAGCGTCGTCATTTCGTCGATCAGCCGGTTCAATGGCGTACCACGGCTCTTGGCCAGCGCCTTCAGGCGCTGGTGCTTTTCGTCAGCGAGGCGAACAGTCAAGGCAGCCATGTCAGATCTCCTTCAATTGTTCTTCGGGCGACAGCACCCGCAGCTTTGGGGAGCGCAATTCCATTGCCCGGAAATCACGTAGATTGCGTGCCACGATCAGTCTTGCTCTGGCGCCTACTCCGCGAGAAACCTGAAATGACGATGGCAATAGCCAAGAGCAAAAACCCCAATGCAGGAAGACACCATATATAGACCCGCATAAAGGCTGTGCCCGCGTCTGCGTAAACAATTTGAGAGGCTGCATTGTAGTAGTGGCCAAAATCAGCGAATTCCAGGTAGCGTTCATAGCAAACCCGGAAGAACCATGCAGACAGTAGCAATGAAACGATCACTCCGAGCGTGAGCACGACGTTTACTGGCTGCTTGGATGCTGGATTGTTCATAAGCCTGGCTGATCTTCAGGCGACAGGATTATCTGGCAAGCCCCGCTTCAATCCGCCGCCACCGTCACGATCCGCAGGGCTTCCGGTTTGACGTGGCGGGCGAAGGCGGCTTTGACTTGGGCGGTGGTGACGGCGTTGACCTGGGCCTGATAGCGGTCGAGGTAGTCGAAGGGCAGGCCGTAAAAGCCGATGACGGCGACGTTGTCGAGGATTTTGCGGTTGCTATCGAGGCGTAGCGGGAAGCTGCCGGTGAGATTGGCTTTGGCGGCGGCGAGTTCTTCTTCGCTCGGCCCTTCGGCGAGGAAACGGTCGAGTATGTCGCGGCTTAGCTTGATCGCTTCTCTGGCCTGGCTGCGCTTGGTTTGCAGGCCGATCTGGAAGGGGCCGGGCTGCTTCAGGGGGGCGAAATAGCTGTAGACGCTGTAGGCAAAGCCGCGTTTGTCGCGTACTTCCTGCATCAGGCGCGAGACGAAACCGCCGCCGCCGAGGCTGTAATTGCCGACCAGCAGGGGGAAGAAATCAGGGTTGCCGCGCTCGATGGCGGGTAGGCCAATGTAAATGTGCGCTTGTGTCGCCGGGTGGGCGATGGCGAGCGCGCCGCCCTTGCCGACGACCGGCGGTTCAGGCAGCGGCGCGGCGACGCCGGGCGGCAGGCTGGCGGCAAGCTGTTCGGCGATTTGCTCGGCTTCGGCTCTTGAGAGATCGCCAACCAGGGTGATGCTGGCATTGGCGGCGTTGTAGTGGCGAGCGTAAAAGGCGGCGAGGTCGTTCTGCTGCAAGGCGGCGATGGATTCCGGCGTCGCCTGGCGGCCATAGGGGTGATTGGGGTAAAGGGCGGCCCAGAAGGCTTTGCCAGCGATGCTGTCGGGCCGGGTCATGGCTTCTTTGAGGGCGGCGACGGTGCGGGCTTTTTCGCGTTCGAGAATGGCGCCGTCAAAACGCGGCTGGCTGATGACGGCGCGCAGGATGTCGATGCCGATGGCGCGTTTTTCCGGCGCGGCGAGGGTGCGCAGCGCGACGCTGGCGCGGTCGGTGTCGGCGCCGCCGCCCAGTTGCGCGCCGATGTCGGCGAGGTCTTCGGCAATCGCCGTTTCGTCCCGTCCGCCCGCGCCGAGGTCGAGCAGGGCGCGGGTCAGGGCGGCGAGACCGGATTTGTCAGCCGGGTCGAACATCGAACCAGCGGCGAAATCGACCTGAATATCGAGCATCGGCAGGCTGCGGCTCGCAACGAACTGGACGCGCGCGCCAGCGGCGGTGGTCCAGTGTTCGATGGCGACGCCCGCCGTGGCCGGAGGCGCGGCGAGGAAAAGCGCGGTGAGGAAAAAGGAGAGGGCGGTGAGAAAACGGGTCATGGCGCGGCTCGTCAGTGGCGGGGCGGATGGGTCGAAGAAGCAGCCGGGCGGCGGCTCTGGCCGTCCAGCGGTTGCGGGTCGAGGATGCCGATGGTCAGGGCGTCGTCGTTGAAATATTTGGCGGCGACGGCCTGCACGTCGGCGGCGCTGACGGCCTGCAATTTTTCCAGCATCCGGTCGAGTTGGCGGTAGGGCAGGCCGACGGCTTCGATCATGCCGATTTCCATCGCCTGACCGAACATCGAATCGAGTTTGTACACTTCGCTGGCCACAACCTGCGCCTTGGCCCGCTTCAGTTCGGCGGCGCTGACGCCTTCTCTGGCGACCCGGTCGATTTCGGCGCGTAGCGCGGCTTCAAGATCGGCCACCGTCTTGCCGCTGGCCGGAGAGCCGGAAAGGTAGATCATGCCGGGGCCGCGCGCCGTGCTGTCGTAGTCGATACCGGCGCTGATCGCCACTTTGTCTTCGCGCACCAGTTTTTTGTTGAAGCGGGCGGCATCGTGGCCGTCAAGAACGGCGGCCAGCATCTGCAGGGCGTAAGGCTCGGTGTCTTGACCAATGTCGCGCAGCACGGGCGCTTTGTAGCCCATGATGAGCACCGGCAGTTCGGCGGGCGCTTTGACCGTGATGCGGCGCGGCCCTTCCTGACGCGGCTCGATTTCCTGGCGGCGCGGCGGCAGCGGACGGGCGGCGAGCGGGCCGTAATATCTGGCGGCCAGCGCGAACGCCTCCTGATGATCGACATCGCCGGAAATCACCACATAGGCGTTGTTCGGCACATACCAGGCGTCGTACCAAGCCTTGGCGTCGGCGGCGGTCATCGCTTCGAGATCGCCCATCCAGCCGATGATCGGCCGCCGGTAGGGATGCACCTGAAAGGCCGTGGCGTTCATCTGCTCGAACAGCTTGGATTGCGGATTGTCCTCGGTACGCATCCGCCGTTCTTCCATGACCACCTTGACTTCCTGTTGAAACTCTTTGGCGTCGACGTTGAGATGGCGCATCCGGTCGGCTTCAAGCTGCATCATCCCGGCCAGTTTTTCTTTCGGAATCTGCTGGAAATAGGCCGTGTAATCGCGGCTGGTGAAGGCATTGTCGCGACCGCCAGCGGCGGCGACCCGTTTGTTGAATTCGCCGGGGCCGACCGTCGGCGTGCCTTTGAACATCATGTGTTCGAGGACGTGGGCGACGCCCGAATGGCCGTCGGCCTCATCCATGCTGCCGATGCGGTACCAGACCATCTGCACGGCGGTCGGCGCCCGGCGGTCTTCCTTGACGATGACGCGCAGACCATTGTCCAGCGTCGTCTCGAACGGATTGGCGAAAGCTGCGCCAGACCAGCACAGCAAGATAACGGCAAGGTGTTGAAATCGCATACTCATGGGCGGATGGGGCTTTCTGTTAAAATCAAAAGCTGTTTGCATGGATCGGCCCGGCATCTTAACGGCTTGCCGCTTGCCTGTCAGCCTGCTTTGAGACTCTGTTGCCATGTTCAGTTTCCTGAAAAAAGATGTGCCGGACGCCGCCGCCCCCTCATGGCGTCAGCGCCTGTTTCAAGGTCTGGCCCGCACCCGCGCCCAGTGGGGCGGCAGACTCAAATCCCTGTTCGCCCGCGGCAAGGTCGATGACGAATTACTTGAAGAACTGGAAAGTCTGCTGCTCACATCCGATGTCGGCATCGAGGCGACCACGCATCTTCTTGACGAACTGAAAGCAGCCGCCAAGCGCGACGCGCTGACAACGCCGGCAGCCATCGAACAGGCTTTGGCCAACGCGCTCCTGACCACCCTGCAAGCACTCGAACAGCCGCTCGACATCGGCGGCCACAAACCCTTCGTGATGATGATCGCGGGCGTCAATGGCGCGGGCAAGACGACCTCCATCGGCAAGCTCGCCAAATATTTCCAGAGCCAGGGCAAGAGCGTCCTGCTGGCGGCGGGCGACACCTTCCGCGCCGCCGCCCGCGAGCAGTTGCAAACCTGGGGCGAGCGCAACAAGGTGACGGTCATCGCCCAGGAATCGGGCGACCCGGCGGCGGTGATCTATGACGCCATCGCCGCCGCCAAGGCGCGCGGCATCGACATCGTGCTGGCCGATACGGCGGGCCGTCTGCCGACCCAATTGCACCTCATGGAAGAAATCGCCAAAGTCCGCCGCGTCATCCAGAAAATCGTGCCCGACGGCCCGCACGAAACGCTGCTGGTGCTCGACGCCAACATCGGCCAGAACGCGCTGCAACAGGTCAAAGCCTTTGACCAGGCGATCAGCGTGACTGGCCTCGTCCTCACCAAGCTCGACGGCACAGCCAAAGGCGGCGTCATCGCCGCCATCGCCCGCCAGTGCCCAAAGCCGATCCGCTTCATCGGCGTCGGCGAACAGATCGACGACCTGCGCCCCTTCTCGGCCAGGGATTTTGTCGATGCGCTGTTTGCCTGAGCGCCGATGATCGTCGCCAGCAACCTGACCAAGCGTTACCCCGGCGGCTTCGAGGCCGTGCGTGATGTCAGTTTTGCCATCAAAGCCGGGCAGATGGCGCTCATCAGCGGGCGTTCCGGTGCGGGCAAGACGACGCTGGTCAAGCTTATGGCTTCCATCGAGCGGCCCACGTCGGGCAGCCTCGTGGTCAACGGGCAAAATCTTGCCACCTTGCGGCAAAGCGCCCTGCCTTACCTGCGCCGCCATTTCGGCCTCGTCTTTCAGGACCAGAAACTGTTGTTCGACCGCAGCGCCCTCGATAACGTGCTGTTGCCTTTGCAGATCGCCGGTCTTTCGCGCCGTGACGCCATCCGCCGCGCCCAGGCGGCGCTCGACAAGGTGGGCCTGCTGGCGCGCGAAAAAGCCAATCCCATCGCCCTTTCCGGCGGCGAACAGCAGCGGCTGGCCATCGCCCGCGCCGTCGTCAACCGCCCCAGCGTACTGCTTGCCGACGAGCCGACGGCCAATCTCGACGCCGATTCGGCCAGCGCCATTCTTGATCTCTTTGTCGATTTTCACCGTGTCGGCGTCACCGTCGTGCTGGCGACGCACGACCAAAGCTGGATCGAACGCTGCCACCCCAACGTGTTCCGCCTCGACCACGGGAGACTCCTGTGAGCGCCTGGCTGACCCAGCATCGCGCCGCCTTTGCCCAAGCCGTGCGCCGCTTGTCGAGTGCCCCCCTGAGCGCGCTGTTGTCGCTGCTGGCGATCGGCATTGCCCTGACCCTGCCCGCCGCCGGTTATGTGCTGCTCGACAATCTGCGCGAACTCGGCAGCCGCGCTTCCGGCGTCAAACAGATCAGCGTTTTCATGGAAACCGGGGCCAGCCGCAAAGACAGCGCCGAGATCGAAAATCGCCTGCGCCAGATGGGCAAGCTCGACTGGCGCTTCGTACCGCGTGAAGACGCCCTGCAACGCCTGCAAAAAACCGAAGGCATGGCCGAAATCGTTGCCAGCCTGCCGAAGAACCCGCTGCCCGACGCCTTCATCGTCGAGCCGCAGGACAGCGACCCGGCGGCCCTCGAAGCTCTGGGCCAGACCCTGAGCGACTGGCCGAAAGTCGCTCACGTTCAGCTTGATTCGGCCTGGGCCAAGCGTTTTGACGCTTTCCTCCGTCTCGGTCGTCTGGCCCTCACGCTCCTCGCCGGGCTGTTCGCCGCCGGACTGGTGGCGGTGACCTTCAACACCATCCGCCTGCAAGTCATGGCCCAGGCCGCCGAAATCGAAGTGGCCCGCATGATCGGCGCCACCGACGCCTTCATCCGCCGCCCCTTCTACTACTACGGCGCTTTGCAAGGCGCGCTCGGCGGCCTCCTTGCCGCCGCGCTGGTGCAGGGCGGCCTCAGCCTCCTCTCCGCCCCGGTCGGCGAACTGGCGGCCCTCTACGGCGCGGCCTTCACCCTCCACGCCCCCGTCATCGAAGGCACAACGGCGCTTGCCATCGGCGGCGCGCTACTCGGCTGGCTGGGGGCGCAGTTATCGGTGAGTTTGTCGTTACGGCGGGTCGGCTAGCCCCCGGCAAGGCGAAACGGGATACTGGTCGCCTTGCCAATTGGAATGACAAGGCATGTGCGTGGAGTGGGGGGGCGGGCGCTGAGGTTGAGGAGGCGTATCTCGCTCAAGCCACCCAAGTGACGGCCATTCGCCTGCTTTCACGATCACGCCTCCAGCGTATTCGAGTAGGGATAGACCGTGTTTGGCCTCTTCATATACCGATTTCGCCAGACCATCCCTGCCCCCCAATTTATCTAGCCAAACCGAATTCAGAATCGTGTACCAGTTCACGCTCTTGATGCCATCTCGAAGTTCATCATGGCCTAAAGAATTGCTCACATCAAATCCTAAAAACTGCTCGGACAATTCAAGCTCCAGATTTTCATAGCGGTGGTATTCGTCACATTGTTGCCACCCCAGGCCAGCATAGCCGTGCAATACTGGCAAGCGTGACGCAAGCTCGGTTACAAGCGCCCCAAATTTTCCCCTACCCTCCCCGCGCAATATATCAACCGGCAGGTAAACTTCGAGATAAGATATATCTCGCCAAGCCTCCTCCTTGATGCTCATCTGCGAAAAGAGCCGAGCGCCATAGCTACCGACAAAATCGTATCCAGGCCCAGATGACCAAGTAAAAAAAGCAGCATGTGTCACTGGACGTTTGCGCAGCCATTCCAGAAACTCTGCAAAGTTCTTCGGGTTGTACTTTTCCGTTTTTTTGGATGTTCCCAATATCCCCATTGAAGATGCTGACCCATCACCTCATGCAATCGCTCCATCGCATCTGCCAATGCCATTCTGTTTTATCTCAGGTAGGATTTCACCATGTGCAATACAATGACCAATCCGCCCTGGAGCACCTTCTTTTCCGGCTGGTCTTCGTCGCCATAGGTAAAATACCACTCTGCGGCATTCCATTCTTCAAAGAATTCCATTTTTACTTTTCAATCTTTGGTGTCTTGACAGGCACGCGCCCAATCAATCATGTCTTTGGGGTAATAGGCGTAGCGGCGCAGGCTGCTGTCGTCCAAGTCAAGCAGGTAGACAACGGCGGCGGCTTCCCAGGACCAGTAGCCGAAATAGAAAAAATTGTCCGGGTTGAGATGGCTGTCATGCCATAAATGGCCTTTGTGCAGCTTGTACCAGCTTTTGAGGTAGCTGTTGAGGTCGGTTAGGGCTTCTTCTCGGCTGTTGCCTTCGTAGAGGGCGTTTTCCAGGTGCATGTAGTCTTCGTTGATATAGGTCAACGGGTCTTTGCGGCTTGGGTCATTAAAACTCAACAGGCGTTCGTAGGTGGTGTCGATACCCCGCCGCGAGCCATCCAAACCATCTATCAGCACGGCAATGCGCGAGAGCAAATCACGACGGTGAAGCAAATAGGCCAAGCCAATGAGCTGAAGGGGTTTCAGGTAACTTTCTCCCCCGCCGCCAATCGGTGTATAGCCTTCATCTTTGTGATACGCCCGCTCGGCGGTAGCTTGTTTTTCCAGTGCCTCAATGACTTGCTCCAACATTGGGCGCATGGGTTCAATCGGTTCGCCTGCGGTATAGCCCATGACCATGCGTTCAAAATACCTTCTGGAATATGCGCCCCACCGTTGTGCCTCTCCGGAACTGAGCAAGTAATCTTCAAATGGCTCACTCAGTATGTTGGTAAGCTCTTCACCCCTCATTTTTACGTATTCTTCATAGTACTCCTCACCCAAAAATAGCTGGCGGCGTTTTTTGGTGAAGTCAACCGGTAGATCGTTCATGATTTATTTCCTTTTTCTTGGGTTTTTGTGAATTTGCGATCCGATTTTGTATGGCTGCGTTAATCGCTGCACTATCCCATTGGGTTTCTGAAAGGTATCTGCAAAGGTTAATATTATTTACGGACAAGTTTCTGGTTGCCGGGTGAATAACCCCCATCGCCCTAAAGCGCCATCTCGTACGCATAAGCCGCCCACGCCAGTGCGGCGAAGAAGGCGGTGAGGTGGCCGATTGCGAACCAGAGGTAGCGGCGGGTGAATTTTTCCGGCGCCATGTTGGTGATGAGAAAGGGACGGTCGCCGCCGGGGTGGCTCATCAGGTGCCAGTCGGCGGCGGGGGCGGCTTCGCGGCGGCGGCGGTCGATTTCGCGGCGGGCGGCGCGGCGGGCCAGTTCCCCTTCCTTCAGGCTGATTTCGCCGTCGCCATCGAGGTCGAAACGCTTGAGCAGTTGCGGGCGATCCTTTTTCCATTCCGCCAGCAGCGTCTTGACCGCTTCGCTGCCCCAGTTCCGTTCCTCGACAAAGCCGTGGGTTCTGAACTGGCCGAGGACGTAGATGGATTCTTCGGCCAGCAGCAGCCATTGCGTGTGGCGCTCGTTGTTGTCGCCCCAGCGCGTCTTCCTGATGGAGAGCACTTCGGCGCCTTCGGGGTCGATGGCGCATTGGCCGCTGCCGTCGTCGAGCAGGAAATAGGAGGTCGATGTCTCGTGGCTGACCTGGCGCCAGTTGCTGCTGCCGCGCCAGTCGCTGCCGTCGCGCCGTTCGACGATGTGGCGATACCAGAGGCAGGGCAGGGCGTTATAGGGCGACAGCAGCGGCAGTCCGTCGAGTTCCTTGCCGCGTCCGATCAGTTCGACATAGCCTTGCGCCGCCGAGGCGATCTGCGATGTCGGCGTATCGGCAACCCAGCGCCGCCGCGCCAGGGCGGCCAGCCAGCCCAGGAGACTGAGCAGGGCAATGCCGCAGGCGATCCAGAACCAGGCCCGCATACTCTCCAACTGCATGCCGATGAAGAGCAGCGCGACTTGCCCGCCAAGGTAGTAGCCCTCGCGGTCCGCCAGGCCCTGGGTGAGCGTGCGCCACATGGCTCATTCCCGCGTCCGGGCGTTGCAGGCCCTAGTTGCCGAACATCGCCTTGATGTCGACATCGGCTTTTTCCGCCATCGAAAACTCCAAGAGCGGCTTGGCGTCGAAGCTGAACAGGCGGGCGATGATGACGTCGGGGAGTTGTTCGATGCGGACGTTGTTGATATTGACGCTTTCGTTATAGAACTCGCGGCGGTCGGCGATGGCGTTTTCGAGTTGCGAAATGCGCGTTTGCAACTGCATGTAATTTTCGTTGGCGCGCAGTTCGGGGTAAGCCTCGGCCACCGCAAACAGGCGGCCCAGCCCCTGGCGCAGCATGTCCTCGGCCTTGCCAAGGGCGCCGATGTTCTGCTCCTCGCGGGCGCTGTGCACCTGGGCGCGGGCGGCGACGACGCGCTCCAGTGTGCTTGCTTCAAATGCCTTGTACTGCTTGCAGACTTCGATCAGCTTGGGCAGTTCGTCATGCCGCTGTTTCAGAAGCACGTCGATATTGGCCCAGGCCTTGGCCACAGCGTGCTTCAACTGCACCAGACGGTTGTAGATGACGACGGCGTAAATGACGACAACGGCGATCAGGCCGAGAGAAAGCAGGGTGGCGATGCTCATGTTCATGGGACGATCTCCTCAATGCGGCTGTTCAACGAAACACCACGGTCTTGTTGCCATCGACCAGAACACGGTCTTCGAGATGATAGCGCAGGCCGCGGGCAAGCACCGTTTTCTCGATGTCCTTGCCGTAGCGCACCATGTCCTCCGGCGAATCGGAGTGGTCGATGCGGATCACGTCCTGCTCGATGATCGGCCCGGCGTCGAGTTCGCGGGTGACGTAGTGGCAGGTCGCGCCGATCAGCTTGACGCCGCGCGCATAGGCCTGATGGTAGGGCCGGGCGCCGACGAAGCTGGGCAGAAAGCTGTGGTGGATGTTGATGATGCGACCGGCCAGCGCGGCGCACAGTTCGGGCGAGAGAATCTGCATGTAGCGGGCAAGGACGACGGTGTCGCCGCGCGCGTCCTCGACGATGCGCCCGATTTCGGCGTTGGCGGCGGCTGGGTCGTCCTTGCCGACCGGCACGTGGATGAAGGGGATGCCGTGCCATTCGACAACGCCCCGCAGGCTGTCGTGATTGGAGATGACGCAGGGAATTTCGATGTCCAGTTCCTTCGACTGCCAGCGGG
This sequence comes from Azonexus sp., assembly GCA_031277255.1. Classification (GTDB taxonomy): domain Bacteria; phylum Pseudomonadota; class Gammaproteobacteria; order Burkholderiales; family Rhodocyclaceae; genus Azonexus. Next base: position 16,805 of record JAITMS010000082.1, read on the forward strand.
CGAGGAGATCGTAGAGGCAATGCTCTTGCCTGGAGACGAGGATGACGACGCGCTTTTTGACGGCGCTGTCGGTGATCCGCCAGTTCATTGCAAGCGGTTCGGCGACTTCGGCGGCGAAGCGTTCACGAAAAGCGGCGAGCAGAAAGGGCAGCGTGTCGGCCTTGATTTCAAGGCGCATGAAGTAGCGGCCCGTTACTTCGTCAGCGTGAAAGCGCGATTCGAGTATCCAGCCGCCATGCGCCGCGATAAAGCCGGTGACGCGGGCGATGATGCCGACCTGATCGGGACAGGCGGCGGAAAGGGTGTAGAAGCGATCCTGACGCATGGCGGGTCGATTCAGGCTTGGGCAAAGGCTTTGTCGATCTCCCGGCGCAGGTCGCCGTAGTCATCAACCACCGGAAATTGCGGAAATTCGCGGATGACGCTCGCTGGCGGGCAAAAGAGGATGCCGCCATGCGCTTCGCCGAGCATCGCCGTGTCGTTGTAGGAATCGCCGGCGGCGACGATTTTGAAGTTGAGTTCCTTGAAGCGCCTGACCGCTTCCTGCTTCTGGTTCGGCATCCGCAGGTGGTAATTGACCAGCATTCCGGCGCTGTCGGCTTCCAGCGCGTGACAGAACAGCGTCGGCCAGCCCAGTTGGCGCATCAGCGGCTGGGCAAATTCGTAAAAGGTGTCGGAAAGAATGATGACCTGATACGCCGCCCGCAAGGCATCAAGAAAATCACGCGCCCCGGCCATCGGCCCCATATCGGCGATCACCTTCTGAATATCCGGCAGCCCCAGCTTGTGCTGGCGCAGGATGTCGAGACGGTAGGTCATCAGCCTGTCGTAATCCGGCTCGTCGCGGGTCGTCCGCGCCAGTTCAGGAATGCCCGCGCGCTGGGAAAATTCGATCCAGATTTCGGGGACGAGCACCCCTTCAAGGTCGAGACAGACGATGTGCACGAACGGCTCCTCAAGTCGGCGAAAACCCGAAATTTTACCCGATCAGGCGAGGCCCTGGACAGGCCGCATCTGCCGTATCAGCACAAAACCGCCGTTCCTCGGCAAAAATCCCCGGTCTGGCCGGGGATTTTTGCTGGCCTTTTGCTAGAGCGGTTTTGATTCAAGTGCATACACACCCCTATACCGTTCGGGCTG
>JAITMS010000088.1 GCA_031277255.1 Azonexus sp.
CGATGACGTCGCCGATCAGCACGGCGCTGGGGTGCACGTAGGCGGTTGGGTCGACGACCGGGACGAGGCCGTCGATGGCGTAAACGCGCAGGGAGGTCATGCGGCGGCTCCTGACAAAAAAAGAATTTTACCAAGCTGTTGAATTTCGTCCTCTGTATGGGAGGCGCTTGGACGGCTCAACGGTCTGTTTAGCTCCTTATGGTTCTGATCTGAAGGCCATCGAGAAGCTCTGGGTGAGCCTCAAGCGCCGATGGCAGGAAGCCAGCGGAAATTTTGGGGATGATTGCCCTGTTTACTTGACGGGCACCGCTCATTTTATTCAAAATAAAGAATATCGTTCTACTATGTGATTTTAGCTGCGCGACTCACAAAGCCCGTTGTTCGAGCAATTCGTCTTGGAGGAATCAATCTATGGTCAAGGAAAAAGTTGTCGTCATTACCGGCTCGGGCGCTGGTATCGGCAGGGATTTTGCGCTTGCGTTCGCGGCGGCGGGCGCCAAGGTGGTTGTCAATGATGTTGGTCGCGCCAAGGATTCGGGAGAATTTGTCGCCGAACAGGTCGTGCGGGAAATTCAGGCCACTGGCGGCGTAGCGGTTGCTGCAACGGACAGTATTGCCGAATGGGACGCTGCCCATCGCATTATCCAGACGGCGATTGATGCTTTCGGTCGCATCGACTGCGTTGTCAACAACGCTGGCGTTGTGCGTGATCGCATCTTCTTCAAGATGAGCCTGGAGGAGTGGAAGACCGCGATCGACGTGCACTTGAATGGCTCTTTCTATATGGCGCGTGCTGCCGCGCCGTACTTCAAGGAGCAGAACTCCGGCTCCTATGTACACATGACGTCCACCTCCGGCCTGATCGGCAACATTGGACAGGCGAACTATTCGGCGGCCAAGATGGGTATCGTCGGTTTGTCGAAATCAATTGCGCTCGACATGGCCAAGTACAACGTCCGCTCAAACTGCATCGCTCCTTGGGCATGGACGGCCATGACGGCGACGATTCCTGCCGATACGCCGGAAAACATCGCCCGTATCGAAAAGATGAAAAAAATGGATGCCGCGAAGATTGCCCCGTTGGCGATCTACCTCGCCAGCGATGCGGCCGCCAAGGTGTCCGGGCAAATCTTCGGCGTGCGCGCCAATGAAATCTACTTCTTCAACCAGATTCGCATGATCCGCTCGCTGCATCGGGATGGCGGCTGGACGCCGGAGGCGATTGCCGAACATGCCATGCCAGCGTTTGAATCAAGCTTCTTCCCCAACGTGCCGTCGCTGATGCTCACCCCCTGGGATCCGATCTAGGCACTACCCTGCTGGCCCGCCTTGGCGCGGGCGCTCAACGTAAAGGAACATCATGGAAACAGTCGGACTGGGTTTTTATTTCGAGGATCTGCCCTTGGGCAGGCAATTCAAGACGGTCGGCCGGACCGTTACCGAGGCGGATATTGTTAACTTCATCAACTGTATTGGCATGACCGAGGTTTTGTTTACCAACCTCGAATTTCTCAAGCATGAATCAGACATCAAAGGTCGTGTTGCGCCAGGTTCCCTGGTGTACTGCTTTGCCGAGGGCTTGCTGGCGCAATCCACCATGCAGAAGACGGGTTACGCCTTTCTCGGCATGGATCTCAAAATCGAAGGCCCGACTTTCGCTGGCGACACGATTCATGTCGAATGCGAAGTAATTGAAAGTCGGCCATCGAAAAGCCGCCCTGGGCGCGGCCTCGTGCGTACCCGGAACCGCGTCGTCAAGCAGGATGGCACGGTGGTGCAAATCTACACGCCATTGCGCATGGTCAAGTGCCGTAATTCATGAACAGGGAGAAATAGTTCATGGTTGATGATGCTGAAAAGCTGGATGCCAAAGCAACAGGGCCGCTTACGGGTATCCGGGTCGTGGACCTGACGGTCAACGTACTTGGCCCCGTTTCCACGCAGATTCTCGGTGACATGGGTGCTGATGTCATCAAGATCGAAACGCCGCAGGGTGATCCGAACCGTGAGACGGGGCCGTCGCGGAACCCCGGCATGTCGGCGATGCACATGAATGTTAACCGGAACAAGCGTAGCGTCGTGCTCGATCTCAAGCGGCCTGAGGCCAAAGCCGCGTTCATGCGCCTGATCGAGACGGCTGACGTCTTCGTGCACAGCATGAGGCCTGGCGCAGCCAGGCGCCTTGGAATTTCCTATGAAGAAATCTCGGCGCGCAACCCGCGCATCATCTATGCTTTTGGCCCAGGCTATCGGCAAGATGGGCCAAATCGAGATTATCCTGCGTTTGACGACGTTGTGCAGGGAGAAAGCGGCATCGCCGCGTTGATGGCGCAGGTCAATGGCGAGCCGCGTTATTACCCTACTGTTATCATCGATAAGTTTTGTGGCTACATCCTGGCTTCAGCGATTGGCATGGCGCTGTTTGCCCGCGAGCGCACGGGCAAGGGGCAGGAAGTTCATGTCCCGATGTTTGAAACCATTTTGTCTTTCAACTACCTTGAACACTTGTGGGGCGCCGCCTTTGATCCGCCGCTTGATCCCGGTGTTGGTTACGTCCGGCTGCTGACGAGCCATCGTCGACCCTACGCAACCAAGGATGGTCACATTTGCGTCCTCGCGGTTAACGATGAGCAATGGCGGCGTATCCTGCCCGCCTTGGGTCGTCCGGAACTGGTCGAGGATCAACGCTTTGCCACCACCGCCGGGCGCGTGCGGAACTATGATGAGGTTTATGGCATCGTCGCCGGGCAACTCAAGCTGAAAACGACGGCGGAATGGCACGAGATTTTTGACGAAGCCGATATTCCCAATGGCCCCATGAAGACCCTGCAAGAACTGATCGGTGATCCTTACCTGGAGGAAACCGGCTTTTTCCATCGCTACGACCATCCTTCCGAAGGACCTGCCATGACCTTGGGGATTCCCGTCAATTTCTCGGCGACGCCCGGCTCCATCCGGCTACCGCCGCCGTCGCTTGGCGAGCACAACATCGAGGTGCTCTCGGATCTGGGTTATAGCGAGGCCGACATCAAAGCCCTGTCCGCTTGATTTCATCTCGTCATTGCGAGGGTTATGGGATGGGCAGAGCCTATGTGGTTGGTCTGTACATCCTACGAGGGAAGCCCTGATTAATTCCGTTCGCCCTGAGCTTGTCGAAGGGCATTCCCATAAAAATCAATGGGTTCGACAAGCTCAGCCCGAACGGTGGGGAATTGATCAGAGTTTTCTGAGGGGGGGAGGGGCTTTTGACTGCCCTGCGCGTTTGAAGGTTGTTGCATATCAATCGCTACAGTGGCGGAATCATGGCGGCGACGCCACGGCCATGCAGCAAGCTGATGGTTTTTCGGTCAAAGGATACGAAGGTAGCTGGCCCGCTTGCCATTTTTCCACCCGTGTAGGCGATGACGCCATCGGCAAAATCGCCGCCCGCGTCAAGAAAGCGCAACCCCGCTTCTGCCTCGTCCATTTTGATGACAACTTTTTTCAGATTCATGATATCTCGTATATCTTCGGCTATCATGGCTTTTCCCCGCTTGTAAAAGCTGGAAAGCGTCCAGGAGTATTCACAAAGCACATGGGTTGGAATACATATTTCAGACGCATTATTGATCGTTTTGAGCGCGGCTGATGCTTGTGCGGCATCATCATTCATCATGATTCTGACAAGAATATTGGTGTCAATGACAATGTTCATCTCAACCCTTCCATTCCGGCGTTGGCGTAACTTTGCACGATGCAATCGTCAAGCTCTTCAATCGTTAGTCGAATCTTGTTGTCCTTGTGCCTTTTCCGAGCCTTGGCTACCAGATCGTCGACTGTCAAGGTTTCTTTTTTATTGGCCGCGACGATTTCAAGTTTTCCATCGGGCATCTTTCTCACGTCCACTCTTTCACCCGGTTTGACGCCCAAATGCTCCATGAATCCCTTGTTGAAAGTGAACTGGCCGCGCCCGGTCAATGTCATTTCCATATCTTCTCCTTTGCCGCCAAATAATTTGAATTATTAAATTCAGATTACAAAGTGTCAACTTTCTATAGGAATGATGGGTATCGCCCTCGGCTCTACCCATCCTGCTCGCTAAGCGCATCGCAATGGCGCTATTTTTCCGCATGGCGGGATGAATCCCGCCCTTACACCCATAGCCAGGCAAGTTCCAGCGGGACGGCAGCGAAGGGGGCCACGCGCACCACTTCCTGGTCGGCGTGCGAGGCGATGAGCATCCAGCGGCCTTGCTGGTTTTCGTAGGCTTCGAGTGTGCGTAATTCAGGGTCGACGAGCCAGAGGTGCGAGATGCCATTGGCGGCGTAGAGCGGCATTTTTTCGATGCGATCCAGCCGCGCAGTGCCGGGCGAGAGAATTTCGCAAGCCCAGTCAGGGGCAAGGTTGAACCAGGCGACTCCGGGAAAGACGGGCATACGCTCACGACGCCAGCCAGCCAGATCGGGAACGAGTACATCCTCGCCGAGATGGAGTTCGGGTTCATCCAATATCCACCAACCGCCTGGGCCACCATCGCCCATGTCGAAGCTGGGGAAGAGTTTTCCGCCCAGAGCTGAACTTGAGCGGGTGTGTTTGGAGGCGGGTCTTGGGTGGCTGTAGAGCGTCCCGCGCACGATCTGGCCGACTCTGTTGGGCGGCAGGGCGACGAGATCGTCGTAGGTGGCTGGTTGATGGAGGGCGGACATGATTGCATGTTGGCGCGAAAAGGTGGAGGAAAGCTTATCCAGATTCACAGGTCAGGGCAATCTTCAAGTGTGTATTCATCACACATACGCCGCAAGCAACGGGGAATTCGAACCCAAGAGAATTCAGCGTCATTGCGCTTCATTGCTTGGCTTCGCGTCTTTGCGCGAGTGTAATTTTTCGGTGCTTGACATCATCTTCTTATCTGTGTAAGACTCGCGTCGTTCTGAAATAAGAACATCGTTCAACAAATAGGAGGAGCCGTGATGGAAGAATCACAATCAGTGCGGAGAGGAGCGGGCGCTGCTCTCGCGGTGGCGCTGGCGGTCGGCAGTGCGCCGACGCTGGCATTTACGATTGACTCGGGGTCGTCTGATGTCACCATGTCGTTGGACACGACCGTGCGCTATAACGCGATCCAGCGTCTTGAGAGGCGTGAGAAGGGGTTGTATTCCGCCGCTAACGATGAGAGCCAGCGTTTTGCCGACAAGGGCGATCTGGCCTTGTCGCGGCTGGATATTTTTTCCGAGTTTGATCTCAATGTGCGCAACCTCGTCGGCGCCCGCATCAGCGCCGCCGCCTGGTATGACACCAACTTTCCCAACAAGGTCAACAGAGACAAGAGCTTGCCGGCGGCTCAGGCCAACTTTCCCGGTGGCCGCTGGCCAGATCAAACCGAACGTTACTATGAGGGGCCAAGCGGCGAATTCATGGATGTTTTCGGCTGGGCCAACATCAATATCGGCTCGACTACGTTGAACGTCAAGGCCGGGCGCTTTGTCTGGCTGCCGGGCGAATTCCTGATCAGCAACGGCAGCAGCTTCACCTATGGGATGGCGCCGAACGATGGCCTCAAGACCTCACTCAGCCCTGGCGCCTCGGCCAAGGAAACAGGGCTGCCGATTGGCCAGCTTGGCCTGATCTGGCAACTGACGCCGGAGTTGACGCTGATGGGGCAGTACGTTGCTGAATTCCGCGCCTCACGGCTTGATGAAGGCGGCACCTTCTTCTCTGCGGCGGATGGCGGCAACGCGCTGCATGCGCCTTTCCTGGCTGCTGGCGTGCCGCGCAGGGATGCCCGCGAAGGCGATCGTGGCGATGTCGGCGTCGGCATCAAATGGATGCCGGACATGCTCAAAGGCGATGCCGTTTCCTTCTGGTACCGCAAGTTTGACGATAAGAATCCGTCCTGGGCCAATCAGGTTTTTATCAACGGCGGTGTGCCGGAAGCGCACGCTGTGTACGCTAAGGATATCGAGTTGTACGGTTTGACCTACAACGGCGGCTGGGGCGCGTGGTCGATCGGTGCTGAAGTGAACTACCGCAAGAATATGCCGCTCGCCAGTACTGGACAGTACAGCAACCTGCCGATTCCAGGGATGAGCCGCGATCTCTCGCTTTATGGCGCGCGCGGCAATACCTGGCACGCGCTACTCAGCGCCGTATCGACCCTCAACCATAATATGCTGTTCGATAGCGGCTCACTGGTCATGCAACTCGACTACATGCGCCTCGACAAGGTGACTGATAACAAGGCGCTGTTCAATGGCGACATGAGCGATGTGGCAGGCCGTTGTGAGAATAACGAAGTACTGCGCGGTTGCGGGACGCGAGACGCCCTCAGTGCTGCCGTGAACTTCACGCCCACCTGGCAGCAGGCCCTCCCCTCCGTGGATATCTCCATGCCCATGCTGTTCATGTACGGCCTCAAGGGCAATCCGGCCGCCGCCAATGCTGGCGTTCTGCCCAAGGAATCCTGGCAATTCCGTATTGGCGCTCGTCTGGAATATCTCTCTGGCGCCTACAAGCACCAGTTCGAACTGACCTATGGCACGCGTGACGGCAAGAAAGGCAAACTGCCGGGGGCAGCGGTCAACAGCTACTCCGGCCTCGCTAACTTCCGTGACCGGGACTATATCAATTTCACCTATTCAACCGCATTCTAAAGAGGTGCCAACGTGATGAATGTACGTAATTTGAAAGCCGCCGCCTTGGTGGCGGCGCTTGGCCTTGCGGCCAGCGTGGCCGTCGCTGCCGATGAAGAACGCCTCCCTTGGGGAGCGATCAAGGCCGGTAACAAGGAAGGCACGATTCCCGCTTATACCGGTGGTCTGCCGGATACCACCAGCCCGCCGGGTTTCAAGAAAGATTCCGGTTTCTGGCCCGACCCGTTTGCTGATGACAAGCCCTTGTACAAGATTACCGGCGCCAATGTCGACCAGTACGCCGACAAGCTCTCCGAGGGCACCAAGGCATTGCTCAAGCGCTTCCCGACCTATAGCGTGTCGGTATACCCGACGCGCCGCTCGGTAGCCTACCCGGACTGGGTTATCGAGAATATGAAGAAGAACGCCGCCAATCCCAACTGCAAGATGATCAAGGATGGGCTGGGAGTGGAAGGCTGTTTTGGCGGCACGCCCTTCCCGAATCCGAAGAATGGCAAGGAGGCGATATGGAACATGCTTTTGGCCTACAACAAGGGGTATTCTTCCTGGACTTACGGCGATGGCTGGTACGTCGACTCCAAGGGCAACAAGGCGATGACGGCCCAGGTCAATAACCGCTTCCAGAGCGAATATTACAATCCGAATATCACGGCCGAGCAGTTCTATGCCGATGGCGGTTTCTATTATGGTCAGAGCAATGTTTATTCCGGCCCGGCGCGTAGCGTTGGCGAGGGCAACCTCCTGAAGAAATATCTCGATGGCCGGCCTGACCGCCAGTGGAGCTATTCACCCGGTCAGCGCCGGGTTCGCCAGTCACCCGATACGGCTTACGACTTCCCGGTTGCCACCTCGGGCGGGGTGATGCTTTATGATGAAATCTATCTCTTTGGCGGCCAGATGGATCGCTTCGACTGGAAACTGGTCGGGATGCAGGAGATGATCATTCCCTACAACGCTTGGCGGTGGACCGACACACCTTCGAAAGAGATGCTGATGGATCAGCATCCGAATCCTGATGTGATGCGCTGGGAGCTGCATCGCGTCTGGGTCGTTGAAGCAACGCTCAAGGAAGGAGCGCGGCATGTCCGGCATAAAAGACGCTACTACATCGACGAGGATTCTGGCGGTGGCGTCATGGACGGCTGGGACGCCGCCGGGAAACTGTCGGTAGCAATCTATAGCCCGATCAACCCGATCTATGACAAAAAGATTGCCCGGTCGGCTTCAAGCTGGTACTACGATTTCAATACCGGCGTGTACTACCACAGTTCCCTCGGGGCCGACCGCAAGAAGGGTGAGTATTACAACTTCGATAAGGTGGACGCAAGCTTCTATACGCCCGAAGGGTTTGCTCGCCGCACTGCGCGCTAAGCGGCTGGGCTGTTGTCAATAAAAAGGTAGGCGGGCCAGTCCCCGCTTACCTTTTATACTGGATTTTATCTACCCACGGGTTAGCGCCGCGCCATCGCGGCTATAAGCTTGAGGTTTTTGAGATGCGAATGCTGATGGCCAAATTTCTGGCAAGCGCCGCCTTGGCGTTGACGCTGGCTCAAGCAACCCCTGCGGCTGCTGCGCAAAACACATTCGCCGATCCGCTTGATACACCGGCATTGATGACGGCGGGCGCTCTGGCATCGCCGGTTTTTGCCATTGCCAGAATTGATGGTGACCGCCTGGCCGGAGTTGGGCCGCGCGGCTTGATCCTGATTTCCTCAGATGCCGGCAGAACCTGGCGACAGGTGGCGTCACCCGTAAGCACGGATTTACTTGCCGTCAATTTTTCGACGCCACAAAGCGGATGGATAGCGGGTCACAACGGTATTTTGCTGCATTCGTCCGATGGCGGCGCTTCATGGAAAAAAATGCTCGATGGCCGCGACCTCGGCCCGATGATGGCGGCGTTTTACACGAAGCTGCAAGCAAATGGAGATTCGCCGGAAATTGCGGCTGCCTTGGATGAGGCGCGGGCAATCACCGACGAAGTGCCGAGCAGGCCTTTTCTTGACGTGTGGTTTCGCAATGCCGAGGAAGGCTGGGCGGTCGGGCAGTTCAACCTGATTCTTCATACCTCGGATGGCGGAGCTACATGGGAACCGTGGATGGAGCGCACCGGCAATCCAGAACGCCTGTCGCTACATGCCATTCGCGGCGCGGGCGATGATGTTTACATTGCTGGTGAACTGGGATTGGTCTTGAAGCTGTCACCGGATGGCTCGCGCTTCGATAGCGTCCAGACACCTTATCCCGGTTCGTATTTTGGCTTGTTGGGCAGCGCCTCGGAAGTTGTGGTTTTCGGCCTGCGCGGCAATACCTGGCGTAGCCGTGATCAGGGGGCGACGTGGTCGCAATTGCCAACGGGGGTGACATCTGCGATCAATGCCGGTATTCGACTGTCAGACGGGCGAATTCTGCTCGTTGCCCAAGGTGGTCAGGTTTTGATGAGTCATGCGACGGGCGATGGCTTGACCGTCGCTCGCCCGGAAGAAATTGGCGCCGGCTTTGGGCTGTTGCAGCTATCGGAACAGGAGGCGCTGGTGGCAACGAGACAGGGCATCAAACAGTTGACCTTGCCGCCTGCGAAGGAATAGCGTCAGTGGCAGGGGCGAATATTGATGGGCTTTGTGACAAGGCGCTGAAAATCTGGCGTTTTATTTCTGCCTCAAGGTTCATTATTGTCAAAAATAAAAAAACCATAGAGATTATTTATGACTACTGGCGCTTTGGATGATCAAAATAGCGGGCTTTTTCAGGTTATTGCCAAGCGGGAAGATTTTGACAAGAAATCGGGCAACCCGTTTGAGCGCCTGATTTTCAATAACCGTATCGGCATATTACTGCTATTCGTCATCGTTTCATTGCTGCTCGGTTGGCAAGCGCTACAGATCAATGTCAACGCCAATTTTGAGCGGATGATTCCAGCTTCCAATGCCTATATCCGCAATTTTCTTGATAATAAGGAACAGGTGCGCGGTCTTGGCAACCAGATTCGCGTCGTGGTCGAAAATACCAAGGGGGATATTTTCGACCCGGAATATCTGACGACGCTGGCCAAGATCAATGATGCGCTTTATTTGACGCCGGGCGTCGATCGACCCTGGATGAAATCGCTGTGGACACCCCTTTTGCGCTGGAGCGAGGTGACCGAGGAGGGCTTTCGCGGCGGCCCGGTGATGCCGGATAATTTCGATGGTTCGGCGGCAAAAGTCGATGAATTGAAACTGAATCTCACCCGCTCCGTGGCAGCCGGCATGATCGTCGCCGACGATTTTCGTTCGAGCATGATTATTGTACCACTTCTCGATCAATATGCCGATACTGGAAAACCGCTTGATTATCTCGCCTTCTCTCGCGCCTTGGAGGAGAATATCAGAGGGCTGGAAACTGAAAAAATAAAGGTACATATCGTCGGTTTTGGCAAACTGGTCGGCGATTTGATCGAGGGGCTGAACAGTATTATTTCTTATTTTGCGCTGTCGGTATTATTGTCGAGTCTGCTTGTTTTTTTGTATACCCGCTGTATCCGCAGCACTCTGGTTCTGACCAGCGTTTCCGTGCTGGGCGTCGTATGGCTGCTCGGCATGATGCGGATTCTGGGTTTTGAACTCGATCCGTATTCGATCCTCATTCCCTTTTTGCTCTTTGCCATTGGCTTGTCCCATGGCGCGCAGAAGATGAACGGCATCATGCAGGACATCGGGCGCGGTACGCATAAATATGTCGCGGCGCGATACACCTTCCGCCGTCTGTTCATGGCTGGCTTGACCGCGCTACTGGTCAATGTCGTCGGCTTTATGGTGCTCATCATCATTGACATTCCGGTGATCCGCGACATGGCCTTGATGACCAGTATCGGCGTCACCGGGCTGATTTTCACCAAGCTGATTCTGATCCCGATCCTGCTTTCCTTTACCGGCGTCAGCCCTGTTGCGGCGCGGCGGGCTGTGCGGATGGAGCAAATTGAGCAAACGGACAAAAACAGTACCTTGATCGCTCGCATCTGGACGGTGCTTGACCATACCACGCGCCGCCGGGAGGCGATCATCGCCATCTCGCTGGGGATATTGCTGACTGTCGGCGCTCTGTGGCTCCGTCTTGATTTGAAGTATGGCGACCTTGATCCCGGCGCCCCGGAACTGCGCCAGAACTCGCTCTATAACCAGGATTCGGCGTTTATCTCAAAGCATTTCGGCCTTTCCAGCGATCAATTCGCCATTCTCGTCAAGACGCCGGAGGGAAAATGCGATGACTACGAGGTACTGATCGATACCGACCGTCTTGCCAGGGCGTTGGAACAGGTCGATGGCGTTGGCGGCGTTTCATCGTTTGCCGATTCGGTGGCGCGGGTCGTTTCGGGGAGTTCCGAAGGCTATTTCAAGTGGATTACGATTGCCCGCGACAGCCAGACCCGTGGCTATGCCTCCAGCCGCGTCATGCAGGATAACCCGGACACGATGAATCCTTCCTGTGCCGTCGTGCCGCTTGTGGCTTACTTGAAAGACCACAAGGCCGATACCTTGACGCGGGTGCTGAAGTCGGTTGAGGATTTCGCCGCGACGCATAATCGTGATGCCGTGCAATTCCTGCCAGCCGCCGGTTCCGCCGGTATTCAGGCGGTGACCAACATCGTGGTCGAGGAGTCGCTGCACCAGATGCATTTCCTGCTCTATCTGGCGGTGGCGGTGCTGTGTTTCATTACCTTCCGCTCCTGGCGGGCGGTGGTGGTGGCCTTGATCCCGCTCCTGATGACTTCCATTTTGTGTGAAGCCATCATGGCCCAGCTTGGTATCGGCGTGAAAGTGGCAACTCTGCCGGTCATCGCCTTGGGTGTTGGGGTTGGCGTCGATTACGCGCTGTATCTGCTGTCGATCCAGTTGGCCCTGCAACGCCGGGGTGCGACTCTGATGCAAGCCTACCGAGGCTCCCTCGATTTCACGGGCAAGATCGTCGCTCTGATCGGTTTTACGATGGCGGCGGGCGTCATTACCTGGGCCTGGTCACCAATCAAGTTCCAGGCAGACATGGGGATTTTGCTGACATTCATGTTCCTCTGGAACATGATCGGCGCCTTGGGCTTGATTCCGGCGCTGTCTTATTTCCTGTTGCGAGGGGTCGGGCAGCCGCGCACGTAAGCAGTTTTCAGCTTGGGTAGGAATGACATGGATTTACAACTGACGGGCAAGCGCGCGCTCATCACCGGCAGCTCACGGGGCATTGGCCGGGCGATTGCAGAACGGCTGACGCGCGAGGGCGTACGGGTGATCGTGCATGGTCTTGAGGAGGCGGAATGCGAGGAGACGGTTCACTGGATTCGTCGAAACGGCGGCGACGCGCATTGGGTGGCCTCCGATATCTGTACCGAAAATGGAATCACAAGTCTTGTAACGATGGCGCGAAACACCTTTGGCGCCATCGACATCCTGGTCAACAACGCTGGCGGACAAACCGGAACGCCGGGCGCGCAATGGGAGGAGGTCGGCATCGACGACTGGCTTGCCACCTATCATCTGAATGTGCTGTCAGCGGTACGCCTGATTCATACTTTCCTGCCCGACATGAAAGCCGAAAAGTGGGGGCGCATTATCCAGGTCGCCAGCATCGCTGCTTCGGCGGCGTTGACTGCCGGCCCCCATTACGCTGCCGCCAAGGCCGCCCTGGTCAATCTCACGGTGACCCTGACCAAGGCATTGGCGGGAACCGGCATCACGGTCAATACCATCAGCCCCGGCAGCATTGTCACGCCAGCCTTTCAAAATGCCTATATCGCGCGAGCCGCCCTGGCCGGGCAACCCTGCGACTGGCCTTCTGTCGAGCAGGCCGAGGTGCAGAAACGTCAATTGGCTGCTGGGCGATTGGGGGCGCCGGAAGATATTGCCGATATGGTCGCCTATCTCGTCAGCCCGTTGGCCGGGTACATCTGTGGGACGAATACCCGCATCGACGGCGGACAAAGCGGATTCATCAATTGATCTGACTTTGGCAAATAAATTTTCTGATAAGCGAGGCTTCTTATGAATCTTTTGGGACGTGTGGCTTTGGTGACTGGCGGCGGTCGCGGGATCGGCGCCGGCATTACGCGCTGCCTGGCGCGTGATGGCGCGGATATCGCGATCATCTATCGCCGTGATCGCGTCGCTGCTGAAGCAACGGCAGCCAGCGTTCGGGCATTGGGTCGGCGCGTCGAACTCATCCAGGCCGACATCCGTGATCCGGCTCAGTGCCAGCGGGCCGTGGACGAAACGCTGACGGTATTCGGTTATGTCGATATCTTCGTACACAACGCTGGAACCGGCTCAAAGGGGCTTTCTGCCGTAGATACGAGCCTCGAAGAATACGACGACGCGCTACGCATCCATTGTCTCGGCGCCGTTTGGCTGGTACGGGCTTTGGTTCCGCAGATGCGCCTGCGGTCGCGCGGCGATGTCATTCTGGTGACAAGTTCCATTCGATCTGGCGGATCGCCTGGTATCGCCCCTTATGCCATTGGCAAGGCCGCAGCCGAGGCATTCGCCCAGAGCCTCGCGCACGAGGAACGCCGTCACAACATCCGGGTCAATGTCATCCGTCCGGGTTTCACCGATACCGAAATGGGACGGCGCTTGTCGCGAGCCGTTTCGGGCAGCGCCGATATGCGCCAGTGGGATGCGCACGCTCCGTTCGGTCGGGTCGAACAGCCGGAAGATATTGGTAATGCGATTGCTTTTCTGGTTTCGGAGGGTGGCGCTTATATCACCAATCAAATTCTATGCGTGGATGGCGGTCAAGCCACGGTGGGCGGGGCCGTTGATGTTATGGGATCGGTTCTGCGTTCCCAGGATCAATCATGAGTACGGTATTGCTCGACACGCCTGAAGATGGTATCGGCGTCTTGACGCTGAATCGTCCAGAGCGGCTGAACGCGATTACCACCGAATTGATTGAGGACATGCATCGCACGTTGGACGCCATTGAGGCGAATGATAAATTGCGTGTAATCATCCTGACTGGCGCGGGCCGTGGATTTTGTGCCGGTTACGATCTCAAGGCATCGGATGAGGTGCTCGATTCCGCCAGCGGCAATGCGGTGGCCAAGGGCATACGTGGCCAGGAACGTCTTGCGGCGATCGTGACCCGGTTATACAAATTACGGCAGCCGGTGATCGCCGCAGTCAATGGTCCGGCGGCTGGCGGCGGTTTCGCGCTGGTGCTGGCAGCCGATTTGCGCCTCGCTGCGTCGAGCGCGAATTTTCACGTTGCCAACGCGCGTATTGGCTTATCAGCCGGTGAATGTGGCATCAGTTGGCTTTTCCCGCGCCTGGTAGGTCTCTCCCGCTGCTATGAGCTGATGTTGACCGGGCGTCCTTTCGATGCCGTTGAGGCAGAGCGTATTGGCCTGGTTTCGCGCCTCACTGACGACCACGCGCTCATGGATGAGGCTTTGGCGCTGGCGCGGACTATCGCTGCCAATGCGCCTTTCGGCGTGCGTATGACCAAGCAGTTGGTTACTCATGGACTAGCCATCGCCGATTTGGAAACTGCCATCCAGATGGAAAACCGTACCCAGGTGTTGTGTGCCTTGACCGGCGATGTCGACGAGGCGATGCGCGCTTTCCGCGAGAAGCGTCCCGCCTCTTTCCAAACAGCATGAACGATCCGATGGGCGTGTTTTGCCCCGATTTTCTTGTCGGCAAGACCGCGCTGGTGGCTGGCGGCACGAGTGGCGTCGGCTTTGGCATCGCCAAAGCCTTGTTCAGCTACGGCGCCAATGTCGCTGTTTGCGGCCGCGATGCAGCCAAAGCGGAAGCGGCAGCGCATTCGTTGGGCGTCATTGATGGCCGGGCGCTTGGTCTGAGTGCTGACGTTCGCCAGCCGGAAATGATTGCGGCGGCGGTCGCCCAATGTGTTGGACGTTTTGGACCGCTGGATATTGTTGTTGCAGCAGCCGCCGGCAATTTCGTCGTGGCCGCCGAAAAGATGTCGCCCAAGGCGTTCAAGACAGTCATCGATATTGATCTGCTCGGCTGCTTTAATGTTTTTCATGCCGTTTTCACTCATCTGCGCTGCCCTGGCGCGTCTTTGCTTGCCATCTCCTCCGGGCATGCGACGCGGCCAGTGGCAGGGCAGATCCATGCCAGCGCCGCCAAGTCCGGCATCAATATGCTGGTGAAAGGATTGGCCGTGGAGTGGGGGCCAGCCGGCATCCGAACCAATGCTCTGGTGCCGGGGCCGGTGGCTGGCACCGAGGGTATGGCGCGCCTCTTGCCCACAGACCAACTGGCTGGCTATGTGAGTTCGCTGCCTTTGCGCCGCTTGGCCGACGTCAATGAGATTGCTTCTGCCGCGCTTTTTCTCGCCAGCCCGGCGGCATCCTACATCAACGGCGCCATTCTCGAATGCGACGGCGGCAGCCGCCTGTGATTCGTACCCGCGTCATGGCGTCAGCGGGGCGATAATATCGCACACAATGTTTTCGCATCCTTCGAGCGCAAACAGTGTGTCGAGCAGCCGGTTGGCGGTAAGGGCATCAATCGGGCAGGCTGCATATTGACATAGGGCGAGCAGCCGCTCGCGCCATTCGGTATCGCTCAGCGGCATTGTCGGCGTACCCTTGCAGTCGTCGCAGTAGATCGAGAACTGCTGACCATCCCGCAATCGCACGGTGACATGGGCATCAAGTACGCCAACCCCTGGCTCGACATCCGCTGTGACGTTGGCAACGAGCTGACGGATATCCTCGCGGGCGCGCATTGGCGCCTTGAAGCCGTCGATCATGAAGCGGCGCTCAAACGCAACCACGCTGATTACATAGGGCAGGCTGAACTGTGCGTTCTGATCGGATTGCGGATGCCATTTGGCTTCGACTGGCCGACAGCAGAGTTCGAGCGTGTTTGGCGATACGCCAACATGGATTGAAGCGATCTCCGGTCCCGTAAAACCATGTTCGTCCTCAAGCATGAGCACGGCGGTCGCGGCATTGTGCGTCGCCTTGCAAGCCGAGAAGGGTTTGATGCAGGTATGCGTGAAAAACCAGACCTTGCCGAGATCTCTTGTCAGCAATTCCGGCTTCGCCGGCCATAAGCCGCGGGTGATCGCGAACAGAAAGCCACGATAACCGAGCATGACATCATGCGGTCCATTGATGCCTCGCATGGCGAGGCGGCAGACATCGATTGCGTTCTTGGCGACGAAGCCATGATGGACTCGTACCATATGGCTAGCCGGGGACATTGATTTCATGTCATGGGTTTGTGTCATACAGCGGGCCATGCCTAGCGCATTGAGCGTCTGTTCGACGGAGAGACCGAGTAAGCTGGCCACGGCAGCGACAGCGCCGAAGATGAACCAGCCGCCGTGGTCGAAATTGCCCGGCAGACCCATGAAGGCGCCGGATTGGGTGTTGTTGGCGGCGGCCCCGATACGTACCAGCACTTCGGTGCCGATGGCAAATGCCGTGAGGAATTCCTTGCCGGTGACGCAGGACTTGAGTCCCGATGCGGCCAGTAGCGTCGGCAGCGTATATTCAGCCGTATGTCCGATCACCGAGAATCCTTGTTCCGGCCAGCCCATATGGACATCGCCCATATCGAGCGCACGTGACATGGGAGCGAGCGCCAGGGCAACGGAAGCGGCGGGGTACTTGCCGCCGTAGAACGGCAACAGGCTTTCTTCCTTGCCGCCGCACTCGCGTACATAATCGACCAGTTCGGGAATCGTCTCTTGGGCGGAACCGCCAATAGTGACGCCGAGAACATCGATTACCAAGCGTTTGGCAAACTCGATGACCTCGGGTTGAATATCTTCAAAGCGTGTTTCGACGGTAAAGCGGGCCAGGGTCAGCAGTGGTTCTTCGCCGTCGAAGACGGGAATGTGCAGCGTCAGTCCGGGAATCCTGGACTCGATGCGACGCGGTTCGTCGCTCGATACATGAGTCATGCTTGTTCTCCGTTTGGGGCAAGAGCCGTAATGCTCAGGACAAAGCGGCTAGGTCAACAGCACACGCTTTTCTCCGTCAACTTCGATCAGACGACCAGTAATGCCGAAATTCATCCGCTTGAAGTCGAACATCCGCGGGCGGCGATTGGTCACCAGTAACCGTCCTTCGTTCTCCTCCAGCAGCCATTCGTCCTGGTTGTAGAGATAGCCTTCTTCATCGGGTGGCTGGAAGCCATATAGCGGCCCCAGGCGGATCTCTTGCCACGGCGCACAACCCAATGACCGCAGCTTCTCCCAAGCGCCCGGAGCCGCGCAGATGACAGGCATGTTGGCGAACAGGCGGGAGACATCCAGACCATGCATCGGCAAAGCGTCCAGGATATCGAGCGTGATGCCGAGGACAGCCTGAAGTTGGAGGCGGCGCAGGAACATGGCGCTTCGGGCCGCGTCGGCGGCCAATACCTCGGCTTGACCAAAAGGTACTTTCATGCGCGTCAGTGCGTCTTCGCAGGGCCAAAGCAGATGATAGTCACCACCTGAGCCGATCAGGAGCGCGGGCTTCCCCGGTTGGATGCCCATCCGCTCAAACTGACGCATTGCCCATTGGGCATCGCGGTCCAATTCTTCCTCTCCCAAGGGGATAACGTAAGGCGCTTCAGGGCCGGAGCGGAGCAGGCCGACGGCCCAGGGTTTCGTATTCGTTGCAGCCATGACCGCCTCACTCCTTGACTGTGCGGGAGAATTTCAGATGTCCGCCAGTAGCGAGAATCCGCTCTTGCGGCACCAGCTCGATATTCACAGGCAGACCTAGAGCAGCCTGGATGGAGGTGGTCAGGCGCGCCTGTAGATCGGCCAGGTTGGACTGCCCTGCATAGCCGACGCGAATGTGCAAATATTGCATTTCCCGCTGCGGGCGGATCATCTGGAATATGCCATCGGCGCATTCTGGCTGCTGCTCGATGAGCAGCCATACGTCGATCGGCAGAACAGACCTGTCACCAATTAAAATTTCGTCCCCCGTCCGGCCAAGCGGCTGGAAGCGTGCATGGGTCCGGCCACAGGCGCAGGTTCCCCACTTCATGTCGACATAATCCCCGGTGCGAAAGCGGATCAAGGCGTCGGCATTATTGACGAGGGTGGTCACAACCAGTTCTCCGCGCCCGTCCTTTTCGATGACCGCTCCGGTTTCGGGATCGATCAGTTCTACCAGCGCGACGTCTTCCCAGGCATGGCAGCCATCATGTGCGCGACAGTCCTGAGCCAGAGCGATGTCGCCAAGAGCGCTCATATTGAAGATCCGATCACCGACGCCCCAGCGTTCCAGATGTGTTCGCATTTGTGGGCCAAGCGGTTCGCCAGCAAAGATGACCGCTTTATAGCTGCTGAAAACGTCATGCATATCGATCTTGTGGTCACGCTCCAGAGCTAGCAATGCGCGCACGGTCGGGGGCGTCATGACCCACCACATCGTGGGGCGATACTGTAGCGACAGCTTCATCGCCAGTAGCAGATCTCCTGGCGCATAGGACAGAAAGATCGGGATGGCGCCGAGATACTGGGCGGGTCGAAAGGTGCTGCCGCGAATGCGAAAGCCGAAGTTGAGAAAATAGTCGCCTTCGCGCACACCCATCTCCCAGTAATCTCTGGGCGAACTTCCGGCGTAGCTGGGCGGCCATTGGCCATTGAGGCCTGGCGCCTGTTGATCAAGGCCCGTGTTGCCCCAATGGTGGGATAGTATTGTCGGCTCTCCGGTCGTGCCCGTGGTCGAAACCAGCCAATTGACCTCGCTTGGATCGAGGCAGAGTAAGCCGGCGTGGGCGTCTTTTTCCTCGTCCCGCTGGCGGCGGATATCCTCCTTGGTCAGGAACGGCGCTCGCGCGATGAAGTCAGCGCGTGACCCGATGTCGGCTGGCGTGATTCCGGAAGCGTTCCATAGCCTGCGCACCAAGGGCGCTCGTTCATAGGCGTAAGACAGCATCTTCAAGAGACGCTGCTCCTGCAACACCAGAAGCTGGGCGCGGGGCATGGTTTCCACTGCTTCCAGGTAGCGGGTTTCGGATCGCAGAAAGGCTTGTCTCTTCATCATTGTTATTTCTTCTCCATTGCCAAGTCATCATCACATCGAGAAGGCGGCAATCGTTCTTCATTCGGCGGATTCGGCGAAAGGTCAGCTATAGCGGAAGGCGCCGGTACCAAGAGCGATCAGTTCGCCAGCATCGTTCAATAGCTCGCCGCGCACCACATTGATGCGGCTACCGCTACGAATAACCTCGGCACGGCCAATGAATTTCTTGCCGATCCCAGGTTGCAAGAAATCCGTACGCAGGTCGATGGTCGCGTGGCGGGTCAAGGCCTTCACCGCTTCCTGCCAGGCGACGCCTTCGGCCAAGCGGCGCTTTACCACCATCATTCCCGAGGCGGTGCCGCAAACATTATCGAGATAAGCGGCAATGACTCCGCCGTGCAGCATTTTGCGATGGGCATTGCCGATCAGTTCAGGACGCATGGGCATGTGGAGTTCCACTGGATCGAGGGACTTTATCGACACTTCGAGAAATGCGTTGAACGGGCAAGTATCGCAATAGGCATTCTGCAACGCGGCAAGCAGATCGGGATAATCGTAGAGGGATACGGCATTGAAATCAGGTTTCATGGGGGAGCTTTTCATTGGATATTTTTGAAAAGAGCCAGCGAATGGCACACAATCACCCAAAACACCGGTTTGATCATGCGTGTGCCTGATAACGCTGGCGACGCAGAATGCTGCTGGAGCCTCGCCTGGCCCTATTCGCTGAACTCGGCGTAACCATTGTTGAGTACGACGAGATCGCGTTCCTGAACGCGGCAACGGAAAGAGGCTTTGCCGCTGCCCTCGTTCCAGATTTCGGTGACGATGGTCTCGCCCGGAAATACCGGGGCGCTGAAACGCACATCAAAACGCCGCAACCGCGATGGCGCGCCCTTGCCGATGGTGCGCACCAGTGCCCGGCAGGCGACGCCATAGGTGCAAAGACCGTGGAGAATCGGCTTGTCGAAGCCAGCGCTGGTTGCGACGGCTGGATCAATGTGCAGCGGGTTGTAGTCGCCGGAGAGCCGATAGATCAGCGCCTGTTCGGGGCGCGTCGGTAGTGCGACGAGGGTATCGGCAGGGCGTTCAGGAATTGGCTGTGGCTTCGGCGGGTTCTCGTTCGTTGTGCTGCCGCAACCCCCATCGCCGCGCAAAAAGGCAGTAGCCTCAGCGATGGCAATTACTTCACCGCTGGCGGCATCTTTCAATGTGCGCGAAATAGCCAGGACTGCGCCTTTGTCGACCCCCTTGTCGTAAATCGCCTCAATTTTTTCCTGGCCGATGAGTTCGGCGTCGGCAGGCAATGCCTTGAAGAGCGTCAGCCTTTGTTCACCGTGTAACATCTTCTTCCAGTCAATGCCGTATTCGGGTTCGGCAACCCAGAAACCAGGCGGCGGACAGAGAGTGACCGCCATGCTGGGGACGGCTTCGAGCCTGTGCTCGTAGGTCAGAAGCAAGTCCTGAGGATCAAGCGGGTCTGGCTGACCGGCTCCGACCCCCAAAGCATAAAGCATCGTGTCCCGCTTCCGATAGCGGGCTTTGATCGGGTCGAAGGCCCGGCTCATGATTTTTTCGATATTCATAGGTGTTTAGTCAGTCAAATCAATCAGCATTTGTTCACGCTTGTCGGCAAAATCCCGAGTAGCGCCCCGGATGCGAATGGCTCGTTTGGCTACATCGGGTTGAAAGACGTAGCAGGCCCCGCTGGCGTGACCGGTTTCCGATGGATGTTGAATACTGTCCAGATCAAGCCATTTGCCGTTAGAAATAAAAATGGCGCGACGAAAGAGTAGAACGGCTTCGGTCAATTCCGGGTCGCCAAATGCTTCAACAACGGGCTTTATCTTTCTCAAAGGCTCTCCGGCGAAGCGTCCTGGCGATACGATGTGCGAGTTTTCAATGGTCCACTCCAGAAATCGACTGTCGTCAATATCCATGGTTGCGATTTGTTGTTGGCGATCACTCGTCCAGCGGACCTCAAAATCGTACTGGCGCTGGAAATCGCGGCGCCCAGCCCAAGCAATCGCCAAGCCAGCCAAATCGGCCATGTGCGTACATTGTGAGCCAGCGTCAATATGCTCGTAAAACTTGCTGAATGGCGTGCCAATCGGCGTGCCTTCAAGCTTTTCCAGCATCGCCGCCGCATCATGGCAAAGCGTCCAGGGGATGCGCAAGGTCAGTCCGTTAACCGACAATACACGGGCCGAATCGTGAGTAACGATCACGCCATAGCGGTGATTGTCATCCTCAAGATCAGCCCGCGCTTGCCGGTCTTCGGTACAAATTCGCAAGCGGCGCCGGTAGACGTTGGGCGATACGGTCATGGATTGAAATCCAGTCCTTTGCTGTCGAGCATCCAATCTTTCTCGGCGGCGGCAATAGCTTGTGCCGTCAGATTTCCGGTGTTACGCAAAGCCGGACCGCCGACCATCTTCACTTCCATCATCTTGGTGCCTGAAGCGAAGATCGTCCGGTTGGTCTTGTCGCCAGATAGGCTGCTAACCATGTAGAGAATGACCGGCGCCACCCGCTCAGGTGTCCATGCGGCAACAATTTCCGGCGGCAGGACACCCGCCGACAACGCGGTCGCGGCAGCCGGAGCAATGGTCCACACACGGATGCCGTATTTCTTGCCCTCAAGCGCCAAGCTATTGCTGAAGCCCCAAATGCCGCACTTCGCCGCGCCATAGTTGGTTTGCCCGAAATTGCCGCCGAGACCGGAAGCAGACGTGGTGTTGACAATGACGCCGCCGCCGTTTTCCTTCATCCACTTGAATACGGGTTGCGTTGCGCAGAAAGCGCCCTTGAGATGCACGTTCACGACGCTGTCCCACATTTCTTCGGTAAGGCCAATGAAACTCTTGTCACGCAAAATGCCGGCGTTGTTGATGAGAATATCTGCTCGCCCGAATGTTTTCTGTGCTGTGGCAAAGATTGCCTCGCCACCCGCCACGCTCCCCACATCGGCGACGGCAGCAACCGCTTTGCCTCCGGCCGCCTCGATTTCGCCAACCACTTTGTTGGCGTTATCGGCATTGAAGTCGTTGACCACGATGCGCGCGCCTTCCTTGGCCAGCAATAGCGCATAGGCGCGGCCCAGACCGCCGCCAGCGCCAGTGATGATGGCTACCTTGTTATCCAATAGTCCCATTGCTGCTTCTCCTTGTTGAGTGGTGGTTGTCTGTAAAGCGGAGTAACCGCTTTACTGATGAGGGGATGAGTTGAAAACCGGGGATGCCGCCAAAGGGGAACCATACCGCCCCTTTAGAAGACGCTTGGCAAGCTTGCCTGTCGGTAGCCGCGGCAATGACTCAACGAATTCAATACTGCGGGGGCATTTGAAGTGCGCCAGACGCGAACGGCAATAGCCGATCAAGTCATGCGCGGTAGCGCATGTCGTGCTTAGCGCATCGGACGGGACCACCAGCGCCTTGACTTCCTCGCCGAACTCGGCGTGGGGAATGCCAATGACGGCCACATCGGCAACGGCAGGATGAAGGATCAGGATGTTTTCGATTTCTTCCGGGTAGATGTTTACCCCTCCCGATATGATCATGTGTGAGCTTCGACCAGTCAGGTAGAGGAAACCATCCGCATCCAGATAACCCATGTCGCCGACAGTGGCCCAGCCGTTCTTGTCATGGGCGGCGGCAGTTTGTTCAGGGGCGTTGTGATAGCGGAAGGGGACTCCGCCGGTAAAGTACACCAACCCTTCCTCACCTATCGGCAGTTCCGCGCCGGCTTCACTCATAATCCGCATCTCGCAACCCACTGCCCGGCCAACCGAACCGCGATGATCGCGCCAATCCGCCGGACTAATCATCGTCAGGCCGATACCCTCGCTACAGGAATAGTACTCATGGAGAATGGGACCCCACCATGCGAGCATCTGCTCCTTGATGTCGACAGGGCAGGGAGCGCCAGCGTGCACCACGAACTTCAGGCTCGACAGATCGTAGCCATGCCGGTCCGATTCCGCCAATTTGAGCAGACGGACAAAGTGCGTTGGCACCATGAAAGCGTGCGTGATCCGATAGCGTTCGACGAGGCGCAACACCTCGATTGCGTCAAATTGTTCCATCAAGACCACCGTGGCGCCGATACGCTGCGCCGTCATCGCCCACGCCAGAGGCGCCGCATGATACAGCGGCGCCGGGCAAAGCAACACGCTTGTGTCGTCAAAGGCAAAGCAGTGACGTAACCAGGTTTCCGTATTGCTGGTCGTACCGAACGGAAGACGGTCAAGTTCCTGCTTGATCCCTTTGGGTCGCCCTGTCGTGCCGGCAGAATAGAGCATGGGCTGACCTTCCAGTTCATCTGGCAACGGCTCATCGGGGATCTTGGCAATGGCTGCCTGATAGGCCGTAAATCCAGGTGGGGGGCTACTGTTACCGACCAGCAGGCAGCAACCGGCGTCAGGAATCACCCCGGCAACACTTTCGCCCAGTGAAACCAGGTGATCCGAAACAATCAGGGCGCGCGCCCCGCTGTCCTGAAGTACGTAGGCAACCTCCTGGGCGCTCAAATGCCAATTGAGCAGCGTGTAGGATAAGCCCAGCCGGTGCGCGCCCCACAATACCTCGAAAAATTCGGCGCGATTATCGAACAGCAAGGCCGCCACGTCACCTGACCGTAGACCGCAGTTATGCAGATAGCGCGCGAATCGACGCGATCGCTCGGCCATCTCGCCATAACAGAGCACATCACCGCTATGCCCCATGATTACAGCGTATTTCTCGGCAGCGAATTCATCTGGTTTCATTGCCGATGGATTTAAAGCGTCCGGGCAATCAACATCTTCATGATCTCGTTGGCTCCGCCGTAGATGCGCTGTACGCGCGCATCGGTATACAGCCGGGCGATCCGGTATTCTTCCATATAGCCATAGCCGCCAAAGAATTGCAGGCACTGGTCGACGATCCGGCCCTGCGCTTCGCTAACCCAGAGCTTGGCCATTGACGCCGTGGCTGTATCGAGTTCGCCTGCCAATGCGCGTTCCAGGCAGTGATAGACAAAGACTTTGGCAATCGTCGCTTCAGTTTTGCATTCGGCCAGCTTGAACTGCGTGTTCTGGAAATCAAAGATTTTCTGACCAAAGACTGAGCGTTCCTTGACGTAGGCGATGGTGTCTTCCAGCGCCAACTCGATGGAGCCGACGCCGGTAACCGCTACCATCAGGCGCTCGCGCGCCAGTTCTTTCATCAATTGCGGAAATGCTTTTCCTTCGACGCCGCCGAGCAGATTGTCGATCGGAACGATGGCGTCAGAAAAGAAAAGCTCTGCCGTGTCTTGCGCGTGCGTGCCGATTTTCTTGAGCGGCTGCCCCCGCTCGAAACCTGGCGTATTCTCGGTTTCCACCATTAACAGGGACAGACCACGGGAACCGGCTCCGGGGTCGGTGCTGGCGACAACACAGATCAGGTTGGCCTGAAGGCCGTTGGAAATGAAGGTCTTGGTGCCATTGATCCGGTAGTGGCCGCCTTCTTTGCGGGCCGAGGTACGAATGGCTTGCAGATCCGAGCCAGTGTTTGGCTCGGTCATGGCGATGGCGCAGATCAGCTTGCCCTCTGCCAGACGCGGCAGCCAGCGCCGTTTCTGTTCCTCCGTGCCATGACTCAGGATATAGCCGCCGACAATGACGTTTTGAAGCGTGAAGCCAAAGCCTTCAACACCCATGCGGGATGCCAGTTCCTGCAGAATGACGTCATGGCGGAAATCACCGCCGCCGCCGCCGTATTCTTCAGGCGCAGAAACCATCAGCAAACCGGCCTTGGCGGCTTTTCCCCAAAGTTCAATATCGACCTGCCCGTTAGCTCGCCAACGGGTAACCGCTTCGGGCGTGGCGTGATCAGCAAAAAAGCGACGGGCGCTATCCTCGAAGATTTGCAGGTCCGGATCCTGCATGGAGGCTGGGCGCGGAACGTTGATGACCGACATGGGCTTATCCTTAGACGGAAAGCAGTGTCACGACGCAGGCGCCACCCAGACCAACGTTATGCTGGAGTCCCACTTTGGCTCCAGATACCTGACGCTCGCCGCCTTCGCCGCGCAACTGGGTGACGAGTTCGGTGATCTGCGCCAGCCCCGTGGCCCCTAGCGGATGCCCCTTGGCGAGAAGGCCGCCAGATGGATTAACCACCAAACGGCCACCGTAGGTGTTCTGGCCGTCGAGAATGAATTTTTCGGAACCGCCTTCGGGTACCAGGCCAAGCGCCTCCTGGCTGATGATTTCGTTGGCGGTAAAGCAATCATGCAACTCGACGACATCGACATCATCCGGGCCGATACCCGCCATCTTGTAGGCGCGCTCGGAAGCGAGACGGGTCATGTCGTAACCGACCATGGACATCATGCTTTTTGCCTCGGCGAACGATTGCGTATCCGTGGCAATGCCTTGCCCGGCAATGGTGACTGTGCGTTTCAGCCCCTTTTTCTTCGCATAATCGGCGGAAACGACGATGGCTGCGGCGGCACCGCAGGTCGGCGGGCAGCATTGCAAGCGGGTGATCGGGCCATACAAGGTGGGCGAATTGAGGACATCCTCCAGCGTGATCGGATCCCGGAAAACGGCCATCGGGTTGGCCTTGGCGTGGCGGCGCGCCTTCACCGACACTTGGGCGAAGGTCTCATTCTTCATGCCGTATTTCTTCTGGTATTCGATCCCCGCGCCACCGAAAAACTGAGCCGCCGGGGGCGCGTTTTCCTGCCACCCCTGGATGGCTTTCACGTTCTGTTCAAGCTGGAATGAAGGCGCCTTGCGATCCGTCCAGGCGCCGGCGGGCGCGCCCGGCAGCATCATTTCAAAACCGACTGCGAGGGCCACGTCCACGGCTCCAGCCTTGATCGCTTGACGCGCCAAGAAGAGGGCGCTCGAACCTGTCGAACAATTGTTGTTGACGTTGATGATGGGAACGCCAGTCAGGCCGACGCGATAGAGACCGGCTTGGCCGGAGCAGGATTCGCCAAAGACATAGCCTGCGTAAGCTTGGCCGATCTCGCTAAAGTCGATGTTTGCATCGGCCAAGGCCAAACGCACGGCATCTTCCGCCATTTCATCGTAGGATTTG
The DNA here is from genome assembly GCA_031277255.1 of Azonexus sp. GTDB lineage: Bacteria > Pseudomonadota > Gammaproteobacteria > Burkholderiales > Rhodocyclaceae > Azonexus. The sequence goes on from JAITMS010000088.1 coordinate 25,674, forward strand.
CTTTTGCCCGGCTTGGTAAAAGGAATCATACCGACGCCGGCAACCAAAATTTTTTCGTTCATTTCTTTGTTCCTCGAATATTCAACATAAAATATTTTGCTTTATCATCGCGGCGCTTGATCAAGCGTCGTTCTGCCACGGTAGTCTGGTTCTACGGATAATCCGTCTCAGCATTTGTTTGAGCATTTCGATTTCTGCATAGCTGAAGTCCGTGACGGCATCCGATTCTGTGGCCTTGAAGGCGGTAGCAATTTGCAGAACCCGCGCCCGACCGGCGTCCGTTAGCTGAATCGTGGCGTTGCTGTCATCACTGCCCGATAGAACGAGTAGATCCTGTTTCTCAAGTCGTTGTATATCCTTCACGCCAATTTCCAACCCGGATACGGCTATCATGTCGATAACGGTAGCGATGTCGCAGGGGCCGACCAGCGCCGCGGCAGCCAGGATGAAATACTCGGCTTCGCTGAGATGTTGCCGGGCCATTTCCGGGCGCACCGCGCGTGCTAACTGGTAATAGGCAACCGCCAGCAATTGGGTGACGGAGTTGCGTCCGAGATCATCCGAGGACTTGGTATTCGGATTCGATGCCGCAGGTTTTTCCACCGCCATGGCATAACGACCTGCATGGAACACGAGTGCTTGGCGCTCGAAGTGCTCGTAAGAAATCACCTCGCCAACGAAAATATCGTGATCGCCACCCTCGTAGCGTGAAACCATCTTGCACTGAAAACGGGCCGCACAGTTGCCCAGCAGCGGTATGCCGTTCTCGCCGCGCTCCAGGGCCAAACCGGCGAAGCGGTCAACCGGCGAGGCAAAGTGTGTTGCCAGCTCGCTCTGGTCGGCAGCCAGAATATGCACGGCAAAGTAACTTGCTTCGATAAAAGCCTGCCGACTATGGGATTTTTTGGCAAGACTCCATAGAACCATCGGCGGATCCAGTGATACCGAACTGAAGCTGTTGACGGTAAGGCCGACATCGGCGCCAGCGCTGTCGCACGTCGTGACAATCGTTACGCCGGTAGCAAAAGTACCCAGCGCCGAGCGGAATTGTTTAGGGTCAATGGACATGGATTGATCTTCCTCGTGAATATTCGTTGCTAATCGGCCCGCAGCACCAAGCCCTGGGCATTGAAGAACATTCCGCCGATGGTCAGGAAAGCTGTTTTGGCATTGCTGACCTGGCGCTCACCTGCCGTACCTCGCAGTTGCGTCACTGCTTCACGGATGTGTCCTGACCCCTGGGTGCCGCCCTCCGATAAATTACCCCCATGCGTGTTCATCGGAATTTTGCCGTTGATGAGTAGCCGGTTTTTCTCCTTGTCCCAGTGTTGTTTGAGAAACTCCAGTCCCTCGCCAGGTTTGCACCAGCCCACGTTCTCAATCCACGAGAGCGTGATGAAGGTAAACCCGTCATATGGGAAATACACGTCAATATCGGGAATCCAGATGTCACTTTTGCCACGGAGGGTTTCTATCGCCCGATGTTGTCCATGATTGTGCAGTCCGGGAATCATGTCTTCCTGATTCCTGGCGACAATCCCCGTGGTGGCGGCGTGAATGTAAACGGGTTTGCCGGGCAAGTCTCGCGCCCGCTCGGCAGTGGTGATGACGAAGGCATCGCCGCCGTCTACCGGCAGGTCCATGTCGAAGACGGACATCGGTTCGCGCACCATGCGCGCTTTCCAGTAGTCGTCGAAAGTCATGGGGTCACGCACCGCCGCCAGCGGGTTCTGGGTCGCCCCTGTCCGGCTGTTTACCGCGATATGCGCCATTGCCTCACGGACATTGCCGTATTCGTGTTCGTAACGGCTGGCCCACATGGTGTAACCCGTACCGCCCGCAATGTTTTCAGGATCGAAGCGTTCCGGCATGAAGGGATCGGTGCCGCCAAATCCCAGTTTGCGGCGGAACGGGTCAGCGTAAGCCGCGCGGGAAGTCGCTGGTGTGCGATAGACAGCGTGGTAGACGAGCACGTGATCGGCTGAACCCGAAAATACGGCGTTCATGGCATCGGTAATACCCAGCACCAGCGGCATGGGGTGGCTTGTGTAATGCCGTACCGACGGCAGACCCAAGGCGGAAACCATCCACCACGGGGCGTGAGCGGTAGCGACAACGCCATCAATGTCCTTTGCCGTCAAGCCCGCGTCACGAATAGCTTTGATCGATGCCTCGGCAGCCAAGCTACCGCGTGAGCGCTCGTTGCCTTCTTTCGAGAAGCCAGTGGAACCGATGCCAACAATAGCGATCTTGTCCTTGATCGGATTACGCAGTTTGATGATGTTCGCCATGTTCTCAGGCCTCGCGGAGCGGTTCAAAAACCGGATAAGGCGCGCCGTAACGCTCAATCCAGGCGAGTTGAATCCGCATGCCGATTTGAATTTTGTCCGTCGGACAGTTGATAACCGTGCTGGTGTAACGCAAGCCCGGCTGCTCATCGAGTTCCACCGTCGCGACCGGATGAGGTCCAGCCTTGTAATCGACATCGGGCGCCGGTGGTCCCATGTAAAGACGGCTCAAGAGGTGAATCGTGCCTTTGCCGCCAATTGCCGTTGGTACGATATTGAAAGACCAGCATTTCGGACACACCGGCTTTGGTGGCGCGTGCCATTCGCCACAATCAGCGCAACGATTGAATACAAGTTGTCTGTTCAGCCAGCCGTTGTAAAAATACTTTGTGTCGTGGTCGATGCGCGTATCAGGAAAGCGCGCGACCAGATCTTCGCCATTGATTATTATCGAAGTCACTATCTGTCTCCACAGGGTTGTCGTCAATGCTGCCGGGTCGAGCCGCCCGGATAGCCACCGCCGCCGTAGTTCTTGTCGAGCAGCGCGTAGTCGACGCCACCGCTTGGTAGGCGCGGAATACTGTCGGCAAATTCGATGAAGCGGGGTTTTTTGTATGAAGCAATACGCTCGCGACAATGATTGATGAGATCGTCAGCGCTTACCTGTTGGTCAGGCTTGAGACAGACGATGGCTTTTACGCTCTGTACCCACTTTTCGTCAGGAACGCCGATGACGCCGCAGTCGGCGACTGCTGGATGGGAACGAAGGCAGGCTTCTACTTCCGCCGGGTAAACATTCTCGACGCCGGTCTTGATCATCAAAGCCTTCGGCCCGATAAAGGAAAGCGAGCCGTCAGCCTCGCGCCGCCCCAGATCATTGGTCCGGTGCCAGCCATTGCGATGGCGTTGGGCATTGAGTTCGGGGCGATTCCAATAACCCTGCATCACCGTCGGGCCGCGAACAACGATTTCGCCAGTCTCACCTTGCGGCAGCTCGTTCCCTTGGTCATCGAAAATACGAATCTGCGCTATCGGCCCGGTTTTGCCGAAACGGCCAAGCGCCTTGCCGAGACCATAGTAAGTCCATGCAAGAAGTCCCGTGACTTCCGTTTGTCCGTAGCCAAACATTGATCGTTCGGGAATGATGGTCGCCATGGCATCCCATTCCGGGCAGAAGCTCGCCGTGCAGACGGATTTGAGGTCATAGCGGCCATCGGCGTTGAATTTTGCTAGCTCCTGGGCTGTCTGGATGAAGATGAAGGCGCGATTGCAGCGATGTTCCTGAATGGCTTCCGCTACCAATTGTGTGTCCCAGCGGCGGACAAAGACATTGGTTCCGCCAATGTGGAATATCGCCATAAAAACCTGGAAAGAACCGATATGGAACAGCGGTCCGCATTGCAGGAAACGGGTTTCACAGGACATTTGCTGGATATCGATGATCTCCAGGTCTTGCCACATGATTGCCGTTTGACTCAGCATGGCGCCATTGGGCCGCCCCTCAAAGGCTGCGGTATAGATGACCAGGGCGGGAAGATTGGCGTCAACGACACGCTCGCGTTCCTGTTGCGCGCCGGTGGTGACAAAATGCTCGTAAGAACCAGCGCCTTGGGCGTCCAGAGCCAGGGTTTGGGCCGCTCTGTGTTTAGCCGAGGCCAAGGCGGCTTTTACCGGATCGCCGATTTCACGTTCTTGCCAGATGATGATTTTCGGTTGCAGGTCGTCGATCACAAAAGCGATTTCTTCCGCCGTTTGCCGCCAGTTGAGCGGACATACCATTGCGCCGAGTTTGCCGGCGGCAATGAGGCACTCAAGAATGCCGCTATGATTCTGGCCGGCCCAGAGAACGCGATCACCCTTGCCAACGCCTGCATCCTCCAGCGCGTTCGCCAGCCGGATCACGCGGTCAGCAAGCTGAGCATAGGTAAGAATCTGACCTTCACAAATAGAGGCAACATTCTCCGGCCGCGAACGACGGTGTTCTTCAAGGATGGCGTCCAGAGAGAATGAATGAACTAAATTCGACATCGTATTTACCTTGTGTTGATTCAATCGTCGTAAGCTGCTATCAGCGCTGATGCATCAGGCAGTAAACAAACGCGGCTCTCGACCACGTGGCGTCGAAACCATCTCGATGGCGCCATCCAGGCCGGTATCCAGATCGACAAAACCATTGTCTCGTCGCCGTTTTGGACTGGCACTCAGGAAGATGCGGCCATTTTTTGACGCCAAAATCCACTCGCCATGGTTGTATCGCGCCCCCGATTTATCGGGCGCTTCGATGGCGAACAGAGGGCCGAGCGGAAGCAGCCGCCATGGTTTGAAACCGATTTCCTCAAGGCGACGGTGTGCGCCGGGGAAAGCCGCGATGACGGGTACCCGGGCAAAAACCTGGTCCAGATGATGCCGCGCCTGCGCGATACCCTCAAGAACTTTCCCGGTAACGCCAATGCACGCCTGAAAATGAAAGCGGCGCAGATACATCTCAAGGCGATAGGCGTCATAGGGCGAAGCCATGCCGTTGGCGAAGGCCGCGCCCAAATGACGCGTTGCCTGGTAATACGGCCAGAACATGGCGGATTCAGAGTAGTTGTGTGTGAAGTGAACCAAACTGCCCTTGGTGACGCCCAATTCAGGCAGGATGGCTCGCGCCCAGTGGATATCGATGTCGATATCGCGCCAAGTGACGTAGTAAGGTAATACCTCGCTCGGGGTACGAGCGCATCCGATCGCCCAATAGGCTTCGCGCGAATCTGTTCCATGGTTCATGCGCCTCTCTCCTCGACTGTTCTTCGGCTCAACGACGTCATTCATGATTTGGCCACCCGTGGAATCTTGTGTGGCGGGCCGCGTTTGACCATCTCCCGGTTGGCTTCGAGTTCAATTTCGGGACACAAGCCGAGTTGTCGCTCGACGGCATCAGCCACCCGGCGTTTGAGGTCTTCCGTGTCGGGGTCGCCATCGTAGCCAACGCGCAGAGTCAGGCGCTCCATCGTGTGATGGGTGCGGATGATCTGGAAAAGGCCAGCGGATGTCTCCTCAACACTCTCGATCGCTGGCCAGACATCCTTTGGCAGGATGGCTTTGTCGCCGATCATAACCTCGTCGCCCAGGCGTCCGAGCACCCAGAGTCGCATGTGCGTGCGTCCGCAACGACAGCGCTCGCGGGTGTATTCCACATAGTCCCCTGAGCGGAAGCGGATCAGCGGATCGGTTGGGTCGGTCAGCGAAGTAACGACCAATTCGCCACGACCGCCATCCGGCGCCGGCTGCATGGTGACCGGATCAAGCACCTCGACAAGGGCCAAATCTTCCCAGGCATGCATACCTTGCCGGGCAGTGCATTCGTGAATCGTCCCGGAGTCTCCCAAGGCCCCGAATTCATACATTGGAACCTGCCAGCGATCCAGCAAGGCCCGCGGCCGGGCGCCAAGGTATTCGCCGCCGTAGATACAGGCCTTGAAACTGGAAAAGACATCCTTGAGATCGACGGAGGTTTCGCGCTCCAATCGCTCAAGTCCGTAGATGAGTGGCGTGCTCAGGTGAAAAAGGAAGCTGGGACGGAACTTCAGGGCCCACTCGGCGAACCGGCCCAATTCGGCAGGGTCGTGGCTGAAGTCGATGGTCGTGGTATTCAGTTCATGGTAGAGGCGACGACCGTCGCCACGCATGACAATCTGAAATTGAGCGACATAATCACCCGGTCGCAGACCGTATCCCCAATAATCCCGAAGCTGGAAGAAATTGGTCCATTCGCCCGGCGCGTCCCACTGCTCAGCAAACAGCGTCGGATCGCCCGTCGTGCCGCCGCTGCTACCGATACAGCTTACGTTACCGAGATCGGTGCACACAATGCCACCGAATGGATCGTTGTGGGTATCTCGGTAATGGCGCACCATATCCTTGTCGATAAAAGGCGCTTTGGCGAGAAAATCGGCAGTCGAACGGATGTCTTTGGGCGATACGCCAGCGGCGCGCCACGCCTCCCGAACCAAAGGGGATCGCTCATACACATAGGCAACCTGTTCCAGCAACCGTTCCTGCTGGATCCGCTCGATCTCCTCTCTTGGAGCTGTTTCTATGGCTTCCAAGTAGTTCTCGTCAGGCTCCATCTCTGTCTCCTCTTTGTTTGCGTTCTGTTGGCGGTAATCTGAATTCGCTGATCACGATTCGGCAGATCGGCATAGTATACTGAGTTACCTAATCGTTCATATTATAGAACATCGTTTCAAAAGTCAACCTGATAGAAAGGTGCAAAAAATGTCGCAAAAATCATCATCCTGTCATTGTCATACGCCGTCGGATAGATGGGCGGGGTCTGATTTCCAGTGTCCGCCGCGCGACCAGGGCGGCGTCGCGCTTTGTGGCGCTTGCCGCGAGAGCAAGGTTTGTCGCCTCGGCGTGAGTAGTGAGCGTCTGGATGAAAACGGCATGGCTTGGTTTGAGGTCTGTTGCCCGGCCAATCAGGAAGGCGGGCCGAATGTTGCGCATGGCGGCTGGACAGCGGCGGTACTCGATGAGTGCCTGGGGCATATGCCGCTCCTCAATGGCGTGATGGCGGTTACCGCCGAGCTTACTGTCAGCTTTGTCAAGCCGGTGCCGATTGAGCATCCGTTGGTGGTTCGGGTTTGGGTTGATCGGCGCGAGGGATCGCGTTGGTATATCGGCGGCGAAATGACGCTGCTGCCAGGGCGCGCCGTTTTGGCGAGGGCAAAAGGCATCTGGGTCACACGGGATCGTGAGCATTTTTCACGCTTCGAAGCATGGCTTGAGCATGAAGAAGCTGCCGCAATCCATTCCAATGGCAACACCTGATTGGGAAAGAGAGCCAGCGACCATGCGCAAACAACCAACTCAACCCAGATCGCTCGATATCGATATTTCGACGTCAGCTTTCAGAGCGCCCAAAACTGCTGAACTGGTTGCGCGAGAGCTACGTAACCAGATCATCCGCGGCGAACTACGGGGGAATGAAACGCTGCCCGCCGAAAACGAGTTGATGGCGCGGTTTTCCATTTCGCGGCCAACACTGCGCGAGGCGCTGCGAATTCTCGAATCAGAATCTTTGCTGACGGTGACTCGTGGTTCGCGCCGTGGTCCGCGCGTTCATTTGCCTGATCCACGGGTCGCCGCGCGTCACTTCGGTTACGTTCTTCAGAGTCGAGGCGCCACGCTCGATGATATTTTCAATATCCGCCTGCTGATCGAGCCAGCCGTCGTGCGCGCACTGGCTCTCAACAGGTCGGCAGCCCAGGTGAAAACGTTGCGCGCGCTGGTGGGTGAGCAAAAACACCTGCGCTCTGATTTGATGGCGGCCAGTCAGGCTTCGTTGCGCTTTCACAAAGAGCTGATCAAGTTGGCCAACAATCAGGCGCTGGTCTTGTTTGCCGCAATCGTCAATCACATTTTTGAACGTCATATCTCGACCGTGGCGCTTTCGGATTCTTTCGCAAAAACTGACATGGCGGTCAGGGATGTCGCCATTGCCGCCAGCGAGAAGCTGGTAGACCTCATTGAACAAGGCCATGGCGATGAAGCCGAACGATTCTGGCGCAACTATCTTGAAGAGCGTGGCAAGGCCATGCGTCGAATCTACTCATTGAAAAACAGTATCAATATCCTCGACTGAAGCAGCCTTACGTCCCCCCCATCGCAAATTGCCAGGCGCCATGACGCTGTTCTCGCTGCCGTTTTTGTTGCTTGACCTGAGCAAGAAGATTGGATAACCTGAACGTTGTTCAATAAATAGAATTTGTCCGCAAGCACAGGGACAGAAAGAAGGTCATCGACATGGAGTTCGGGTTCAGTCCTGAAGATGAGGCATTCAGGCAGGAGGTAAGGGCCTTCATGCGCGCCAACATACCTGCCGATCTAGCGCGGCGCTCCTATGTCGGCGGGCATCCGCCGTTGAAGACGGATGTGCAGAAGTGGCAGGGTATTCTCCACAAGCAGGGCTGGGGTGCGCCGCATTGGCCGGTCGAGTATGGCGGCATGGGCTGGGATCCAATCAGGCTGCATATCTATATGGAGGAGCTCTACAACGCCGATGGCTTGGACTACGGCTGGCAGGGCCTCAATATGGTGGCGCCCGTCATCATCGCCTTCGGTTCCGCGGCGCAGAAACAGCGTTTTTTGCCGAGAATGCTGAGTGGCGATGATTTCTGGTGCCAGGGCTTCTCGGAACCCAATGCTGGTTCCGATCTTGCCAATCTGCGTACGCGCGCCGAATTGGATGGCGACGAATGGGTCATCAATGGTCAGAAGATATGGACCAGCGATGCCCGTGAATCGAACTGGGGATTCTTTCTCGTCCGCACCGATCCCAATGTCAAGCCACAGAAGGGTATTTCTTTCCTGCTGGCGCCGATGGATACACCCGGTATCACCATCCGGCCAATCGAGTCAATCGAGGGCGGCATGGGACTTAACGAGGTGTTTCTTGAGAATGTGCGTGTTCCTCGTGACAATCTGGTCGGTGAGGCGGGCATGGGTTGGACTTATGCCAAGTACCTGCTCGAAAAAGAGCGTACCGCCAGCGCTTTTTTGTATTTCAATAAGCGTGAGTTGGCCAAGGCCAAGGAAATTGCCAGCCGGGAGACTATCGACGGTATATCTCTCTTGGAGGCGCCCGAATTCGCCCGCAAGGTGGCGCGAGTCGAGGCCGATCTGAATGCGCTGGAATGGTCGGTGCTGCGGATTCTTTATGGCGAGCGCACTGTACAAAACAATGATGCCGTGGTGTCGGCGCTGAAAATCGGTGGCTCCGAGATGCAGCAGCGCGTCACGGCGCTTCAGCTTGATGCCCTCGGTGCGCGGGCGCTGCGTGAATATCACGGTACCGGCCCGGAGGTCATGGCAGGCAACGCGAACTGGCCGGCGCACATTCCGGGTGTGGCAGCGCGCTATCTGTTTAGCCGCGCCTCGACCATCTACGGCGGCACGCGCGAAGTGCAGAAAAACATCATCGCCAAACTGGCTTTTGGCCTTTAATGCGGAGTTTTGGGTCAATGGATTTCAACCTCTCCGAAGAACAACAGATGTTGCGCGATGGCGCGGCGCGTTTCGTGCGTGAGAACTACGGTTTTGAGGCACGGCGGGCGCTCGCCAAATCGGCTCTCGGTTTTTCGCGCCAGCATTGGCAAACCTACGCGGAGCTTGGTTGGCTCGCCCTGGGTTTGCCAGAGGACGCAGGCGGTCTCGGCTGTCCTTTCTCGGACAGTACTGTGTTGCTTGAGGAACTGGGCCGAGGCTTGGCTTTGGAGCCTTTCGTTTCAACCGCCGTGCTCTGCGCGCGTATTCTGGATCGTTGCGACAACGTCGAGGCAAGGAGCAGGTTGCTGAGCGAGGTGGCAGCGGGCGGCACGATTCTGGCGCTTGCGCACGATGAGCCTGGACAGCGTTTCAAGATCGACCGGGCCCATGTTTCCGCCCGTCCCGTTGCCGATGGTTTTTGGCTTGACGGGGACAAAGTGCTGGCCATTGACGGGCAGGCGGCGGACCGTTTTATCGTCTCCGCAACCGTCGTCGGCGAAAGGCTGCCGTCGCTGTTCGTCATATCGCGCGAAGCCGCCGGTCTGGCGCTTGAAGCCTACCGCTTGATTGATGGTAGCGGCGCCGTCGATCTGAGACTCCACGATGTTGCCGCAGTGCGTCTGACGGAATCGGGAAATACCGTCACGATCCTCGAAGAAGCTTTTGATGCCGAAACCGTGGCGCGCATTGCCGAAGCGATCGGCGCGATGGAAGCCGTGATGGCGATGACCGCCGAATACATCAAGACACGTGTGCAGTTCGGGCAGCCAATCGGCAAATTTCAGGCGTTGCAACATCGCATGTCGGAGATGTTCGTTGAGGTCGAGAAATCTCGCTCGTCCCTTTTCCGTGCACTGGCTTATCTCGACGCCGAACCGGCTAACCGCAAGGCGGCTGTATCGTCGGCCAAACTTGCTGTGGCGGACGCGACAAAATTCGTGGGCGCTCAGGGCATCCAGTTGCACGGCGGCATTGGCATGACCGAGGAATACTCGATTGGCCATTATTTCAAGAAACTGATCGCATTTGAAAAGATTCACGGTGACAGCGATTGGCATCTCACTCGTCTCGTCACCCCTTAAGAACGAAGCGGGCGCCATTCGGCGTTTACCAAGGAGAAAATTTTGAGCAACGGCATCGACTTTTCCAGCTATTCCGCCCTGGCTTTCCGACGCGATGGGCATATTCTGCATGTCACCTTCAATCGTCCCGATACGCTCAATGCCTTTGATGAGACGATGGAAAGCGAATTCGAGCGCTTCTTGATCGATATTCCTGGCGATCAGGAAACCCGCGTTATCGTGCTGACCGGGGCTGGCAGAGCCTTTAGCGCGGGTGGCGACGCCAATCAGATGCAGGTGGCCATCGACAATCCGCCTTTCATGTATTTCTCGGCGGTCAGAGCCAAACGGCTGGTTATGCTGTTGCTGGATATCCCGCAGCCAATCATTGCCAAGGTTAATGGCCCGGCCATGGGGCTTGGCTGTACGCTGGCCTTGTTCTCCGACCTCATCTATGCCGCGAACCATGCCAAGATCGCCGATCCACACGTCAGGGTGGGCTATGCCGCTGGCGATGGCGGCGCGGTTATCTGGCCACAACTGATCGGCTACGCGCGCGCCAAGGAATATTTGCTGACCGGTGATGTGCTGACGGGTGAAGAGGCCGCCGCCATCGGTCTGATCAACCATGCCGTGCCGGCGGAACAACTCGATGCCGTTGTTGATGCCATGGCGCAAAAACTTGCCCAAGGCGCGCGCCGCGCCATTCAGTGGACCAAGGCGACGGTCAATATTGGCCTCAAGCAGCTTGCGGCCAGCATCATGGATGCCGGTATGGCCTACGAGACCCTGGCGAGCCGAACAGAAGATCACGCGGAAGCCGTGAGCGCCTTTCGCGCCAAGCGTTCTCCTCACTTTACTGGTAACTGACGGAAGCCAATTGATGTCTTCTTCACGTCGTCTTTACCGGCATGCCGATCTTGATCGCATCCTCAACCCCGGAAGCATCGCCATCGTTGGCGCGTCGCCGCGCGCCGGTTCATTCGGCGAGCGCCTGCAAAAAAACCTTGCAGACTTTGAGGGCCGCGTATTTCTCGTCAATGCCAAGTACCAGGAACTTGATGGGCTACCCTGCTATCCGTCGCTTTCCGCCTTGCCCGAAGTACCGGATTGCGTTGCCATTACCGTGCCGCGCGAAGCGGCGGAACCGGCGGTGCGGGAAGCTGGCGAACTCGGCGCTGGCGGGGTGATTCTTTACGCTTCCGGCTATGCCGAAACAGGCAAGCCGGAGCGCGTCGAGGAGCAAAAACGGCTGACGGCACTGGCGCGGGAATATAAGCTGCGGATTCTTGGGCCGAATTGCCTTGGCATTGCCAATTATCTGCGCTCAGCCCGCATTACCTTCTCCGAATACCCGCATTTTTCTCATCCTCAACCGGAATCGGTAGGCATCGCCAGCCAGTCGGGAGCATTGTCTCAGTCACTGGCACAGGCCATTGAGCGCGGCATGTCGGTGAGCCATGCTTTCTCTGCCGGTAACCAGGCGGATGTCGATGTTGCTGACCTCGTCGCTTATCTGGCTGACGAACCGTCTTGCCGCGCCATTGCCTGTGTATTTGAAGGGATGTCGAATCCCGAACGCCTGATTGAGGCGGCCAACATCGCCTGGGCCGCCGACAAGCCGCTGGTGATCCTCAAGATTGCCACTGGCGAACAGGGAGCGGCTGCCGCGATGTCACATACCGGTTCGCTGGCTGGCAGCAATGCCGCCTACATCGCTGCCTTCGAGCGGGCAGGGGCCATCGTCGTTGATGATTTCGAGGCGCTGATGGAGACCGCCGCCTTCTTCGCCAAAGCGCCACGGCCCAAGGCGCGCGGCGTTGCCGTCGTCGCCACCTCCGGCGGCGCAGCCATCATGGCGGCTGACAAGGCGGAGATTCACGGTATTCCGTTGCCGCAACCGAAACCGGAGGCCATGGCAATCCTCGAATCGCATATCCCGGATTTCGGCTCCACCCGCAACCCTTGCGACGTCACGGCGCAAGTGATGAACGCCCCGAACTCTCTTGGCGCTTGTGCCGAAGCACTGATGGGGGACGACGACTACGGCGCAATCGTGTTGCCGCAACCCGTCGCCTTCGATTTTCACACGCCGCGCATCAAAGTCTTCAGTGACCTCTCGCAGCGTTTTGGCAAAATCACCTGCAATGTCTTGATTTCCGACTGGCTGCAAGGTCCGGCCAGCCGTGAGGCGGAAATGGACTCACACGTCGCTATGTTCCGCTCCATGGACCGCTGTTTTGCGACGCTCGCTGCCTGGCACAAGCGCGAGGCTCAACGATCTTCGCCGCTACCTCCTTATCAGCGCGTAGCGCCGATGGCGGCAGCGGGAGAGGCGGCCCGGCTGATTGATGACGCCAGCCGCCACAGCACGCTAACCGAGCGTGAGGCCAAAAATGTACTGGCCCTCTATGGCGTACCGGTCGTCGGCGAGTCTCTCGTCACGGACGAGGAGGCAGCCGTTGACGCTGCCCGGCGGCTCGGCTATCCGCTGGCGATGAAAATTGAGTCGCCCGACATCCCGCACAAGACAGAGGCGGGCGTCATTGCCCTCAACCTCAAAAGCGAGAGCGAGGTTCGCGCCGCTTACACGAAGCTCATGGGCAATGCGCTCAAGGTCGCCAGCGCCGCGCGCGTCAATGGCGCTTTGCTCCAACCCATGCTGCCGCCTGGCGCGGAAATCATGGTTGGCGCGCGTATCGACCCGTTGTTCGGCCCGCTGGTTGTCGTCAGTCTTGGCGGTATTCTCGTTGAACTGCTCAAGGACTTGGTCGTGGCGCAAGCCCCTGTTTCGCCAGCCGAGGCGCGCGACATGGTCGGCAGACTCAAGGGGGTTGCTGTTTTACAGGGTTTTCGCGGCTCGGAGCCAGTTGATCTTGATCGGCTTGCAGACATCGTGGCCCGGCTGTCCGAGTTCGCAGCCGACCAGCAAAGCCGTATTACCGAACTCGATGTCAATCCTCTGATCTGCTCCGGCCAGCGCATCACTGCCGTTGATGCGCTGATTGTCCGCAAATCCAATTGAATTTCAGGAGAATCTTATGACCGACCGCTATGCCCGCTACGAACAACTGAAGTTCGACCGGCCTCATCCGCGCGTGCTGCGCATCACCATCAACTCGCCGCTGAAGCTCAATGCGATGACCGAGCGCCTGCACCGCGAAGTTTCGGAAATCTGGAAGGACGTTGATGCCGACCCCAGCGTTTCGGCGGCGATCATCACTGGTGGCGCCAATTCATTCTCGGCGGGCGGCGACCTCAATCATGAGCGCAAGGTCTGCGATGACTATGATCTGCGTATGCGGGCGATGAAGGAATCACGCGATCTGGTGTACAACATGATCAATTGCTCCAAGCCAATCGTCAGCGCCGCGCGCGGCTGGGCGGTAGGTGCGGGTATCGCCGCTGTCATGCTGGCTGACGTTTCCATCGTTGCCAAAGACGCCAACTTCTCCGATGGTCATGCCAAGATCGGCGTTGCCGCAGGCGACCACGCCACCATCCTCTGGCCATTGCTGTGTGGCATGGCGAAGGCCAAATATTACCTGATGACGGCGGATAACTTTACCGGCGAGGAGGCGGAGCGCATTGGACTTGTTTCGCTGGCCGTGGCTGATGCCGAACTCGACGATAAGGCCGTGCAGGTAGCAACCCGGCTGGCGCAACAGGCGCCGGCCGCTCTGCGCTGGACGAAGCACACACTGAACCATTGGCTGCGTCAGGCGGCGCCGATCTTCGATGCTTCGCTGGCACTGGAATTCATCGGTTTTGCCGGCCCTGAGGGCAAAGAGGGTATTGATGCGTTTCTGGAGAAGCGTAAGGCTTCCTACTCGCCGGATACGCCGTTCTAAATACGGGTCAGGCCAAGATCGTGCTTCCTGCTTCAATTTCTCTTGATCCACCGTACTACGCCGTGATCTTTTCTTCCATTCGGACCTTGGGAGATCGTGGCTACGGTGCAGCGGTAGAACGGATGGTTGAACTTGCATCTCAACAGCCCGGATTCCTGGGTATCGAGAGCGTTCGCGGCAGCGACGGGGTTGGCATTACGGTTTCCTACTGGTCATCTGCTGAAGCCATTGCGCAATGGAAAGTGAATACAGACCACGTGGTAGCGCAAAAGATGGGGAATTCGACATGGTATGAGGACTACGCGGTCCGGGTTGCCAAGGTCGAACGCGCTTATTGCAAAACCTCGGCCCAATCTTTCATGCAGGCGGAACCGCTGAGGCGGACCGTCCAATAATTCACTACCGGATAGACACCATGCCTGTTATCGAGTCGATGCGCGACCTGATTGAGCGCAATGAGCGCCTGCATGGCGATCAGCCTTTTGTCATCTACGGTGAGCAGCGCCTGACCTTTCGCGAATTGGCATGCCGTTCCCGTCGCCTTGCCAACGCGCTGATCGCTGGTGGATTGCGGCGGCAGGATCGCGTCGGCATTCTGGCGATGAACTGCCCTGAGTATTTTGAAGTGTATGGCGCGGCCGAAGCGTCGGGACTCATCGCTAACCCGTTGAATTTCCGCCTGGCGCCACGCGAGATTGCTTGGATCATCCAGGATGCCGGGCCGCGTGTTTTGTTTTTCGAGGCCCAGTACGCGCAAACGATTGGCGATCTGCGGACGGAAATTCCGAGTGTCGAACGCTATATTTGCATCGGCGCGGAGAAACCGGATTGGGCCGAAGCTTACGAAGACGTTATGGCCTCTGGGAGCGATGCGCTCGACATGCGTCCACAGCCGGATGATCTGTTGTGCATCATGTATACGAGCGGCACGACCGGGCGTCCTAAAGGAGCCATGATTACTCACCGCGCCTTCCTCGCGTTGGGGGAGGCATGGGCGCATGAGCTTTCCGCCGATGTTGGCGACCGTGTTCTGTTGGCGATGCCGCTATTCCACATTGGCGCCCGTTCTCAGGGTATCGCGCTGACGGTGCGGGGCGGCGCCATCGTGCTGCACCGGGTTTTTGACCCCGAGGCGATTCTGCGCGCCATCGCCGAACAGCGCATCACTCAGGTGCATCTTGCGCCAACGATGATGCAGGCGGTGCTCAATGTACCCGATAACGCAAAATACGATACGTCGAGCTTGAAAACCATCAACTATGCTGCCGCGCCGATGCCGGTGACCGTGTTGCGTCAGGCCCTGTCCCGTTTTGGTCGGGTGCTGATTAACGGTTACGGACAAACGGAAGGCTCCGGCACCGTACTGGCCAAGCATTATCACCGGCCCGATGGCGATCCGCGCGACTTGCGGCGGCTCGGTTCGATCGGGCAGCCGCAGGGCGCGACGCTGCTCCGTATCGTTGACGACAATGACGCTGAATTGCCAGTGGGCAAGATCGGGGAGATCTGTCTCAAGTCAGATCAGAACATGATTGGCTATTGGAATAACAGTCTGGCTACCATCGAAACACTGCGCGGCGGCTGGCTGCATACGGGTGACATGGGGTACCAGGACGAGGATGGCTTCGTCTATTTGGCTGACCGAAAGAAGGACATGATCGTTTCCGGTGGCGAAAACATCTACAGCCGCGAAGTCGAGGAAGCCATCATGGCCCATCCGGCGGTCATGGAAGCGGCGGTGATTGGCATACCCGATCCCTACTGGGGCGAATCCGTGAAGGCGGTGGTTGTGTTGCGCAACTTCGCTGATATCAGCGCCGACGAAATCATCAGCCACTGTAAAACGCTGATTGCCAGCTACAAATGCCCGAAAAGTGTTGAGTTTGTTGACGAATTGCCACGCTTGCCAACCGGAAAACTCAGCAAAGTGACTTTGCGCCAGCGCTTCGCAAGCAACAATCCAAAGCGCTGAGTAGCTCACGATTCAGTCGTTCGTCGCTGGAAGATCCGTGCTCGTGGCGCAACAACTTTTTTCTGCGTTAACGCAAACGAAAGGGGTTTCATATGAATGGCTCAGAGCAGGTTACTTCCGGGAACAGCGAGTGGGCACGGGGCTGGCAAACCGTCGTCAGTGGAATGTTTGGCTGTTCGCTGGTTGCCTTGGTACCGGCAACGCTGGGTATCGTTCTTGCCCCCCTTGAGGAGGCGTTTGGCTGGTCGCGCGCCACAGTCTCGTCCACTGTTTTCATCATCGCTGTGCTGGCTTTGATCATCGCGCCAGTTGCCGGGCGGCTGATCGCGCGGTGGGGGCCACGGCGTGTCGCCCTGACGAGCACGATGCTCTCGGCGTTCGGCTTCCTGGCGTTTGCCGGAGCTGGTGGCAGCGAGTGGACCTGGTGGGCCGCATCCGCGTGCCTTGGACTTCTCAGCGCCGCTGGCGGGCCAATCGTCTGGACAACCGGTGTCACGAGGACTTTTGACCGGCATCGCGGACTGGCCATGGCGGTCGTGCTTTCAGGAAGCGGATTGGCCTTTATGACCGTGCCCATCGCCGCCTTGGCCATATTGAAAGCATTCGGTTGGCAGGCGATTTTTCTTCTGTTCGCCGCCTTGGCCGTATTCCTGTATTTTCCGCTGACTTGGCTGTGGTTTGCGCGTGAGCCGTCGTCCGCTTCGCCGCACTTGCCCGCCGCCGCACCGGCAGCACCGGGCAAGCAAGAAGACCGTTCGGCCATGATGACCATCCACTTCTGGCTTATGGCTCTGTTCGTCATACTCGTTGGCGCGGTTGAAGGCGCGTTAACGGTACACCTCTTCCCGATTTTGAAGGAAGGAGGGATCGAAGCAACGACGGCGGCGGCGGTCATTTCAGGCTTTGGCATTGCGTTGGCTGCCGCTCGCTTGCTGAGTGGTGTGCTACTCGACAAGATAGCAGCCCCGCTGGTCATGGGGCTGGTCATCATTGGGCTGGCCGTTTCCAACTTGATTGCGTGGCAGGGGGCAACCACTTTGACCGGCGCACTGGCAATTACCCTTACCCTGGGTTTTGGTTGTGGCGGGACGACCAGTTCGCTGGCGGTACTGATCAGCCGCTACTTCGCGGCTTCTACCTATGCCTCGGTTTTCGGCGTACTCATTAGCACTCTTGGCCTGTGTTATGGCTTGGCGCCAATGCTTGCCGCTCATGTCCATAAACTGACCGGCTCTTACGTGGCGCTCTTTCCGGTATTCCTCGGGATGCTGGCTGGCGCAGCAATCATCCTGATTGTCTTTGCACAAAAAAGTAAAGGATAAATAACAGCAGTCGTTACTGCCGATGGCGCCTGTCATTCAGGGGGTCTGTCGAACGGCAAAATCAGTGAGCCAGCGGAATCACAGGCCGGTTCACATAAAGGAGCACAAGCCATGAGTTCAGTCAGACAGCAGTTGCTGGAGATGATTACTGATCCAGATACCGCCTATGCTCAGGAATCCGCCGAGCTGCTTCCCTTGCAATTGCAGGCCGCCCAGGAACTTTTTGAGCAGCGACGCGAGCAGATTCCCTTGGTCGACCGGCGAGCCAGCGACGCCGGCATCACCGAAATCCGCTTGCTGGACGACTTGGTTCCCCTCCTGTTCGCCCACACTGTTTACAAGTCTTACCCGGCCTCTTTCATTGAACAGGGCCGTTGGGATCGGATGTTGCAATGGTTGAACACGCTCTCGGTCACGGATGTGACGCAGGTCGACGTCACCGGCGTGACTGACGTTGATGAATGGATCGATCGGCTATGGGCGAATGGGCACATGGTTCTTGCGACCAGCGGCTCGTCTGGCAAGTGCTCATTCCTCAACCACACGCGGGGTGATTCGGCCATGAAGAAGCGCCATTTCAAATACACCGTGGGCTGGCCGTTCATCCGTTCCAGCCCGACCCGCACGGTGTTCTGGCTTGGTCCGCTCAAAGGCCCGAACAGCGCCATCGAGGCTGGCAACTTCAACGCCGAAAACTGGGGGCGGCCAGGGGGAGTATTTGCTCTCACCGACCAGGAATTGAAGATTTCCGAGGTCAGCCTGATGGCCGCCATGCGCAAGAAAATGGCCGACGGTACAGCGACGCCGGATGCGATCGCCGCCTTCGAGGCCAGCGCCCGGGCCAAGGGGCAGGCTGGTTTGGCGGCATTGAACAAGCTGATCGACGAACTGCTCGACCGCCGCCACGAGCCGTTGCTTATCTCTGGCATGTGGGCGCAGCACATGGCCATCATCGCGCGTGCCCGGGCGCGCGGTATCGGTGACGGCGAATTCCATCCAGACACCGTGATGAACGCGGGTGGCGGCATCAAGGGTATCGCTCTGCCACTGGATTACAAGGAACAGGTACATCGTTTTTACGGCAAGGTCATCACACCGGGCGCTTATGGCATGACGGAGATGGCGCAATTGCATCCACGTTGCGAGGCGGGCCGCTACCATCGCGCGCCGGGCATGATTTGGCTGATCCTGGACAAGATCGGCGAACGCCTGCTGACGCCCGCCGATGGCGCCAACGGCGTCGTTGAAGGCCGTTTCGGTTTTCTCGACCTGCTCTATGAAGGCCGCTGGGGCGGTCTGATCACCGGCGACAAGGTGACTGTCGATTTCGCTGATCGTTGCCCCTGCGGTCGCTCCGGCCCGACCCTGCTGGACAACATCACCCGCTTCAGCGACGCCGGCGAGGAAGACCACATCGGCTGCGCTGGCACCATTGATGGTTATATCCGCGGAGCGTTGAACCTATCATGAACGCCCCCGCCATCTCCATCTGTCATGTCATCCAAGGTGAAACCATATCAGGCGCCGACCTCGAGTTCGGCCCGCCAGGCAACCGATTTACTACCCCGGCGCTGAATCTGAACGACCTGGTCTGGCCGAGACACACACCCGGTCCGGCTTTCGATGTGCCGCTGGCTGAAATCATGGATATTCTGGTCGAAGTTGGTCAATGGATCGCTGTCGATCCCGACGGGTTGATGGCCGAGGCGCTTGACCATTCGGCCCGGATGAGCACGCTGCCGCGCGACGTGCTCGCCCGCTCCTATGCCTACTTGCCGCAAATCTTTGACCGCAAGAGCATGGAATTTCAGGTCGAAACCGAACTGGGCGGTTCCGACGCGCTGGATGGCTGGCGCGTCATCAAAAATACGCCAAGTGGCCGTATCCATCGCATTCGCGCCTTTCCGCCCCGCTTGGTACACGTGGTCGCAGGCAACGCGCCAGGTGTTTCGGCGCAAACCGTGATGCGCGGCGCGCTCACCAAGGGCGTGCATCTGCTGAAAATCCCGTCCAACGACCTGTTTACCGCCACTGCGATTCTGCGCGCCCTGTCCGCCGTCGCGCCCAAGCATCCGCTTTCGCGATCTTTTTCCGCCGCTTACTGGCACGGTGGCGACGACAAAGTGGAAAGCCTGCTGTTTCGCCCCCAGTTCTTCGACAAGCTGGTGGCCTGGGGCGGAGAAAGCACCATCCGCAGCGCCAAGAACTACATCGGACCGGGCTTCGAACTGGTGGCCTTCGATCCGAAAACATCAATCTCGCTGATCGGGTGCGAGGCTTTTGTCTCCGACGTTATCCTGACCGAAGTTGCCGACCGCGCGGCAGCCGATGCCACGGTGATGAATCAGCAGGCCTGCGTCGCCAGCCGCATCCAGTTCGTCGAAGGTAGCGCCGAGCAAGTGGATCGCTATTGCGCTCTGTTGCAACAACGCCTGGGGGTCGAACGTCCCACCACGTCGGCTTGCGGCAGTCCGTTGCCATCCAGCCTGCGCGACGAGATCGACGGCCTACGCGACACGGACCCGTACTATCGGGTATGGGGCAAGTACGACGGCAGCGGTGTCGTCATCCGCTCGGAAGATCCGGTGGATTTTCATCCCGACCACCGCGTGGTGAACGTCGTGCCGGTAGCCGACCTGGCCCAGGCCGTGCGCCATGCCAACGTTGCTACGCAGACGGTGGGCATCTATCCGGCAGAGCGCAAGACCGAACTACGCAATGCGCTGGCGGCAATGGGCGTCCAGCGCGTCGTCGAACTGGGCAAGGCCGGTTCGGTGGAAACCGGTATTCCGCATGACGGTTTTTTTCCACTGATGCGTTTCGTGCGCTGGGTTAATGACGAAGGTTGAGGGAAAAGCCGTGGTGGTGAGAAATCAGTTCCGCCGAACTGGAACAAGGCAAACTTGGGCGTCAGGTCGGGTGTAACTACAAACCTGACGACCTCAACCATTTCAACCACCCGGTGCGGACCCACATACCGGGTGGTGTGGGACGGGTATAGTCCGTTTGGGCTGTCCCCTATCCCGATCCGGTAATTACTCTGGAAGATCAGCCCAGAAAGCATCTTCAATGCGGCTGAAGATACCCGGCGCGGGGTGGCTCAACTTACCCGCAAGTCCAGCCTTGATCGCTTTATTCCGGAGGTCTTCCAAGGCCTGCCCACTGGCGGCACGGGAGATTATCATACAATCACCGGAAGCCCCGCCAACGCGCCAGGTAGCCGTGACCTCAAGACCGGAGAACAGCGCTTTCACCTCGCCGATGTGCTTGGTAAGGAATTGAAGGGCCTCTGTTTCTTTGCCGGGGATAGTACGAAAAAAACGAGTAGAAATAACAGCAGACATGTTGAGTCTCCTTAAAGTGGATTGGTTATTTTATTGAACGTCGTTCTGATTTCAGAACGACGTTGCGATCTTTACACGGGCAAGGAGAGAATGTCAAGCACGGAAAATACACTTGCGCAAAGACGCGAAACCAAGCAATGAAGCGCAATAGCGCTGAATTCTCTGCGGTGTGAATTCCTCGCTGTTTAACGATACCCAATCCTCTGAATCAAAGCAAAGCTTGACGGTCAGGCAGCATACATATAACATTGAACAATGTTCATATAATGGAACTTTCAAGAAGATGCTTGAGCTATCTCGCCGCGGCCCCGTCGCCGTTCTCACGTTGAACCGCCCTCCCGTCAATGCTATCAACGACAAGATGGGTGACGCCTTCAACCGCATCCTCGATCAACTGGAAGCAATAGATGACTGGACGTTGCTTCATATTCGTGGTCAGGGCAAGGTGTTTGCCGCTGGCGCCGACCTTGACCTGATCCGATCCTGGAAGGATGCGCCCAAACCAGGGCGTGCGCTGGCCGGTTACATTGACCGGCTACAGCGCGTCTACCGCCGTATTGAGTTGCTGCCACAAGTCACTTTCTGCGAAATCGGCGGTGCGGCTTTGGGTGGCGGCTTCGAGTTGGCGTTATCCTGCGATTTGCGGATGGCAGCCAGCGAAGTCAAGGTCGGCTTGCCTGAAACGGGCATTGGTCTGATTCCGGGGCTTGGTGGCACACAGCGCCTGACTCGCCTGTGTGGGCGCGGCATTGCGGCGCGCCTCATCCTGACTGCCGAACCGGTCGACGGGGCGACTGCCGAACGCCTGGGTCTCGTGCAATGGTCTTGTGCCCGCGCCGAGCTGGAAGAACGGGCGCGTGTCGTTACGGATCGCATCGCCAGCCTGCCAACCGAGGCCTTGCGTGTTGCCAAGCAGTGCATCGCGGCGGCGGCCGATGATCGCGGCCAAGGCTATACCCTGGAGCGTGAACTCGGCGGCGAACTGCTGACCACGCCGCGCACCCAGCAATTGATCTCGGCCTTTCTCGACAAGAGCAAGGCCGCAAAGTCTTGATTTGACAACAAGGAGAAACAAATGTCTGAGCAACATGAAATGGGCTGGCGTGCCGCTACCGATCTGGCTGGCAAGACGGTCGTCGTGACGGGCTGCGCCTCCGGGATTGGCCGTGCCACCGCAATCCAGTTCGCCAATGCGGGCGCCATCGTGTACGGTGGTGATGTTAACGAAACCGGCGGCAAGGAGGCGATCGCGGAAATCACAGCGGCGGGCGGCAAGGCGGAATTCATGCCGCTGGATCTCGCCAATCGCCAATCGATTGACAATTTTGTTGATCTTGTTAAGCAAAAAACTGGCAACGCGGTTGACATTATCGCCAGTGTCGCCGGTTGGGAGCGTGTTGGCCCCTTCCTCGAAAATACGCCCGATTTCTGGGACAAGGTCATCGCCATCAACTACCTTGGCCCGGTACGGATGATTCACCGTTTCCTCCCGGCCATGATCGAACGCGGTCAGGGCGGCAAAATCGTTACCGTGGCCTCGGATGCGGGGCGAGTCGGCAGCTTGGGTGAAAGCTTCTATTCGGGCAGCAAGGGCGCCATCATCGCCTTCACTAAATCCCTGGCTCGCGAAATGGCGCGCAATGGCATCAACTGCAACTGCGTCGCCCCCGGTCTGACGGATACGCCGCTGTTCCACGACGGCATCCAGAATCCGAAATTGAAAGAGGCGCTTCTCAAAGCGGTTCCACTACGTCGCTTGGCCAAACCCATCGAGCCGGCCAATACCATCGTCTACCTTGCCACGCCTGCGGCGGACTTCATTACCGGCCAAGTCATCTCTGTCAGTGGCGGGCTGACGATGCATGGATGATTGCATCATGGCCGATATGAGACCTGAGCAGGAATTTTTCGAGTTTCTCGAAGCAGGCCGTTTCATGATCCAGCGCTGCCGCGACAGTGGTCATCACATTTTCTATCCGCGCGTTGCGGAGCCGATGTCTGGATCAAGCAATCTCGAATGGGTGGAAGCCTCTGGCGAAGGCGTCGTTTATTCGGTGACTCATATCAGCCAAAAGCCGCCGACACCCAGTTACAACGTGGCCTTGATTGATCTTGCCGAGGGGCCGCGCATGATGAGTCGCGTCGATGGGATTGCTGCTGAAGAAGTCAAGATTGGTATGCGTGTCAAAGCCAGGGTCGTGCGCGAAAACGACAAAGCCGTCGTTGTATTCGAGCCAGCCTGACGGGCAGTGAAGGGAACGCCATGAAAGACTCTTTCCCCCGCGGGCAGGTCGCCGTTGTCGGCGCTGCCACTTACGGTATGGGCGAAGCGCCCGGTTTTCAGAATGTGGAACTGGCTGCCAGCGCCAGCGTTCGGGCGCTGGCTCAAGCTGGTCTGCAACCCAAGGATGTCGATGGCCTGTTTATCGTGACAATGGACGACACGCTGGTCGGCCTGACTTTTGCCGAGTATCTCGGTATCCAGCCTCGCTTTACCGATAATTGCCGCACCGGCGGTTCATCCTTCCAGATTCAGGCGACGATTGCCGCTCTAGCGCTGGCTGCCGGGCAATGCGACGTGGTGCTGATCGCTTATGGCAGCAATCAGAGAACGACCAGCGGCAAGCTCGTGCAATCTGGTCGCGCCTCCCCTTGGGAAGCTCCCTACCGACCGATGAACCCGATCACTTCCTATGCCTTGGCGGCGGCGCGTCACATGCACCAGTACGGCACGACCAAGGAACAGCTTGGCGAAGTGGCCATCGCAGCGCGCCAATGGGCGCAAAAGAATCCCGATGCCTTTATGCGCGAAGAACTGACGATGGAAGGCTATCTTTCTGCGCGCACGATATCGTCACCTTTGGGCGTGCGTGACTGCTGCCTGGTCACGGACGGCGCGGCCGCAGTCGTCATGGTGCGCGCCGACCACGCCAGGGATCTGGTGAAAAAACCGGTCTATCTGCTGGGCGCGGCGGCGGAAACGACCCACCGCGAAATTGCCAACATGCCGGATCTCACGCTCACTGGCACGGCGCGCGCCGCCAAGCGCGCTTTCGCCCAAGCCGGGGTGAAGCCAGGTGACATCGACGTTGTCGAGCTGTATGACGCCTTTACCATTAACACCATTCTCTTTCTTGAAGACATGGGCTTTTGTCCGAAAGGCGAGGGCGGTCGTTTCGTTTCCGGCGGACGCATTGCCCCAGGCGGCGAGCTGCCAGTCAATACCAACGGTGGCGGCCTGTCTTGCGTTCATCCGGGCATGTACGGTCTATTTACCATCGTCGAGGCAACGCGGCAATTGCAAGGCATTTGCGGCGAACGCCAGGTGCCGGACGCCAAACTGGCGGTTGCGCAGGGTAACGGCGGCGTGTTGTCGAGTGAAGCCGTACTCGTACTGGGTACTGAAGAGACGCTGTGAGGAAAGCGGGAATGATTGATTATCAAGCAGTCAAGAACTGGAATTTCGGCGACATTGTCCACACCTACACCCAGCGCGACACCATGCTGTATGCCTTGGGCATTGGCATGGGAAACAATCCGCTGGATGCGGGTGAATTGCGCTACGTTTATGAAAAGAATCTTGCCGCCGTGCCAACTATGGTCGCTGTCCTTGGCACCCCGGGATTCTGGTGGCGCGATCCCAAGACAGGCGCCGACTGGGTCAAACTGGTCCATGGCGAGCAGCGTATCCGCCTCTGCAAACCCTTGCCGACCGAAGGTACCGTGGTGGCAAAGAATCAGGTACTTTCGCTGACCGACAAAGGGGAGGGCAAAGGCGCGATTGCGGTGATTCGCAGGCAGATTTTCAATGTCCCTGATCGTGAGTTGCTGGCCGAAAGCACTCAAGTGACTTTTCTGCGTGGCGATGGTGGCTTCAGTGGGCAGTCCGGCGTCAGCGATCCCGGCCCGGAGGCGTTGCCGTCCGTGCCTGAGCGAAACCCTGATATTGAAGTCGACTTGCCGATTCTTGAGCAGGCGGCGTTGATCTACCGCCTCTCCGGTGATTACAACGTTCTGCACGCCGATCCAGAGGTTGCCAAGGCGGCTGGTTTTCATCGCCCGATCCTGCACGGGTTGTGTACTTTCGGCATGGCGGCACATGCCGTCTTGCGCGAATGTTGCGGCTACGACGCCGCACGACTGCGGAGCTTTTCAGTTCGTTTCACTACGCCTGTCTATCCGGGTGAAACTGTCCGTTTTCATATCTGGAAAGAAGGAAACAGCATATTACGACTGCGAGCACGCGTCGAAGCGCGCGACGTAGTCGTCTTGAACAACGGGCTTATTGAGCTCGCGGCATGATTTGAAAGGTTACAAGCATGAAAATATTGGTTCCCATCAAACGGGTGGTCGATTACAACGTGAAGGTACGGGTCAAGTCTGATGGCTCCGGTATCGATCTCAACGCTGTCAAGATGGCGATGAATCCGTTTGACGAAATAGCTGTCGAGGAAGCCGTCCGTCTGAAGGAAGCTGGCAAGGCTTCTGAAGTCGTGGTCATTTCGATTGGCGAGGCGGCATGTCAGGATGTCCTGCGTACCGCCTTGGCGCTCGGCGCGGATCGTGGCGTATTGCTGGAAATTAGCGCCGATTTGCAATCCTTGCATATTGCCAAGCTGCTCAAGGTTTTTGTGGCACAGGAAGCCCCGCAACTGGTTATCCTCGGCAAACAGGCAATTGATGACGACGCCGGTCAGACGGGTCAGATGCTTGCCGCATTACTCAACTGGGGGCAGGCCACCTACGCCTCGAAACTGGAAATTGCCGATGGTCGTGCGGTGGTAACGCGAGAAATCGACGGCGGCCTGGAAACGGTAAGTCTGGCTTTGCCCGCCGTGATAACGACGGATCTTCGTCTCAATACGCCACGCTATGCGACGCTGCCCAACATCATGAAGGCGAAGAAAAAGCCGCTGAGTGTTATCCCGGCTGCCGATTTGAATGTCGATCTGGCGCCACGGGTAAAAATACTCAAAGTAAGCGAGCCTCCCCAGCGCAAGGCTGGCATTACCGTTCCCGATATTGCCGCGCTACTCGATAAACTCCGCAACGAAGCCAAGGTAATCTGAAATGTCCGTACTCGTACTCGCTGAACACGATAACGCCCAACTGAAGGGCGCAACACTCAATGCCATTACTGCTGCGACACGGCTGGGCGGTGAGGTTCATCTGCTGGTAGCCGGTAATGGCTGCGGTGGCGTCGCCGAGCAGGCAGCCAAGGTTGTTGGCGTCAACAGGGTTTTGCATACCGATGCCGCTCAGTACGCGCACGCCGCGCCTGAGAACCTTGCTGCGCTGATCGTTGCGCTGGCCGAAGGCTATTCGCACATCGTGGCGGCAGCGACAGCCGTTGGCAAGAGCGCCTTGCCGCGAGTTGCCGCACTGCTTGACGTAGCGCAGCAATCCGACGTTCTGGCCGTGCAGTCGGCTGATACTTTTATCCGCCCGATCTACGCTGGCGCCGGGTTGGCGACTGTTCAATCACTTGACCGCATCAAGATTATGACTATTCGTACCACCGGTTTCGACGCTGCGGCGAAAGAAGGTGGAAATGCCGACATACAGTCAATCCCGGCGGTTGCCGAAACCGGACTATCACAATTTATCGGTCAGGAGCTGACCCAGTCAAGCCGTCCCGACCTAACTGCGGCGCGTATCGTTGTTTCCGGCGGTCGCGGTATGGGTAGCGCCGAGAATTTCAACATTCTCGAAAAACTGGCTGACAAGCTCAATGCGGCTGTTGGCGCCTCACGCGCTGCCGTGGATGCTGGCTATATGCCCAACGACTATCAGGTTGGGCAGACCGGCAAAATCGTCGCACCCGAACTGTATATTGCCGTTGGGATTTCAGGGGCTATTCAGCATCTGGCAGGCATGAAGGACAGCAAGGTCATCGTGGCTATCAACAAGGACCCGGAAGCGCCAATCTTCCAGGTTGCCGATTACGGACTGGTCGCTGATCTTTTTCAAGCCGTTCCGGAAGTCACGGCCGTGCTGGGCTGAGACGAGATAATCTGTGGGACAACCCATGGTCAGCGCCAACGGCCAGTCCGAACGGTCGTTTCTCTTCGTGCCGGCTGACCGATCGGAGCGCTTCGCCAAAGCCTTCGCCGCAGGCGCCGATGCAGTCATCGCCGATCTGGAGGATGCCGTCGCACCCGTGTTCAAGGGCAAAGCGCGAGCGGCGCTGGCCGACGCCTTGTCACCGCAGCAACCCTTGCTGGTTCGTGTCAACGGCGCTGATACGGAATGGTTCGATGACGATCTGCGGGTTTGTGCGGCGCCAGGCGTCGCTGGCGTTGTTCTGCCCAAAGCCGAACATGCCGATGACATAACACGCATTGCGGATTATCTTGGCTCTGCCATGCCGGTTTTCGCGCTGATCGAAACCGCTCTTGGCATGGCCGACGCCGAGACTATAGCGGCCCATCCTTCGGTGCGGCGTTTGTTATTTGGCTCGATTGATTTCCAGGTCGACCTCGGTATCGAAGGCGATGCTAACGAACTGCTTTTCTTCCGTTCCCGTCTTGTGTTCGTTTCACGCCTTGCCAATCTTGAGGCGCCGGTCGATGGCGTCACCGTCCGTTTCGATGATCCCGCAGCCATCATGGCCGAAGCGCAGCGGGCGCGGCGTGAAGGATTTGGCGGCAAATTGTGCATCCACCCGCAGCAGGTTGCTGCTGTCAACACCACGTTTTCGCCAACCGCCGAGGAAGTGATTTGGGCACAGCGAGTGATTGCGGTCGCCAGTGCTTCAGGCAGCAATGCGGTCGCCCTGGATGGCAAGATGATTGACAAGCCCGTTCTTGACAAGGCCGAGCGTATCCTGCGAAAAAACCGAGGCCTCTTGGCATAAATTATTCTCCCAACTGCTATATACTACTTGGACCGTTCAAATAGCTGAACGTTTTTTGTAAGGATGACCGTTCCATGGTGGTTGCGAAAAATATAGCCAATAAAAAAGAAAACAGCGGCCCGCGTTCGCTTGCTCGTTTGCTGGGGCTGTTCGATGCACTGGCCAAGTCGCGCAATGGACTGAGCTTGGCTGAGCTTAATGTGACCCTGGAGTCACCAAAGAGCAGTTTGCTAAATTTGCTGCGGCCCTTGGTTACAGATGGTTATCTGACCCATGACAATGACCGCTACCAGCTTGGCCCGGCAATCTTCCACCTATCGGCGAACATCATGTCGGTGTGGAATTTCTCCAGCTTGGTGCATCCCTATTTGGAGGAACTCGCCAGCCGTTGCAATGAGACAGTGTACTTGGGCCGCCTGAATCGTGAGCAGAACCTGATAACGTATACCGACGTGATCGAAAGCGCCAAATCCGTCCGCTATGCCATATCAGTCGGCACAACTCGCCCACTTTACTGTACAGCCGCTGGTCGCGTGCTAATGGCACATGCCGATAAAGAATGGCTAGATGATTACCTGCGTAAAACCAAACTGGAAATGTATACGCCGCAAACTGTCGTAGACAAAAAGCAACTGCGTGCCGAATTGGAACGAATCCTGAAGCAGGGCTACGCTATCAGCATTGGGCAGTTATATTCTGAATCCGCCGGTATTGCAGCGCCTATCTTCGGTTTGGATGGCAAGGTTGCTGCCGCTTTGGCCGTTGGCGTACCGTCAGAACGTTTCGAGGCCGGTCAGCCCCTGCTACAGGATGCCTTGCTGGAGGTTGCTGCGCGCGCTTCGGGTATCGTACCTGACTAACGCCGTCATCGTGTTATTTGATCGACGGTTGTTCTGAATGACGTTCACAACCTCGCTTTGAGGGTATAGAATTACGTTCGATTAATAGATCGTAATTCATATACATGAACAATGATGCTGAGCTGTTGCAGTCTTGGGTAGGTCGCACTGAAAGCCACTCCGATCTGGTGACAGCCGTACCGGTGACAGCGCTGGCGGCGATGCTGGATCGGGCAGACGATCAAATCAAGATCGGCGCTGAACTGCCGCCTCTGTGGCATTGGCTTTATTTCCTACCCTTGGCTCGCCAATCGGAGGTTGGGCCTGACGGGCATCCGCAGCGTGGCGGTTTCATGCCGCCAGTGCCATTGCCCCGGCGCATGTGGGCCGGAAGCCGCCTGCGCTTCGAGCGTCCCCTATGTATCGGCGCACAAATCACAAAAACATCCCGGATTACCGATGTCCAGTGGAAGCAAGGGCGCTCAGGACGGCTGGCCTTCGTCCAGGTTGAACACTGCATCGAGGATGCCTCAGGTTTGTTGTTGGTCGAAGCGCAGGACATCGTTTATCGCGAGGCTGCGCAAGCGGGCGATCCGCTGCCTGCGCCACAGGCAGCGCCAGCGAAAGCCGTTTGGCGGCGCGAGATTTATCCCGATCCGGTGCTGTTGTTCCGCTATTCCGCGCTGACTTTCAATGGACATCGCATTCACTACGATCTCCCTTACGCAATAGGCGTCGAGCACTATCCTGAACGGGTGGTTCACGGCCCCTTGATCGCCACCTTGCTGCTTGACCTGTTACGCCGCGAAGCGCCACAACAGCGCGTGATGGCATTTTCCTTCCGGGCGGTGCGGCCCTTGTTCCAGGGCGCGCCATTTCATGTCTGCGGACAACCGGCAAGTGATGGTAAAACTGCTCACTTGTGGGCGCAGGATGCGGATGGGGGGCTGGCGATGGACGCCACAGCCGAACTGGCGTAACGAATCAAATTTTCGAGAGAAAGCCGATGCAGACAACTGATTACCAAGATATTCGCGATGGCGTACGCGCCCTGTGCGCTGAATTTCCTGACGAATATTTCCGCAAGATCGACGAGGCGCGCGCTTATCCCGAGGAATTCGTCGATGCGCTGACCAAGGCTGGCTGGATGGCTGCCTTGATCCCGGCGGAATACGGTGGTTCAGGGCTTGGGCTGGCTGAGGCGTCGGTAATCATGGAAGAGATCAACCGTAGCGGCGGCAACTCTGGCGCCTGTCACGGTCAGATGTACAACATGAACACCATCCTGCGTAACGGCTCCAAAGCACAGAAAGAGAAGTATTTGCCGAAAATTGCCGCCGGTGAACTGCGTATTCAGTCGATGGGGGTCACCGAGCCAACCACCGGCACCGATACCACCAAACTGAAGACGACCGCCTTGAAGAAAGGCGACCATTACGTTGTTAACGGCCAGAAGGTCTGGATCTCGCGTATTCAGCACAGCGACATGATGATCCTGCTGGCGCGCACGACACCGCTTGCGGAGGTACGCAAGAAATCCGATGGGCTGTCTTGTTTTTTGGTCGATCTCCATACCGCTACCGGTAATGGACTCACGGTGCGACCAATCTTGAACATGGTCAACCATGAGACCAACGAACTGTTCTTCGACGACCTGGAAATTCCAGAGGAAAATCTGATTGGCGAGGAAGGCAAAGGTTTCAAGTACATCCTCGAAGGCCTCAATGCCGAACGCATTTTGATCGCCGCTGAATGTATCGGTGACGGCTACTGGTTCGTCGATCGCGCGAAGAAATACGCTTCTGAACGTGTCGTCTTTGACCGTCCGATTGGCAAAAACCAAGGTGTGCAGTTTCCGATCGCCGAATCGTATATTGAAGTCGAAGCAGCCAATCTGATGCGTTGGAAGGCTGCCCATCTCTATGATGCTCACCGACCCTGTGGCGCCGAGGCCAACATGGCTAAGCACTTGGCGGCCAAAGCATCATGGGAAGCCGCCAATGTTTGTTTGCAAACGCATGGCGGCTTTGGCTTCGCGTGCGAGTATGACATCGAGCGGAAATTCCGCGAAACGCGACTCTACCAAGTCGCGCCGATTTCCACCAACCTGATTTTTTCCTATGTCGCCGAGCATGTGCTCGGGCTTCCGCGCTCGTTCTGATATGAAGACTTCACGCCCTCTCGACGGCATTCGTGTCGTCTCGCTCGAACATGCCGTGGCGGTGCCATTGGCAACGCGCCAATTGGCGGATCTCGGCGCCGAAGTCATCAAGATCGAACGCCCCGGCGTAGGTGATTTTGCGCGCGCCTATGACGCCAGCGTAAATGGTCTGGCTTCTTACTTTGTCTGGCTCAACCGGGGCAAGAAAAGTGTCACGCTCGACGTCAAACAACCCGCAGCGAAGAAAATTCTCGATCAGTTGATTGGCCGGGCCGACGTGGTGATCCAGAATCTGGCTCCGGGCGCGGCAGCGCGTTTGGGTGTCAGTCACGAGGCGCTGTCGCCCCAGCATTCGCGTCTGATCGTCTGCGACCTGTCCGGCTACGGCGATACGGGACCGCTCTGCGACAAGAAAGCCTACGATCTGCTGATCCAGGCCGAGTCGGGGCTGATTGCGACTACCGGGTCAGCCGATACGCCATCACGCGCGGGAGCTTCAATCGCTGATATTGCCGCTGGCATGTATGCCTATAGCGGCATCCTTACCGCCCTGTTCCAGCGTGAGCGTACCGGTCGTGGCGCCCGCGTCGAGATCAGTATGCTCGAAGCACTGAGTGAGTGGATGATGCAGCCGGTCTACCTTGGTCATTACGGCGGCAAGCCGCCCAAGCGTCAGGGGGCCACGCATCCGATTATCGCCCCCTACGGCCCGCATAAGGCGGGCGATGGCAAGGAGGTCATCTTCGGGCTGCAAAACGAGCGCGAATGGCAGATCTTCTGTGACAAGGTGCTCGGAAAACCGGAATTGGCAGATGATCCGCGTTTCAATACCAACGCCAGGCGTGTCGAGGCGCGCGCCGCGCTGACAGCGCTGATTGAGGCCGAGTTCGCTGGCCTGACTGCCGACGAGGCTGTAAAACGTCTCGATACAGCGGGCATTGCCAACGGGCGGCTCAATGACATGGATGCTGTATGGAACCACGAGCAGTTGCGCGCGCGCGGGCGCTGGGTGCCGGTTGAGACCGAGAAAGGTCCGGTCGAGGCGTTGCTGCCGCCAGCAAATATCACGGGTATTACCCCTGTCATGGGCGGCGTACCGACGCTCGGGCAGCACACCGTAGCTGTTTTGACCGAACTGGGCTACAGCGCCGAGGCAATCAGGGAATTGCGCGCTGCTGGTTCAATTTGAGCGAGGAGGAAACATGAGCTATGAGCAGATTCTCTACGAGGTAAAGGATCGTATTGCGACCATCACACTTAACCGTCCCGAGTTCCTCAATGCCTGGACGGACACTATTGCCGATGAAGTTTGGTTGGCAACCCACAAGGCCGACGCCGATCCCGAAGTGCGTGTCATGGTGCTTACCGGCGCTGGTCGCGCTTTCTGCTCAGGCGGCGATGTTACCGGCTTCAAGACAACTGATCCGCGCCAGTTGATTGATAAGCTGCCGCGTACCTATGATTTCAGTCGCCGCCCCGATTATCAGGGACGCGCCACCTACTTCCCGGCGCTGAAGAAGCCAATCATCGCCATGTTGAATGGGCCAACAGCCGGTTTGGGTTTGGTGCACGCACTTTATTGCGACATGCGTATTGCTGCCGACGATGTGGTTATCACGACGGCTTTCTCACGCATTGGCTTGGCCTCGGAATACGGCATGGCCTGGGGCTTGAAGAATGTCACGGGTTTCTCTGCCGCGATGGACTTGCTGCTCTCCGGTCGCAAGGTACGCGGCGAGGAAGCGCTGCGCCTTGGTTTGGTCAGTCAGCTTCATCCGAAGGAAAAACTCCTCGACGCAACTTACGCTTACGCACGTGACTTGACGGACAATGTTTCTCCACGTTCTTTACAGGTTTTGAAACGGCAGATGTGGGAGCTGCCCTTCCAGACCCTGCACGAGTCGCTGATGAGCGATTGTGAAGCGATGATGGCATCCAACGTGTGCGAGGATTTCCAGGAAGGCAAACGGGCTTTCATGGAAAAACGCAAACCCAATTTCACTGGTAACTAAGGCGGCAAGCATGTATCTCCGTGAAAACCCCGAAGAGATTGCTTTCCGCACAGAAGTGCGGAATTTTGTGCAGTGCGAGCTGCCAACCGATATCCGCGACCGCGTGCTGAATTTTCTGCGCGTCGAGCGCGAGGATTATGTGCGCTGGCAGCGTATCCTTCATGCCAAGAGCTGGGGCGCTCCGGCATGGCCCCAAGCGTATGGCGGCACTGGTTGGAATGCCACCTGGCGAACGATCTTCGAGGAAGAATGCTTCACGGGCGGTGCGCCGCGACAGATTCCGTTCGGCCTCTCAATGTGCGCCCCTGTGCTGATGGCCTTCGGTACCGATGCACAGAAGGCGCGTTACCTGCCACGCATCATTTCGATGGCGGATTGGTGGTGCCAAGGCTATTCTGAACCCGGCGCCGGTTCAGATCTGGCGGCACTGAAGACGCGCGCCGAACGTCGTGGTGATTACTATGTCGTGAGCGGCCAGAAGACGTGGACAACCTACGCGCACTGGGCAAATATGATGTTTCTGCTGGCGCGCACCGATTCAGAGGCCAAGCCGCAGGCTGGTATCTCCTTCCTGCTGCTCGACATGAAAACGCCAGGCGTTACCGTGCGGCCCATTACCACGCTCGATCAAGGCCACGATATCAACGAGGTGTTCCTCGACGAAGTCAAGGTGCCGGTTGAGAATCTGGTTGGCGAGGAGAACAAAGGTTGGGCCATTGCCAAGTACCTGCTCGGCCATGAGCGTACCAATATTGCCGGCATCGGTATGTGCCGGCGGCTGATGCGGCGGCTTAAGGAAATCGCGCGCAGCGAACAAAAGCGTGGTCGCCCCTTGATCGAAGACCCCTATTTCCGCCAACGAATTACCAAACTGGACATGGATTTAATGTGCCACGAGTGGTCCTTGATGCGCCTCATCTCGCTTGAGTCCGGCAACAAAGCGATTGGGCCGGAGGCTTCCGTGCTGAAAATCCGCGGCTCGGAAATACAGCAGCATTTGACGGAACTATTGATGGAGTGCGCCGGGCCTTATGCTGTGCCTTTCGTGCCTGCTGCGCTCGAACTTGATTCGACCGCGGCAACGGCGGGCGGCAAACTCCTCAATCCACTGGCGGCACAGTATTTCGACATGCACAAGATCTCGATCTACGGCGGGGCCAACGAAATCCAGAAGAACATCATCGCCAAGGCGATTATCGGGTTGTGAGGTCGAATCATGGACTTTAATTACAGTGAAGAGCAGCAAATGCTTGCTGACACCGTTGGGCGTTTTGTAGACAAGGATTACGATTTCGAAACGCGCCGTAACTTGTCGCGTAGTGCGGCAGGCTTCTCCGAAGACAATTGGAAACTGTTTGGCGAACTCGGCCTGCTGGCGCTCAACGTACCGGAGGAATTCGGCGGTATGGGCGGCGGCGCGGTTGAAACGCTGATTGTCATGGAGGCTTTCGGGCGCGGTCTGGTCGTCGAGCCTTATCTACCGACGGCGGTCGTGGTGGCTGGCCTGATTGCTCATGCTGGCAGCACGGCGCAGAAAGAAAAACTGCTCGGCGCCATCGCCAATGGCAGCCGACGTTTTGCGCTTGCTGCATTGGAGCCTCAAGGACGCTTCGATCTCTGGAATGTAGAAACGAAGGCGGTTTCTTCGGACAAGGGATTTGTCCTCAATGGCCGCAAGTCGGTGGTGTCTGGCGGCGGTAGCGCAGCATCCTTCATTGTTTCGGCGCGAACAGCGGGCATCTCGACTGATCAGCAAGGGATCAGTCTATTTCTGGTCGATGCGGGGGCGATCGGCGTCACGGTCAAGGATTTTCCCACCATTGACGGACTGCGTGCAGCCGAAGTCATGTTCGACAACGTCACCGTTACGGCTGATGCCTTGATTGGCGTACTCGACGGGGGCTACCCTATCCTTGATGCCGCCATTGATTGTGGTATTGCCGCTCTGTGTGCCGAAGCGGTTGGCGCCATGAGCAAACTGATCGAGATCACCGCTGAGTACCTGCGCACGCGCAAGCAGTTCGGCAAGCCAATCGGCAGCTTTCAGGCGCTGCAACACCGGGCTGCCGATATGCTGATCGCGCTTGAGCAGAGTCGCTCGGCGGCGCTGATGGCAGCCGCCAAGCTTGATGCGGTTGATGCGACGGAACGTCGCGCCGCGGTTTCTGCGGCCAAGACAATTATTGGTCACGCCGGTCGTAGCATCGGCCAGGCCGCCATTCAACTGCACGGTGGCATGGGCATGACAGACGAGTTGGCGGTCGGCTATTACGCCAAACGCCTTGTCTCCATCGACCTGACTTGGGGCAACAGCGAGCACCATGTCGAGCGCTACGCATCAACCTTCTCGTAAACCAGGAAGGAAAATGACAGGGGTGAAACCATGAGTACTGATGACATTATTCAGATACGTTTCGAGGGTCGGGTCGCCATCATGACGATGAACTATCCGGCGCGCCGCAACGCCTTCAATTTGAAGATGCGCACAACCATGTACGAACGCTTGCTTGAACTGGAGGCTGATGACCAGTGCGGCGCCATCGTACTGACGGGGGCAGGAGGATATTTCTGCTCTGGCGGAGATATTTCTGAAATGGAGCAACGCCCGGTCGTCACAGGCCGCAACCGCTTCGACTTGGTGACTCGCATCTTCAAACAATTCGTCAGCGGCCCCAAGCCTTTTCTGGTCGCGGTGGAGGGCGTCGCCGCTGGCTGTGGCCTCTCGTTCGTCTCTGCTAGCGACTACGCTGTTGCCGCTACCGATACAAAATTCTCGTGCGCCTTCATCAATGTCGGTTTGATGCCGGATTCAGGCGGCATCTGGTCTCTGCCGCGCAAGATCGGCTATCGCAAGGCGATGGAAATGGCGGCCTTGGGCGATACCTACGACGCCCAAGCTGCGCTTGATATGCAATTGATCAACAAGGTCTGTGAACCTGGCAAGGCGCTTGAAGAAACCATCGCCATCGCACAGCGTTTTGCCAGCAAGCCGCCGCTTGCCATGGCCTTGCTACGCGCGGCCCTCCATCTTGGGAATGAGAGCGTCGACCAAGCCATCAATACGGAAATCGACTATATGCCGGTGCTGCAAAATACTGGCGATTACGCCGAGGCGGCGCGTGCCTTCATCGAAAAACGCAAGCCGAATTTCACTGGAAACTGACACATGTCTTTGCCCGCGCCTAGCGCGCGCAAGTCGCTTACCCGACGCAATATTACAAGCGAAGGCTTCCTTCGCGAGGATGGGTTGATCGACATTGAAGGATCGCTGACAGACGTGCGAGGTTTCCCTGCCATCAATCCCTGGCGCACGGCCCCCGCCGGTCATCCGGTGCATTTGATGCGGCTACGGATCACAATGGATAGCGAACGCACCATTCGGGAAGTCGTCGCCATCACCGAGCATGCGCCTTACCCTCTGTGCCAGCAGGCCGTGCCCAATCTGCAATACTTGGTTGGCCAGGTTATCGGCCCCGGCTTTAACCGCCGTATGCAGCAATTGGTTGGCAATACAGCGGGCTGTACGCATCTCGTTACACTGATACAAGCCATTGCCAACGAAGCAATGCAAACCTTGGCATCCAGCCGCCGTCACTCGGATGGTCAGAATGCCTTGGGCAGCTTTCCCAGTCGCGTTTCGGGAAAACCGCCGCTGATCGACAGCTGTATTGCCTATGCCGCCGACAGCCCTGTCGTCAAAGTCATCTTTCCGGAAATCAATCCGGTGGGTGACGCCTAGATGTTCTGAAAACGGAAAATATGCCGAATGGCCTGAAATTTAACAGCATGAACCAGCCGCTGCGGTTGGATGGTCGCACCATTATCATCACTGGTGCATCGCGCGGGGTGGGGCGCCAGTACGCCCGCTTGCTGGCGCAGCTTGGCGCCAATCTCGTGCTGAACTCAGCCACTGCTGGTGGGCTAGACGAGGTTATCGCTGAAATTGGCGTCGAGTGTGCCGTGGCCGTTACCGGCGACATTGGTGATCCCGCAGTTCCTGCCGCCTTGGTCGCTACTGCCTGCGAACGTTTTGGCGCTCTGGATGCTGTTGTCGCCAACGCCGGCGCCAATTCTGGTCGGCGCACGGTTACTGAGATCGACGATGCACAGCTACAGCGCATGCTGGAGGTCCACCTCTTTGGCAGTTGGCGGTTGGTGCGTGAGGCGTGGCCGCGCCTGATCGAACGGGACAGTAGTCGGATCGTGCTGACGACTTCGCAATTTGCTCTCTTCGGTAGCCGTGGCGGAGCCGACTACGCCGCAGCCAAGGGCGCGATATTCGGATTGACCCGGGCGCTGGCTAATGATGCCTACGGCACCAAGGTGAAGGTCAATGCGGTAGCGCCCATCGCCGCGACGGATATGAGCGATGCCACACTATCACCCGAAGCCGCAGCAAGATTCCGTAAACGCGCCCCCGCACAGTTTGTCGCCCCATTGGTAGCATTACTTGTCCACCCGAATTGTCCGGTTAACGGCGAGGTGTTCAATTGCGGAGCGGGCTTGGTTGACCGGATTTTCGTTGCTGCCGGACGAGGGGCCACTTTTGACATACAGGACATCAGCGCCGAAGCGATCTTGACCCATTTCGAGCAGGTGATGGCCGAGGACGGCTACCTTGTTCCATCCCGGATGGAGGAGTTGAACAGGCTGCTTCCTCCGTCGCAATGAAATTCCGATGCCCGCACGGATAGCCGATATGGTCAAGGAAGTACGGTGACCGTAAAAGGAGAAACTCTGCCCCGGCGGAGCGTTCAGTTGGTGGCGCAGCCGCTTGCTTAAACCATCCCAAGCAGCCAACACCAACCGAAATCTCATATGTTGACCCCAAGGCGAAACGTTTATATTATTGAACTACGTTCACAACATTGTAATGGATGACATGAATAAATACCTTCGTACCAATGACTATCTGTTGTTCGATGTCAAGGAGCGTGTCGCGCGTATTACCCTGAACCGCCCTGACAAGCGTAATGCATTGTCTCCCGCCATGCTTGCGGAGTTGCGCGATGCCATGACGGAAGCTGACGCGCGCGTGGATGTGAACGTCGTGATCCTTGAGGGGGCAGGCAAGGATTTTTGCGCCGGTTATGACCTTGCCGGCGCCTATGCCGGCTTCAAGGATGGCGAAGCGCCACCGTGGGATGAAACGCAATACCGTACCCTCAATGGCACGATCGACGACGACTGCTGGAACATGGAGCAGACTCAGAAGCTCACCATAACCATGTTTGACATGCATAAGCCGGTCATCGCCAAGGTACAGGGAAACTGCCTCGCTGGCGGTACTGATTTGGCCATGCTGTGCGACTTCATCATCGCCTCTCAGACCGCCAAGATCGGCTTTCCCGCTGCTCGCGGCAATGGCACTCCGCCCAGCCAGACTTGGCTCTACCACGTCGGGCCTCAGTGGGCGAAGCGCATCCTCATGACCGGTGACAACCTCTGGGGCAAGGATGCGGCGAAGCTTGGCCTCGTCCTTGATGCCGTTCCGGCTGAGAAACTTGATGACGCAGTCAATGAACTTGCCCGCCGCATCAGCTTCGTTGACGCCGATATGTTGTCCGCCCACAAGCGTGTCATCAACATGGCTATGGAACTGCAAGGCGCTCGTACCTTGCAACGCTTTGCCGTTGAAATGGATGCGCGCGCACACCTGTGTCAGGGACCGCGGCGCAAGCAGTTCAAATCTGACATGGCCGAACAAGGTCTTAAGGTCGCCTTAAAGAACCGCGACGAGCCTTTCGGCGATGGCATGGTCAAGGCTCACTGGCTCAACGAAGAAACTGACTGAGCAGAGGAAAGCGATATGTCTGACTGTTTTCTGATTGAAGAACCGATTGAAGGCGTCAAGCGCATCACCATCAATCGCCCGGAATCGACAAATTCCTTCCAGTTTGAGATGTACTCGGAACTGGCCGATCTATTCAAAGAGATCAAGTATGACCCCAAGACCCGCGTGGTGATCTTGACCGCAGCGGGCAACAAGCACTTCTGTACGGGTCACGACCTGAAGAACCCAGGCAAGGCGCATTGGATTCCAGAGGGCTTGGGCAAGCCTTTCTCCTCGCGCTACTCAATCGACGTTATCGCTTCTTTACCCATACTGATGCGCAATCTGCCGCAACCGGTGATCTGCGGCGTCAACGGTACCGTGGCGGGCATGGCGCTGGCATTTCCGCTGGCGGCGGACATCACCATCGCGGCCAAGTCGGCGAAGTTCGTCAACGCGATCCACAACGCCGGTTCGGGTGCCGAACTGGGTATCAGCTATCTGCTGCCTCGCGCCGTGGGTACGCAGCGCGCCGCTGAGATTCTCTACACCGCGCGCCCTGTCTTGGCGGACGAGGCGGAACGTATCGGCATGGTGCTGAAAACTGTGCCGGACGAAGAGTTACAGAATGCTTGCTTGGAAATCGCCAGAAACATAACCGTCAACGTGCCGATGGGTATCTGGGTGACCAAGCAATCGCTGTGGGCCAACATGAATGCGGGCAGTCTGGAACAGGCTATTGAGTTCGAGAGCCGCGGGGTATACGTGGCGCAATCGACCGAAGACAAGGTCGAGAAGCAAAAAGCTTTCTTCGAGAAGCGCACGCCAAACTTCCAATACAAATAACTTGGGGGCAGGAATGAATTTTCAGTACATTCGCTATGACGTAAAGGATCGTATCGCGACGATCACGCTGAACCGTCCTGAAGTGTTCAATGCCGTCAACCGGGCGATGATGGATGAGTTAATCGCCGTATTCGACGAGACTGACCGCGATGATAAGGTCAGCGTTGTGGTGGTGACTGGCGAGGGCAAAGGTTTCTGCGGCGGAGCGGATCTTTCCAAGGGCGCCGACGGTGCTTTCAACAAGGAAAAGAACGACGCGGCGGCGCTTGATGGCTCGCCGGTCCGTCCTGACGGCACCATCGACTACAGCAAGGAAAGTGCGCGCGATGGCGGCGGCAAGCTGGCCCTGCGTATCTTTAACAGCCTGAAGCCGGTGATTGGCGCGATCAATGGCGCCGGTGTCGGTATCGGGGCCTCAATGCTTTTGCCGATGGATATTCGCATTGCCAGTGACAAGGGGCGTTTGGGATTCGTTTATGCGCGCCGCGGCATTGTTTTTGAATGCTGCTCCTCCTGGTTCTTGCCGCGCCTCGTTGGTATCGCCAAAGCGATGGAATGGAGCCTGAGCGGTCGGGTGCTGGGCGCCGATGAACTCAAGGCTGGCGGCTTGGTCAGCGAGGTTGTGCCTCCTGAACAACTGTTGCCGAGAGCCTATGAAATCGCCCGCGAAATCGCTGACAACACGGCTCCGGTCTCGGTGGCATTGATGCGGCAGATGGCTTGGCGCAGCCTCGGCATGTCGCATCCGATGGAAGCACACCGCATCGAGAGCCGGGGCATCTGTACCCGTGGGCGGACTCTGGATGCCAAGGAAGGCGTTCAGTCCTTCCTCGAAAAGCGGCTACCCAACTTCCCCTGTACCGTGTCGAAAGACATGCCTGACTATTTCCCGTGGTGGGATGAACCAAAGTATTTCTGAAGGACGCTTTGGGAGGGAATCGCGTGAAAACATCTGTTACAGAGCTTTTCGGTATCAAATACCCAATCCTCAATGCAGGAATGGGGCGGGTTGCCTTTCCCGATATGGTTGCGGCGGTATCGAATGCTGGAGGGCTGGGTGTCCTTGGCGCAGGTTCAGGGGCGCCCGAGCAAACACGAAAGCAAATTCGGGAAATCCGCACCCTGACAGACAAGCCCTTTGGTATCAACGCGCCGCTGGCGCTGCCCAACGGCAAGGAAAATGCCATCGTGGCTCTTGAGGAAAAGGTGCCAGTCATTAACTATTCGATGGGAAAAGGCGATTGGATCATCAAGGCGGCTCATCAATACGGCGGCAAGGTCATGGCCTCGGTCAACGATGTCCATCTCGCCCGGCGCGCACAAGAGCACGGCTGCGATGCCGTGATCGCCGCCGGACATGAGGGGGCCGGTCATGTTGGTGAAATCGGTACTTTCGTGCTCCTCAATCGGCTGGCTGAAGTGTTGAGGATTCCCATTATCGCAGCAGGTGGCATTGCCAACGGGGCAGGGCTGGTGGCGGCATTAGCGTTGGGCGCTGGCGGTATTTCAATGGGTACGCGCTTCTGGACCACGAAGGAAGGCCCGATGCACCCGAACTGGAAAAACAAGGCGCTTGAACTCGATGTGCAGGACACCATTTTCTCGACGCGCTTCGATGGCATACCGTGTCGCCAGATGAAGACTGTTGCCGCCGAGCAGATGGCTTCGGGAAGGATGCTCAACCTCTGGGAAGTGTTTATGAATTCCTTCAAAATCGCGAAGGAATTGGAGATTCCCTGGCTGAAGCTTGTGAAGCAGACTCTGTCGCTCGGCCCCAGGCAGATCGAGAGCATGATGCGCATGTCAAAGATGCTCAAAATGCACACGATCACCCTGACCACAGGCGATTTGAATACGGGGATGACGGCATCAGGACAGTCTGTCGGCCTGATCCATGACCTGCCGACAATCGCTGAATTGTTTGAACGCATCCTTGCCGAAGCAAAAGCGGCTCAACAAGGGGTTGCGACTGCCGTAGCCGACTAACGCAGTCTGATCGGGAGATCTACCACCATGCTGGCAACCCGCTTTACCGAAATGTTCGGGGTACGCCACCCGATTGTTCAGGGTGGCATGCGCGGCATTGCCATGGCCGAGCTTACTGCCGCCGTAGCCAAGGCTGGCTGCCTCGGCTTTCTTTCAGCGCATACTCACGCTGACCCGGAAGGATTGCGCCAAGAAATTCTAAAAACACGCGGACTGACCACCCAGCCTTTTGGCGTCAATCTGACGGTGCTGCCTAATATCGTAGGCCGCGACTACGACGCATATGCCCAAATCATCATCGAAATGGGTGTGCCCTTCGTTGAAACAGCAGGTAGCAATCCCGCCAAATTTATTGATCTATTCAAGCGGGCAGGCATCAAGACTATCCACAAGTGTCCGTCGTCGATTCGCTTTGCGCTTAAAGCCCAAGAATTGGGCGCTGATGCGGTCAGCATTCATGGTTTTGAATGCGGCGGTCATCCAGGCGAGGATGATCTTCCTGGCTTGGTGCTGCTACCGGCTGCTGCCGACAAGCTAAAGCTACCGATCCTGTCGTCGGGTGGCGTGGCTGATGGACGCGGTCTCGCTGCAATACTGGCGCTCGGTGCAAGTGGTGCGGTGATGGGCACACGTTTCCTGTTGACGCAAGAATCTCCGCTACATCCAGCGGTCAAGGCCCGTATGGTTGCAGCGACCGAGCGCGACACGCGGATGATTGGTCGCAGCGTCCGCGATTCATCACGCGTACTGCACAATCGACTGGTGGACGAGATTCTCGAGTTTGAACGGCGTGGTGGCGCCGATTACCACGAACTGTTCCCGTTAATCGGGGCAGAGCGCTGGATAGACGCCTCGCATCGCGGCGACCCGGAAGATGGCGCTTACCCCCTTGGTTTGGCGGTCGGCCTGATCCACGATCTACCAACTGTAGACGAAGTCGTTAAACGCATTATCGCCGAAACGACAACAGTAATTCAAAACCGCTTGGCCTTGATGGTGACAGGCTAGATCGTCTGTTGATGCGGGTTAACTAATGGGTGACCTTCATTGCTAATCAGGTTGTTTTTGGACAACTTCTGATGATTGCCTCGCCTTGCATCAATATCTGCCAAATGGACCCGCTCAGCGGACTGTGCGTCGGTTGCCAGCGCACTCTGGCCGAAATCGCCACTTGGTCCGCCACCGATGATATCGAACGGCGGCGGATTCTGGCCGCTATCGCCGAGCGCCGACGCTTGGCCGAGCAGGCTTCTGGTCGAGAGGCGTGCCCCGTCTACTGAATGCCATGGATACCCCGCAAGAATATCTTTTTCTTTGCGTCGACGTTTATCGGTCGCCTCGGTTCTGGCCAATGTCTGTTCTGCGGCCAAGCGTTGCTTGCCTTGCCGCAGAAAAATCGAACCTGAACCACCGATCAATCGCCAGTCCGCCGCATAATCGGGATGGATGATCTGGCATGAACCCGCATCTCCCTGCTTCGCTACTCGTCCTCGAACGCGGCTGGTTGTCGGCCAACAATATCCTGTTTTTCGAAGGCGAGGGCGCGACGCTGGTCGACAGCGGTTATGTCAGCCACGCCGAGCAGACCGTGGCGCTGGTTCGCCAGGCGCTCGGCGGGCGGCGTCTGACGCGTCTCCTGAATACCCATTCACATTCCGACCACATCGGCGGCAACGCCGCACTACAGGCCGCTTTCGGCTGCTTAATCACGGTTCCGGCTGGGCTGCATGCCGCCATCGCTGACTGGGACGAGAACGCGCTGCTACTCTCGCCGCTCGGCCAGCAAAGCACCCGCTTTCAGCACGACAGTCTGATCGGTCCCGGCAATGAAATCGTCATGGGCGATCTGGCCTGGCAAACTATCGCCGCGCCGGGTCACGACATGGAGGCGCTGGTCTACTACAACCCGGACAAGCGTCTGTTGATATCGGGCGACGCACTATGGCAGAACGGTTTCGGTGTCATTTTTCCGGAATTGCTGGGCGAGGCCGACGGTCTGGCGGCAACCCGTGAGACACTGCAGACGCTCGCCGAACTACCCATCGACATCATCATTCCTGGCCACGGGAGTCCCTTCGCCGAGGTCGATAAGGCATTCGACTTGGCCTTCCGCCGCCTTGACGCCTTTGCCGCCGATATCGACAAACTTGCCTGGCACGCGATCAAGGTCATCGTCTCCTTTGCCATGCTCGAACGCCAGCGGCTACCCGTCGACGCTTTCCGCAGCTTCATCCGCCAACTGCCCTTCGCCATCAACGTCAACCAGCGCTACCTCGGCCTCGATGAAGAAACGCTGACCAGCC
The DNA here is from genome assembly GCA_031277255.1 of Azonexus sp. Lineage (GTDB taxonomy): Bacteria > Pseudomonadota > Gammaproteobacteria > Burkholderiales > Rhodocyclaceae > Azonexus. The sequence goes on from JAITMS010000088.1 coordinate 69,320, forward strand.
GTGTCGAGCGCGACCTGCTACTGGTCAATGCCCTGCGCCGCGAGGACGGCTGGATTCGCGCCGCCTGAGCAGCCGTCCCAAGCGTAGGCCAGCGCTACGCGAAGTGTAGATCTGCTTTGGGGTTACGGGTACCGTTTTCGGCAAAGATGTAGGCCGTACTCCAAAAGACCGAAGGGATCGACTGTTGGACGCTGTGCCGCGCTCTCTCGGGGCCGCCCAAAGGGTTTGGCGGACGCCCGCCGGTGGATGCCGTGACTGCTGGTTCGATCAATGATGTGGTCAGGGCCGTGTTCAACGCCTTGGGCGTTCACTGACGGGGACTGACGCGCGGACATGATGTCGCTGTCGTTTCGAATCAAGACGGGTGCGCTGCTCCAGCATGGCCGCGTTTCGTGGCGGACTATCGAATCGGCGTTGAGACTGATCCCGATGATACAGAGATACCGTTGCATCCTTGATGCGTTGACGCGCCTCGTTTATTGCCTGGTGTGGTTCCAGTTGCCGGTGGATGGTCGATGAGCGCCATTCGGCTTGGGCGTCATTGAACTATCTTCGGCGACGTCAGGAAGTCACCACCACCGGCAGCGATAAAACACCCACCATGCCGCCATCGACATGCAAGGTCTGGCCGTTGATGTAGCCAGCAGCCTCGGAGGCGAGGAAGATGGCCGAACCCGCCAATTCATCCGGGCGGCCCAGACGGTTCATGGCGATGGCATCGGTGAACACCTTCAGGCGTGCCGGGTCGGCCATGACGGGCTGGGCCATGTCGGTTTCGAAGATGCCGGGGGCAATGGCGTTGCAGGTCACGTTGTGGCGCCCTAACTCTCCCGCCAGCGACCGGGTCAGCCCGGCAACGCCGTGCTTGCTCGCCACATAGGCTTGCAGGCGTTCACGACCGATCGCGGCGACATAGGAACTGATGTTGATGATCCGGCCCCAGCGTTGCGCCACCATGGGGCGTGCGGCCTCCCGCGCCAGCAGGTATACCGCCGTCAGATTGGTATCCAGCGTGCGGCGCCACACGTCCATGCTGGAATCGAATAGCGGCCCCCAGACGCAGATACCGGCGTTGTTGACCAGAATATCCAGCCGCCCCAGGCGCTGCACGATGCGTGGAACGACCGCGCTGACCGCGGACTCGTCCAGCAAATCGAATGCCTCGATCTCGGCGTGGCCGCCGACGGCGCGGATGCCGTCAGCGACTTCACGTAATTTGTCGCTATCCCGCGCGGCCAGCACGACCGTCGCGCCGACCTTGGCCAAGGCTTCGGCCATCGCGCGGCCCAAGCCGCGGGAAGCGCCGGTAATCAAGGCAATCCGGCCATCAAGGTTGAAAAGTTTCATGCTTTAGTCCAAACACGTCATAGCATCCATGCATACCCCTCGCCATCCTGCGCCCAAAGACGGATCAACTGACTATCGGTGGCAGACCGACCGTACAGATGGAACGGATTGCCTTCAAACAAGAGGCGCGACACACGGGAAGCTTCAAGCCTCGCAACACGGCGTCGCACAGTTTGGCGATGCGCAGGGAATCCATTGCTGTCAACGTATTGCGACGTTTGGTGTGTAACGTCGGATTTCATCACCTAGTAGGCGCTACGCTTCAAGGACAAGAAGATTTTAGGCGAAGGTCTTAGGTTGACACAAGCTCACAAAGTGGTAATCTTGGTTAGCCTAATTAACTAGGTTATATATGTAGTAAGGTGTAGCATGTGTCATACGAATTTTGTACAAGTTTGTATGAGGAGAAGGGGCGCCGCTCCCGGTTTGTCGGCGAGGGACGCATAACAGCAAAGCAACACGATCCGCCTTTGGCGGTCGAAATCTGCAATTAACAGGAGAAACGAAATGACCAACCGCCCATTTACTTTTAGCTGCGATGCCCATGTCGTCGAGCCGCTTGACCTGTATACCAGCAATCTTCCGGCACATCTTCAAGACTATGCGCTGAGCAACAAGATTGAAGACAATTTTCTTTGTAGCTACATCGGCAACACGCAGGTCTATCGCATTCCGGCCAACATCTTCGATCAGAAAGTAGGCGCAGGCGTCTCTTTTGGCGACGCTGCCTTGATGAAGCCACGCGGATCGCGTGACTTACGGAAGCGCCTGGAAGATATGGAGCGCGATGGCATCGATGCTGAACTCATCTATCCGACGACTGGGTTGCTGGCGGCGCGCATCACCAACCGCGAGGCGGCGGTCGCCACGGCAAAGATATGGAACGACTGGGTATGGGACTACTTTGATGGTTTGCGTAATAAGTTCGTGCCAGCAGCCTTTTTGCCGCTAACTGGGTTTGAAGAACTGATCGCCGAGATGAAACGCTGTCTGGCCAAGGGTTTCAAAGCATTGATGCTGCCGCCGATTGCCGGTAACGGCATGCCCGCTTACAACGATCCCGGTTGGGATGCGGTTTTTGGCCCTGCTGGTGAGGCCGGTGCCACTTTTGTCATGCATACCGCCACGGGTGAGGCCCAGATCAAGGCGGTGGGCGGCCCTGGCGGCGCTATCTACAACTATACTCGCCAGATGTGTGACGCCATTGACGCTACCGTTCTGCTCACCGCTGGCGGCGTTCTTGATCGCAACCCGAAGTCGCGTATCATGTTTGCCGAATGCGGCGCAGCTTGGCTATTGCCCACTGCCGAGCGGATGGATGAGGTATATCACGGTCACTCGCCCTTCGTTAAGCCAAAGTTGAATCGCCTGCCAAGCCAAATCGTCAAGGATCAGGTCTATGCAACCTTCCAGAACGATGTTGGCGCCCTGGATATCCGTAGGGAATACTTGAATACCATTGTGTTTTCTTCTGACTATCCGCACTCGGAAGGAACCTTTCCATTCACCCAGAAAGTGCTGAAGGAAGGGTTCGCCAAGATTCCTGGCATCACCGATCAGGAAATCGCACAGGTTCTCGGGTTGAACGCGGCCAAAGTCTTTCAGATTTCGCCACAAAAGGCAGCGCAAGAGAGCGAGCAATATCTCAAGGCCGCTGCTTAAACACCCAAGGCGGCGGATCGGTCTCTTTCCTTTGCGACGCGATCCGCCGTTTACTTACCGGAGAAGCGCGGCTTGCGCTTTTCGCGCACCGCTGCTTTACCCTCGACATGATCCTCGGAGAGCCAAAGGATCGGTTGCAGGTCGAGTTCGGCCTGAATCATTGCCTCGAGGCCGCGCGCAAATACTGATTTCATAATGTCAAACGCTAGCGGCGGCCCGTCGGCGAAGCGGCGCGCTACGGCTTCGGCGGCTATCAGCGCGCCACCTGCTGGCGTTACATCGTCGACCAGCCCCAGGCGCTCGGCGCGCTGCGCGTCGATCGTTTCGGCCAGCGCAATCAGTTGCTTCGCCTTGGTTGGGCCTACGCGGTTTGGCAGCGAGAACATCAACGCCATATCGGGAATGAAGCCAACCTTGGTAAAGGCACAGCAGAACTTGGCTGCCTCGCTTGCCACCACATAATCGGCAGCACAGGCAAGCGCCAGACCGGCGCCAAAAGCATAGCCTTCGCCAGCCGCCACCCGCGGCTTGGCGCCAGCGATCATCTCGCGCATCAACATCGTTGCACCGCGTCGCAGCCGTGCTCGACATTGGCGCACCTCCGTCTCGTTCCAGGCGCCGACATCGGCGCCCGCGGAGAAATTGTCGCCAGCGCCAGTGAGTACGATTGCGCGGCAGGATGAATCGTCGTTGAGGTTACGAAAAGTCTCGGTGAGGCTATCGCGTAGCACTGGCGATATGGCGTTGAGCTTGCCCGGGTTGCTGAGAGTGACAGTGGCGATATCACCTCGGCGCTCGACTGATACCGACGCTTCGGTCACCATCGTTTCAGCGTCCCGCAAACTTTGGCTCGCGCTTTTCCTGAAAAGCGCGTACGGCTTCCTTGGAATCTTCTGTCTGCAACGCACGCATCATGTGGCGTGCTTCCGACTCCATCACATCGCGCATACGGTCCGTTTCCGCCATCAAAATATTTTGCTTGATGAAGCGGTAGGCAACCGGCGGCCCACTGGCTAACCGCTTTGCCAGAGCCAGTGCTTCGGCATCGAGTTCGGCATCGGCGACAACACGTGTCACCAGTCCGATTTCCAGTGCTTTGGCAGCTCCCACCTTGTCGCCGAGCAGCAGCATTTCCCGCGCCTTGGCTGGTCCGATCAAATGAGTCAGGAAATAGCTGATGCCGAAATCGCCCGAAGTTCCGATGCGAGCAAAGGCGGCAACGAAACTGGCGGTTTCGGAAGCGATGCGGAAGTCGCAAGCCGCCGCGATAGCTAGACCAGCGCCAGCCGCCGCGCCGCGCACGGCGGCAATGCTTGGTTTGCCCATGCTGTGCAGCAGTTCGTTGATGCCGCAGTTGCGTACCAGACGCGCCGTGCGCAGTTCGATGTCGCGCCACACCGGATGTTCGGCGTACTTCACCGCCATTGGGTCGCTGGTGTCGATGGTGCCGAACGACCGCACGTCAGCGCCAGCGCAGAATGATTTGCCAGCGCCCGCCAGGAGCACACAACGCACTTCGGGGTCGATGGCAGCGTCCTGAAGCAATTTCAGCAATCGGCCCCACATCGCCATATCGCAAGCGTTATGCGTGTCGGGACGGTTGAGGGTGATGGTCAATACGCCTTCGTTGAGGCTGGCGAGAATGTCTTCGTTTTCCATGCCGCTCCGCTCACTCCATGACACAACGCAAACGCTGGCTGACGAGGGCCTTGGCTTCAGCGACCATCCGCGCGATCAATTCGGCGCAGGTCGGCAGATCCTTGATAAGCCCGATCACCATGCCCGCTGGGATGGCGCCGCCTTCGAGGTCGCCTTCCGCCATCGCCTTCATCCAGCGCGGCGCTCCGATCAGCGGCAAGAGGTCTTTGTAGGTTACGCCGCCCTCTTTCTCCTTCGCCAGCGCCTCGGCCACTATGCCGTTGCGCAACACGCGCGATGAGTCGCCGTAGCTGCGCCCGACCAGCACGGTATCGCGCTCGGTCGCCGCCAGCATGTGTTGTTTGAGCGCTGGATGCAGCGGTGATTCCTGCGTCAGCAGGAAGCGTGTCCCCATATTGACGCCTTCAGCGCCAAGCGCCAGAGCGGCGACCAGACCACGGCCATCGGCGAATCCGCCGCAAGCAAGGATGGGAATGCTCAGTTTTTCCGCCGCAGTGGGAATCAGGATAAGACCCGGCACATCGTCCTCCCCCGGATGCCCGGCACATTCAAAGCCGTCGATACTGACGGCATCGACGCCAAGTCCTTCGGCCTTCAGCGCGTGACGCACAGTCGTACACTTGTGAATGATCTTGATGCCCGCGGCACGGAAAGCCGGGATGTATTTCGATGGATTACTGCCGGCGGTCTCCACCGCCGCTACGCCCGATTCGACGATAGCGGCGACATAGCCGTCGTAGTCGATGCCGGTGTTTGCCGCCAATAGCGTGAGGTTGACACCGATTGGCCCCTGGGTCAGCGATCTGGCGCGGGCGATCTCGGCGCGCAAGGCATTGCCGTCGGCTTGCGTGTGCGCCGAAATAAAACCAATACCGCCAGCATTGGCAACCGCAGCCGCGAGTTCGGCGCGCGCCGCCCAGCGCATGCCGCCTTGGACAATCGGATACTTGATGCCCAAGAGTTCAGTGATTCGTGTCTTGATCATGTTGTCCTCTCAGCGGCCAACGAAGCGCGCTTCGCGCTTCTCGACAAAGGATTGCACGCCCTCCCTGGCATCTTCCGTGTTGTAAAGCCGTCGCTGCGTATTGGCAATCTTGGCATAAGCCGCCTGCCAGCCGTAGGTCAGCGCGATGCGCCCATTCTCCATCGTCGCCTGCACTGCCAGCGGCGCCTGTTTGCAGATACGTTCGGCGATTTCGATGGCGCGCTCCAGTTCCTGACCGACTGGCACCACCTCCTGCACGAAGTTGAAGCGAAGGGCCTCGGCAGCACCGAATTCGTCGCCCGTCAACAGCAGTTTCATGGCATTGCCCCAGCCCGCTCGTTCGGCGAAACGGAAGGTTGCGCCACAACCGGCCATGATGCCCCGCTTGACTTCGATTTGTGAGAAACGGCAATTTTCGGCAGCGATTGCTATATCAGACGCCAGCATCAATTCGATGGCCACCGTAAAGCTGATGCCCTTCAAGGCAATAACCATCGGTTTGGTGCGGATCGGCTCACGCAGGTTGAAAGGATCAACTTCTGCCGGTGGAATATAAGGTCGCCCTTCTTTCCTTACCGGCGCGCATTTCGGCATGTCGAGTCCGGCGGTGAAGTGATCGCCTTCGGCATGGAGCACGCCACAACGCAGTCCGGGATCAGTTTCGAGCCGCGTGTAAGCCGCTGCCAGTTCGGCGAACATTTTGGGCGTGAAACCGTTACGCTTTTCCGGTCGGTCGATGCCGATCAGCAGCAGGTGGCCGCGTTGTTCCAGCTTGATTCGGCCATCGGGATCGTGTTCAGATCTGCTCATACATAACCTTTCCTTGGAAATTTCAGTCGGCGTTAGTTCATCAGAAGGTGACGAGGCGGGCGTCTGGCCCCCAATAAAATATTTTCATATAATAGAACATCACTCCTATATTTGAATACCCTTTGACTTCTGAACGTACTTTGCAAAGTAACGCCGACCACACCGCAACTTCAATAGGCTTGCCTGACAAGAGTTTGCAGCGCGTGTTGGAAAGGCTGCGTCATTGGGCGCAGATGACGCCAGAGGCAGCAGCGCTTTACGATGCGTCATGCAGCATTAACTACGCCGCGCTCGAACGGGCAATTGATGAAATCGCCGCCCACATGCGCGCCCGTGGGGTTGGTAGTGGTGACCGTGTCCTGATTGTCGCGGAAAATAACATCGCCGCTGTTGCGACGATGTTCGCTGTCCAGACGCTGGACGCCTGGCCAGCAGTCGTCAATGCACGCCTGCCTGCCACGGAAATGGCCGAATTGCGCAACCTGGTAGCGCCGCGCCTCGTTGTTTTTGCTGTTGCTGACAGCGTGGCGAGCGAGCAACACGCCATTGATGCTGGCGCCATCCTTGAAGATGGCTTGCTGGCCGGGCCGCTGGCTTTTGCCGCGACAAACCACGAGACAACGCCGGAAGTGGAAACCAGTAGCCCTGAGCAGCGCGTTGGGCTGTTAATCTTCACTTCAGGGACGACTGGGCGGCCAAAGGCCGTTATGCTCGGACATCGTGGACTAACCAGCCTTGGCGCCATCCTGGCGCGCTCGCGCCGCGTCAGCGCGACGGATTGTTATAACGGCGTCGCCCCGCTTGCCCATATCATGGGTATCGCCAACCTGATGTCGATAATCACCGTCGGCGCCAGCCTGCGCCTGATGCCGCGGCTGGATGTACCGCAACTGGCCGCTGCCATCGCCGATGGCGGCATTTCCCATCTTTCTTTTGTGCCGACCGTCTATAGCCGTCTTCTCGACTATATCGACGCACAAAATATCGACGTATCGGACCATCGCATGCGCTATATCAGTTGTGGCGGCGCGCCGCTCGACGCAACATTGCAAAGCCGAGTCCAGTCGCGCTTTGGCATCCCCCTGGTCAACGGCTACGGCATGACGGAATGCGCACCGGGAACCCGCACCCGGGGAGATCGTTACAGTGAGCCGGGCAGTATCGGTTACCCGGAAGAGGGTGTTGAGGCGCGTATTGTCGATCCTGATGGCGGTGACGTAGCGGCAGACGAGATCGGCGAGCTTTGGTTACGGACCCCGACGGCAATGCTGGGTTACTACCGCGATCCGGTTGCAACGGCTGCCGCCGTGCGGCTTGGCGGCTGGATAGCGACTGGCGATCTGGCGCGGCGGCTCGATAACGGGGAACTGGCCATTGTCGGGCGGCAAAAAGAGATGATTATCCACTCCGGCTTCAACGTCTATCCGGCAGAGGTTGAAGCCGCCCTCAACAGCCTGCCGGAGGTCGCCGTATCCGGCGTCGTCGGACTGCGCCAGATTGACGGGGATGAACAGGTGGTCGCGTTTGTCGAACTGCGTCCTGGCTGCGATGGCGACGCAGCGGCGATGAGTGCCGCCCTGCGCCAGCGAATCGCCTCTTATAAATGCCCTAACCGCATCGTTTTTCTGGAGCGCTTACCCCAAGGCGCCACGGGGAAAATATGGAAGGCGGAACTGGCTCGGATGGCCTCGGAACTGGTCATTCGGTCATAATGAAACATTCCCTTGCCGCGCCCAGTGCGCCCGCTTATGTCAATCCGCCACCGTGGTTTCTCAACGCGGTTGCGACGACCGCCAGCGCTCATTTCTTTAACTGCCACGGTATACAACTGCATTACCGCTGCTGGAACGCCGATGAGGTCGCCAAGCCGGTGCTTCTGTTCGTGCATGGCTACAAGGGAAACAGTCACTGGTGGGATTTTATCGCCCCTTATTTCCGGGAGCGCTTTCGTGTTGTAGCGATGGATTTCGCCGGTATGGGTGAAAGCGGGCGACGCAGTCATTACAATACAGAGACATTCACCGGCGACCTGATCGGCGTACTCGAACAGTTCGACAGTCCGGCCTTCGTGGTCGCCCATAGCTATGGTGGCGGCAGAACACTGCGGGTCGCCGCCGACCGCCCCGATCTGATCCGTCATGCGGTGATTCTCGACAGCTGTATCCGTTTTCCCGATGTCGATACCCAGCCGCCACGGCGGCAAATGGGCAGTGGCCGACCTTACGCCAGCTATAGTGAAGCCCGATCACATTACCGCCCCTTCCCCGAGCAGCCCGTTGGCCTACCCGATGCCCTCGAACACATCGCCTTCTACGCCATCGTCAAGGTCGGAAACGCTTGGCAATGGCATTTCGATCCCGCCTTGCCAACGGTGGGGAAAGAAATTTACGAGCCAGACGGCGGCGCAATCCTCGACCGCGTCAATACGCCTGTGGACTTCATCTATGGTGCGGCGAGCGTCGTCGTCGAGCCGTGGCGCGCGGCGCGAACAGCGGCTCGTCTGTGCCATTGCCGTGGCCCGATTGTGTTGCCGGAATGTCACCATCATCTGATGCTGGATCAGCCGCTCGCGCTGGTTGCGGCACTGCGCGCTTTGCTTCAACCGGAGATTTCACCTTGACGCTATCGACCAGTCCTCTATTTGAACCGCTGTCTGTACGCAGCGTTCTTTTGAAAAATCGTATCGTCATGTCGCCAATGACGCGGGGGTTTTCACCTGGCGGTGTCCCTGGCGACGATGTTGCTGGCTACTACCGCCGCCGCGCCGAGGGTGAAACCGGTCTCATCATCACCGAGGGTGTCGGTATCGACCATCCTTCGGCGCTCGGTGAGGCAGGTCTTGGCGAAACAGGCATTCCCGTGTTGCATGGCGAAGCGGCGCTGGCTGGCTGGCGCGCTGTTGTTGCCGCAGTTCATTCGGCAGGCGGCGTCATCTTCCCGCAGTTGTGGCACATGGGCGTGATGAAGGAGCCTGGCACCGGCCCTTGCCCCGATGCGCCACCCATGCGCCCATCCGGGATCTGGGGGCCATCTGGCGGCCAGAAGTCGATTGACACAGCATATATCGCGCGAGTCTCAAAACCAACGCAACCGATGACGGAAGAGGATATTGCCGACACGATCGCCGCCTACGCCCGTAGCGCAGCCAATGCCAAGGCCGTTGGCTTCGACGGCATTGCCATTCACGGCGGGCACGGCTACCTGATCGACAGCTTTCTATGGGCGGAAACCAATAAACGCACCGACCGCTGGGGTGGCGACCGCCGCCAGCGCACACACTATGGCGTCGAGGTGGTGAAAGCAATCCGGACGGTCATCGGCGATAAAATGCCAATCAGCTTTCGTTTTTCGCAATGGAAGCAACAAGATTTCAAAGCACAGCTCGCTACGACACCCGACGAGTTGACTGAGGTGCTGGGGCCGCTCGCTGATGCCGGAGTTGATATTTTTGAAGGCAGTACACGATATTTTGGCCGTGCCGAATTTCCCACCACGGGATCTTTGCTGAATCTGGCCGGTTGGGCTAAAAAACTTACCGGGAAACGGGCAATGACGGTCGGCGGTGTTGGTATCGACAAAGGTTACTACGACACCATGGCGGGCGCGCAAACAGTTGCCGTCAGCAATCTCGATCCGCTCATGGAGCGTTTCAATCACGGTGAATTCGACCTCGTCGGTGTTGGCCGCTCCCTGTTGCATGATCCGGCCTGGGCAAAAAAAGCGCGCGAAGGAACGGCGTTCCTGGGTTTTAGTAACGATTCACTCAAAATCTTGACATAGTCGAGAAATCTGAGCTTTGAGAAGGAGGCGCATGGCTTCAGTCAATACACTACCGGGCATGGCGCCCACACTGGCCGGTAAAACGGCCTACGTCGCCATCTGTGGCCTCGGCATGGCGGCTGATTTGGCCGACGGCCTTGAAGCGGCTGGCGCGCGGGTCGCCATCATCACTGATGATACTTCGTGTTTTGCATCCCGTAGCGGTGTGGAGGCAGCTTTTGCCGCTGTTGCTGAACGTGTCGGGCCAGCCGATCTCGTTGTCCATGCTGCCGCATCCCGCGCCCTGTGTGGAGCGCAAAAACTCACCTCATTCGGCGAGGCCGGATTTCGCTGTGCTGATACGGCGCTGCGCGCGACGCTCTACGCCTTGCAGGCTGCGCATGGCCAAATGGCTGGTCGTGGCGGTGCGATTGTTGTCCTGGGGCCGGCCATGTCTCTCGTTGGCGCCAGCAATCTCGTCCCGCTCGTGACCGCGACGGAAGGACAGCGGGCATTGGTGAAATCCGGAGCGCGCCAATGGGGGCGCTGTGGCATCACGGTCAATTGGTTGGCGGCAGTGAGCGAACTTTTCGCCGCCGAGCTTGCTGGCATGGATCCGGGTGGCCCGGAACTTGGGGAGGCTTGCGCACTCGGCCGCCGCCCTCAATGGGCGATGGATATTGCGCCCGTGCTGGCATTTCTCGGTAGCGACGCTGGTCGCAGCATCACCGGCGCTTCAATCAACATGGATGGCGGGGAGTGGATGACGCCATGAGCCATTTCAAGACACTACAAGGCCGCACGGCTATCATTACGGGCGCTGGCGCGGGGATTGGCGAAGGCATTGCGCTGGCAATGGCGGCGGCTGGCGCTAATGTTGTGCTCAATGTACGCCGCCGCGAAGCGGGCGAGGCCGTGCTGGCGAAGATTGCCGCTGAAGGCGGTCGCGCCGTGATTGCTGTTGCCGATGCCGCATCAATGGCGCAGATGACGGCAGCGGTCAGACTTGCCGTCGACAGCTTCGGCGGTCTCGATATCGCCGTGCATAACGCCAATAACCATGCTTCAGCCCATCCGATGGCGCTTGAAGCAATAACCGATGCTGACTGGCAAGCGCAGGCTGCTGTCGCGCACGGTGGCGCCTTCATTCTCGCCGAAGCGGCCTACCCGTACCTGCAAAAAAGCCAGCGCGGTTGTTACGTTTTGCTTTGTTCGGCGCAAGGTTTGCACGGGGCGGCGATGAATCCAGTCTACAGCGCTCTCAAAGGCGGTAATCTCGGCTTCATCAAAGCCCTGGCGCGTGAATGGGGGCCGGATTGCATCAATGTGCACGGCATCGCTCCGGCAGCAATGACCGAACCGGCTGAAGTTTTCTTCAGCCAGCACCCGGATATCCGCGATCAGTTTATGACGAAGTTTCCGCTTGGCCGTATGGGGCAGCCACGCGAAGACATTGGCGAAGCTGTTGTCGCCGTCTGTAGCAACCGCTATGCCTACGTCACCGGTCAGACGGTCAGGGTTGATGGCGGACTATTTACTGCTTGAAAGGCATCCTATGACAAATCATATTGGGAAAAACCGTCTGGCCGGGAAAGTGGTCATCATAACCGGCGCGGCGTCAGGTATCGGCGCCACCACGGCAGAGGTTTTCGCACGCGAAGGAGCCAAGGTCATCGTCGCCGACATCAACAGTGATGGCGCAGAAGCGCAAGCGGCGAAGATCCGGGCGACCAACGGCGATGCTTGCGCACTGACGGTCGATCTTGGCGAACCGGAATCCATCTGCGCGATGATCGCTGGCACGGTGGAGATTTATGGTGGCCTCGATGTGCTGCACAATAACGCCGCTGCGACGCACCTTGCGGGAACGCACGATACAGCAGTTGAAATGCTCGATATCAAGGTGTGGGACGACATCATGCGCATCACCCTGCGCGGTGCCATGATCGCTATCAAGCTCGCCATTCCTGAGATGCGCAAGCGCGGCAAGGGGTCGATTATCAATACGTCGTCGGCCTCCAGTCTGGCAGGCGCTTCATCGTTTACTTCTTATGCGGTCGCCAAGGCGGGCATCAACCTGTTGACCGAGTACGTGGCCGTTCAACACGGCAAGGAGGGCATCCGCTGTAACGCCATTTGCCCTGGACTGATCGTTACGCCAGCGACAGCCGCCACCTATGCCGCGCCAGATGGGCCGGGCGCAATGATGTTGCGCCATCATCTGACGCCACGCTTGGGCAAACCCGATGATGTCGCCAACATGGCGCTTTTCCTGGCATCCGATGAATCCGAGTTCATTACCGGTCAGATCATTGCAGTCGATGGCGGCAGTAGCAGCGTACAGCCTTTCAACGCCGATATGCAGGAAATGATGAAGAAGTTCGTCACGCAAAAAGGAGCGCATTGATGGATTGTGACGGATTGAGCCATCGGATCGAACGCATCGAGTCGCAACTTGCCATTCAGGAATTACCACCGCGCTACGCGGTAGCAGTAGATTCACGGAATCTGGATGCCTTGGTCAATCTGTTCGTACCTGAGGTCGATTGCGGCCATTGGGGCAAAGGACGAGAGGCGCTCAAAGCTTTCTTCGATCCAACGTTGCGGGGTTTCTACCGTAGCCAGCACCAAATCTGTGGTCATGTTGTGGACTTCGACCCGGTAAATCCCGATCGCGCTACCGGTACGACCTATTGCCGTGCCGAGCACGAGGACGGCGACCAATGGGTGACTATGGCGATCTGTTATTTCGATGAATATGCGCGGCATGATGGTCAGTGGTATTTCAAGCGTCGTGACGAACGCCATTGGTACTCAAGCGATGTCCTCGCCCGTCCTGGTCAACCCCAATTTCAGAACTGGGACAAGTACGCCACAGCACGTTACCAGCCACGCCTGCCAAACAGTTTTCCGAGCTGGGCAGAATATTGGTCCCGTTCTACACCCGAAGAACTCGCGGCGCTGACCAAAAAACCTTGAGCCTACAATCCGTCCACGATCCATCTCGCGAGCGAAAGAGAATGAAATTCGAAGGCACCGACACCTACGTCGCCACCCGTGACCTGACCTTGGCGGTAAACGCCGCCCGCGCCCTGCAACGGCCACTGCTCATCAAGGGCGAACCGGGTACCGGCAAGACCCTGCTCGCCGAGGAAGTGGCGCGGGCGCTCGGCCTGCCGCTGTTCCAGTGGCACATCAAATCGACCACCAAGGCGCAGCAGGGCCTTTACGAATACGACGCGGTATCGCGGCTACGCGATTCGCAACTGGGCGACCCGCGCGTCGAGGATATTGCCCACTACATCGTGCATGGCGTGCTGTGGCAAGCCTTCGAGTGCGAAATGCCGTCGGTGGTGCTGATCGACGAAATCGACAAGGCCGATATCGAATTCCCCAACGACCTCTTGCGCGAACTCGATCGCATGGAATTCCACTGCTACGAACTGCACCGCACCATCAAGGCCAAACACCGACCACTCATCATCATCACCTCCAACAACGAGAAGGAACTGCCGGACGCTTTTCTGCGCCGCTGTTTCTTCCACTACATCAAATTCCCCGACCGCGAGACTATGCAGCGTATCGTCGCCGTGCATTACCCGGATTTGAAGCGCGAATTGCTCAAAGAGGCGCTGGAGGTGTTCTTCGACCTGCGCGAGGTGCCAGGGCTGAAGAAAAAACCCTCGACCAGCGAGTTGATCGACTGGCTCAAACTGCTGTTGGCCGAGGACATCCCGCCCGAGGCGCTACGCGGCAAGGATGTCCGTGAGGCCATCCCGCCCCTGCACGGGGCGTTGCTGAAGAACGAGCAGGACGTGCATCTGTTCGAGCGGCTGGCTTTTATGGCGCGGCGGAAATCGTAAATTGAGCGATGCTCATCGACTTCTTCCTGCACCTGAAAAACCGGCAACTGCCGGTATCGATCAAGGAACTGCTGGCGCTACTGGAGGCGTTGGAGGCCCGGCTGGTCAACGCCAGTCTGGATGATTTCTACCTGCTGGCCCGCGCCATCCTGATCAAGGATGAAGCACACTACGACCGCTATGACCGCGCTTTTGCCGAATACTTCAGTGGCGTCGAGGCGCTGCCGGGGCTGGAGGCGCTGATTCCCGAGGAATGGCTGCGTCTGGCGGCACGCCGGCATTTGTCGGAAGAAGATCGGCGCAAGCTGGAAAAACTCGGTCTCGATAAGCTGTTCGAGGAATTCAAGAAGCGTCTGGCCGAGCAAAAGGAACGCCATGCCGGTGGCAGCAAGTGGATCGGCACCGGCGGTAGCAGTCCCTTCGGTCACGGCGGCTATCATCCGGAAGGCATCCGTGTCGGCGGCGAATCGGCGGGTAACCGTACCGCGGTCAAGGTCTGGGAGCGGCGCGAATTCAAGAATCTCGACGACAACATCGAACTGGGCGCGCGCAACATCCAGGTCGCGCTGCGCCGCCTGCGCCGTTTCGCCCGTCAGGGGGCGGCTACCGAACTCGATCTCGACGGCACCATCGCCGGTACTGCCAGGAATGGCGGTTGGCTCGATCTGCATTTGCGACCGGAGCGGCACAACGCAGTCAAGGTACTGCTTTTTCTCGACATCGGCGGCTCGATGGACGACCACGTGCAAACCTGTGAAGAACTGTTCTCGGCGGCCCGCTCGGAATTCAAGCATCTCGAACATTTCTACTTCCACAACTGCGTGTACGAAGGCGTCTGGAAGGATAATCGCCGCCGCCACGACGAGCGTCTGGCGACCTGGGACGTGCTCCGCACCTACGGCCCGGATTACCGGCTGGTACTGGTCGGCGACGCCAGCATGAGTCCTTACGAAATCACCCATCCCGGCGGCAGTGTCGAACACTGGAACGAGGAGGCCGGCGCTGTCTGGCTGCAACGCCTGCTGCAAACCTGGCCGCACGCGACCTGGCTGAATCCGCTGCCCGATACGCACTGGGGCTTCACGTCATCAATCCGCATGATCCGCGAATTGTTTGGCGAGCGGATGTTTCCGCTTTCGCCCGAGGGATTGGAACGGGCGATGCGCAGCCTGGCCAAATAGCATCACCTGGCGGCTCAATGCGTTGAGTGGTCAAAAACATCGGTTACCCTGTCCTTGACACCTCTTGCTTATATGTTCATTATTTAGAATGACGTTCTATTTTATTAAACCTTGCCACGGATCTGCATGACTTACGCACTTAACGAAGACCAGCTTGCCATCCAGGATTTGATCCGCCGTGTTGCTCGTGAGCGCGTCGCGCCTCGTGCTGACGAAATTGACCGGACTGCCGAATACCCGCACGATATGTTCGCGCTGTTGAAGGAACTGGGGCTTTTTGCCTTGCCATTTCCTGAGGAATTCGGCGGCGCCAACAACCTGCTTTCATCTTGTATTGCAGTCGAGGAACTTGGCCGTGTCTGCTACAACACGGGCTATCTGCTGGTCGTACAATGGACGCCCTTTGGCGCAATTCTGGCGGGCGGCACCGCAGAGCAGAAGCAGCGTTTGCTGCCTGGCTTGGCAACAGGCGATTTGCGCGGGGCGCTGTCGCTGACCGAGCCGCAAAGTGGTTCGGACGTTTCCGGCATCAAAACAACGGCCCGTAAGGCGCCGGGGGGATATGTGCTGAATGGGGCCAAAATTTGGGCCACCAATTCGGATATTGCCGATTTTGTACTGGTGGCGGCCAAGACCGTGGATGAGAGCGGGAACAAACTAGGCATTAACCTGTTTATCGTCGACAAAGGGACTGCGGGCTTTACCGTCGGCAAGAAGGAACCCAAGATGGGCGCTCGCGGCGTGCCTTCCTGCCCGCTGTTTTTTGATGACGCTTTTGTGCTCGAAACAAACCGTCTTGGTCCTGAAGGCGGGCAAGGTTTCAAGGTGGCGATGGAAGCCCTCAATACCAGTCGTCCGATTGTCGCGGCGCGGGCAGTCGGCATCGCCCAAGGCGCGATTGACCATACCGTCGGGTACATTCAGGAGCGCGTCGCCTTTGGTCAAAAGATCAGTGATTTTCAGGGCGTGCGCTGGATGATCGCCGATATGACGATGCAAACCGAAGCTGCCCGGCAATTGGTGTATCGCACCGCCGCCTTGGTCGATGCCGGTGCCAGTGGCAGGGAGCTGGCGGCGATGGCGGCGATGGCTAAATGTTTCGCGTCCGACGTGGCGATGAAGGTTGCCACTGATGCGGTACAACTCTTTGGCGCTGCGGGAATTTCCAACGAGTACCCGATCAACCGCTATTTCCGGGATGCCAAGGTGGTGCAGATTATCGAAGGCACCAACCAGATTCAGCGCAATATCATTGCCGACAGCGTTTTAGGCCGCGTGCCGAAGAAAATTTGATTAACGAATCATAAGGGGCACGTTATGACCATGTTCAAGAGCGGTTTGCTCAATGGCAAAAAAATCCTTATCACTGGCGGCGGCACCGGACTGGGTAAAAGCATCGGCAGACGCTATCTGGAACTGGGTGCGGAACTGGTGATCTGTGGCCGCCGGAAGGAGGTGCTGGATGTAACGGCGGACGAGTTTCGTCAGGCGACCGGCGGCAAGATAACGACTATCGTTTGCGACATCAAAGATGCGGAACAGGTCGAAGCGATGATGGAGATGATCTGGAAGGATGGACCGCTCGACGTATTGCTCAATAATGCCGCCGCTAACTTTATCGCTCGCACCGAAAAACTTTCTTCGCGTGCGGTCGATGCCGTTCTCGGCATCACCCTTCATGGCACGTTCTACTGCACCATCGCTGCCGGTCGCCGCTGGATCGAAGCTGGTCGCCCCGGCAACGTCATCAGCACGGTTTCAACGCCTTCTTTTACTGGCTCTGCTTTCACTGCGCCTTCCGCTGCCTGCAAGGCCGGCGTGCTGGCGATGACGCGCAGTTTGGCTGTGGAATGGGGGCCAAAGGGTATCCGCCTCAACGCGGTCGCGCCCGGTCTGTTCCCGACGCCGGGCGCGTGGGAACAGCTCTATCCCGCTGGTTCGCAGGTTGAACCACAGGAAAGGAGCGTTCCTCTGCGCCGCATCGGCGATCACTCGGAACTGGCCGATTGCTACGCCTATTTGGCGAGCGACGGCTCCAGTTATGTTACTGGCGACCTCATGGTTATCGATGGCGGTCGCTGGATGCAGGGTGTCGGTGGCCCAAGCTTTCGCGCCATGCAGGACTGGAGCGATGAACAATGGGATGCCATGCGCGGCAAAGGGCGTAAATAGATATGGGGCCGCTAGCCGGTATCAAAATTGTCGAATTGGCCGGTATCGGCCCCGGGCCGATGTGCGCCATGCTGCTTGCCGACCTGGGCGCCACGATCATTCGGGTCGACCGCAAGGTGGCCGTCAAACTCGGTATCGAGCGTCCGCTCAAGTACAACACGATTTTGCGTAACCGCCATATCATCAATGTCGACCTCAAGGATCCGCAAGCGGTTGAGATGGTGTTGAAGTTGGTCGCGCAGGCTGACGCGCTGATCGAAGGGTTCCGTCCCGGTGTTGCTGAACGCCTTGGCCTCGGCCCCGATACCTGTCTCGTGCGTAACCCGTGTCTTGTCTATGGCCGCATGACTGGCTGGGGCCAGGACGGCCCAATGGCGAAGCAGGCCGGGCACGACATTAACTATCTCGCGCTGACCGGCATCCTTGATGCCATTGGCCGCAAGGGGCAGCCGCCATCCATCCCGCTCAATCTGCTCGGCGACTACGCGGGCGGTTCGCTCTATCTTGCTCTTGGCCTGCTGGCGGGGATCATCGAGGCGAGGACTTCTGGCCAGGGGCAGGTCGTAGACGCCGCTATCGTCGATGGCGCGGCAAATCTCTCCTCGACTTTTTTCGGGATGCTGGCTGCTGGTATCTGGAAGTCGGGGCCGGGTCTGCGCGGCACCAATATTACCGATTCCGGCTCGCATTTTTATGATTCCTATGAATGCAAGGACGGCGGCTATATCTGCGTCGGCCCTATCGAGGAGAAATTCTACGCCGAATGGCTGAAGCTCATGGAGATCGACCCCGAAAGCCTTGGCAAGCAGATGGACGCCAGCAACTGGCCGGTTGCCAAGGAGGTGATCGCGGCGCGCTTCAAGCAAAAGACACGGGACGAATGGGCAGCCATTGTTGAAACCAGCGATGCCTGCGCCTCGCCTGTGCTGAGTTTTCATGAAGCTCCCAACCATCCGCACATGCGGGCACGGGGCACTTACATCAATGTCGACGGCGTTGTTCAGCCCGCGCCCGCGCCGCGTTTTAGCCGTAGCGTCCCGGCTATGCCGTTGCCGCCGCAGCCGGTTAATCCGGCTAACACCGACAAAGCGCTGGCCTCCTGGTTCGACGCCGAAGAAATCGCCCGGCTACGCAATGCAGGGATCATCGACTGAGGAAACACTATGGATTTGCGGTATACCAAAGAAGAACTGGCTTTTCGTGACGAAGTCCGAGCTTTTTTCAAGACAGCCCTGCCAACCGATATCCGGCGGAAATGCGAACTTGGTCAGCGGCTCTCAAAAGATGAGATGAAGCGCTGGGTCCGCATCCTCTATGAAAAAGGCTGGGCTACCCCGGCTTGGCACAAGGATTGGGGCGGTACGGGCTGGGATGCCGTCAAGCAATACATCTATAAGGAGGAGATGCACACGTCGCCAGTGCCGGAGCCGATTTCATTCAATGTGAATATGATTGGCCCCGTGCTGATCGCCTTCGGCACGGAGGAGCAGAAGAAACATTTTCTGCCCAAGATCGCCAGCCTCGAATACTGGTTCTGCCAGGGTTTCTCTGAACCCGGCGCGGGTTCCGATCTTGCCGCGTTACGGACATCAGCCGTGCGCGATGGGGATTACTATGTCATCAATGGCCAGAAGTTGTGGACATCTACCGCTCATCACGCCGAATGGTGTTTCTGCCTTGTCCGTACCGATCCGGCTGCCAAGAAACAGCAGGGCATCAGTTATCTGTTGTTCGACATGAAAACGCCGGGTATCACTATCCGCCCGATCATCACACTCGACGGCAATCACGAAACTAACGAAATGTTTCTCGATAATGTGAGGGTGCCTGTCGCCAATCTCGTCGGTGTCGAAAACAAGGGTTGGGATTACGCCAAATTTCTGCTTGGTCACGAGCGTAGCGGCATTGCCCGCGTTGGCGTTTCCAAATTCCGCGTGCGCCGCGCCAGGGAACTGGCGCGGAAAATCATGGTTGGCGAGCATAGTCTCGCCGATGAGCCGCGCTTCAGAGAGCGTGTCGCCGCCATCGAGGTGGAGCTGAAGGCGCTGGAGATGACCCAGATGCGCGTGATTGCCGAGAGCATGAAGTCTCACAGCGACAAACCCGATCCCAAAACGTCCATCCTCAAGATCAAAGGCTCCGAGTTGCAGCAAGCCGCCGCTGAACTGCTGATGGAAGTAGCGGCTTACGATGCGCTGGAATGTGATTACAACTTCCTGCGCGGCTTTACGACCACCACTGAAGCCGACCATGACTGGGCGTTGACGACCGCGCCGAACGCCTATTTTGCGCGCCATGTTTCGATTGTCGGCGGCTCCAACGAAATCCAGCACAACATTGTCGCCAAGGCGATTCTGGGACTGTAACCATGAATTTCGATCTCTCCGATGAACAGCGGATGCTGAAAGACAGCGTCGACCGCCTGATGGCCGACCAGTATGATTTTGAATCGCGCAAGCGCCATGCGGCGCAGCCTGATGGCTGGAGCCACGATATCTGGGCCGAGTTCGCGGCAATGGGCTTGCTTGCGCTGCCTTTTGCCGAAGATGACGGCGGCTTTGGTGGCGGTCCGATGGAGACCATGATCGTCATGGAAGCCTTTGGCCGCAATCTCGTGCTTGAGCCTTACCTTTCGACCATCGTCCTTTGCGGCAACCTATTGCGGTTTGGCGGCTCCAGCGAACAACGCGCCTGGCTGATCCCGGCCATCGCTGGCGGCGAACTTCTATTAGCCTTTGCGCATGGTGAAGCACAGGCCCGGTACAATCTCGCCGATGTTGCTGCCAGTGCGCAGCAGGATGGCGACGAATGGGTGCTGAATGGTTGCAAACGCTACGTGATTCATGGCGACAGCGCCGATCAGTTTATCGTTTCAGCCCGCGTTTCCGGTGGTCGCCGCGACCGCGACGGGGTCGCCCTTTTTCTTGTCGACGCGCTGGCGCCCGGAGTATCGCAGCGCGGTTATACGATGCAAAATGGCGTGCGCGCCGCTACCGTCAATCTGTCGAACGTGCGCGTTCCTGCAACCGCTCTGATTGGCGTGGCAGGGCAGGCGCTGCCGCTCATTGAGCGCGTCGTTGACATCGCTCTGGCGGCTGTTTGCACCGAAGCTGTTGGCAGTATGGAGAAAGCGACGGAGATCACTGTCGATTATCTCAAAGTGCGCAAGCAATTCGGTGTCACTATTGGCTCTTTTCAGGCTTTGCAGCATCGTGCCGTGGATATGCTGGTTGCCGTCGAGCAGGCGCGCAGCATGGCCATGTTCGCCACCATGATGGCGGAAGAGAGCGATGCTGGTGAGCGCGCCAAATCCATCTCCGCGGCCAAGATACAAATTGGCAAATCAGCGAAATATGTTGGTATGCAAGGCGTGCAGCTTCATGGCGGTATTGGTGTTACCGAGGAGTGCCACATTGGTCACTACTACCGTCATCTGACGGTGCTTGAAATGCTGTTCGGCGACACCGACCATCATTTGGCTTTGCTTGCTCGCGCTGGCGGGCTTGGCGGCGGCGTTTGACCGGGCTGGTTGGCAATGTGCCGTATCATGCATCACGATTATAAATAACGTAGGGGTAATATCATGGTCAGGAGAGCAGCAATCGTGTCGCCGGTCCGTACCGGCGTCGGCGCCTTTGGCGGTAGTTTGAGGCCGGTTGCAGTGGAAGGTCTGGGGGCAACTGTCGTCAGGGCTGTGCTTCAGCGCACAGGTTTGGACCCGGCGCGTATTGAGGATGTTGTTTTCGCGCAATCCTATGCCAGTAGCGAAACCCCCTGTGTCGGGCGCTGGATTGCGCTACAGGCGGGGTTGCCTGTTGAAGTGCCAGGGATGCAACTGGATCGCCGCTGCGGCGGCGGGCTGCAAGCGATCATCACCGCCGCGATGATGGTGCAGAGCGGGGCCGCTGACGTGGTTCTGGCTGGCGGCGTCGAGAGCATGAGCAACATCGAGTACTACACGACGAACATGCGCTGGGGGGCGCGCTCGGGTTCGGTCAAACTGCATGACCGATTGGAGCGAGGCCGCGAGCGTTCTCAGCCGGAAGGGCGATTCGGTTATATCTCCGGCATGATCGAAACAGCTGAAAATCTCGCCAGGCAACACGGCATCAGTCGTGAGCAGTCGGACGAGTTTGCCGTGCGCAGCCATCAGCTCGCCGCCGCCGCGTGGCGCGATGGCAAGTTCGACGTTGAGGTGACGCCGGTCACTGTGCCGCAGCGCAAGGGAGAGCCACTCATTTTCGCCCGCGACGAAGGTTTCCGTACCGATGCCAGCATGGAAACGCTGGGCAAACTCAAACCGTTGATGAAGGACGGCACCGTGACTGCTGGCAACTCAAGCCAACAGAACGATGCCGCCGCCGCCTGCTTGGTCGTAGCGGAGGACAAATTGGCGACGCTCGGACTGGAGCCGATGGCTTACCTCGTCGGTTGGGCGGCGGCTGGCTGTGAGCCGGCGACGATGGGGATCGGCCCGGTGCCGGCGGTCGCCAAACTATTTGCCAAAACAGGTTTAAGTCTCGACCAAATGGATCTGGTCGAAATCAATGAAGCGTTTGCTTGCCAAGTGTTGTCGGTACTGAAGGCGTGGAACTGGCATGACACAGACAAACTGAACGTAAACGGTTCAGGTATTTCACTGGGCCACCCAATCGGCGCGACCGGCGTACGTATTATGACCAGCCTGCTGTACGAGTTGCACCGGCGGGGTGGACGCTACGGCTTGGAAACGATGTGCGTCGGGGGGGGGCAAGGCGTCGCAGCAGTGTTTGAGCGTGCGTAGGGCCAGACGCTGGCTGACAAATCAAAGAGAAACTGACAGGGAGAGCCGTGGCTGACGTGGAAACCGGTCGCGCCGGTAGCGTTGCGCTGGTGAGCCTCGCTCGCCCGCCGGTCAATGCGCTTGGCGCCAATTTGCGGCGCGAACTGTTTGCTGCGATTGATACCTTCGATGCCGACCCGGCGGTAACTGCCATCGTGCTACATGGGCGCGGTCGTGGCTTCAGCGCTGGTGGCGATATCCACGAGTTCGGCACGCCGAATGCTGCAGCTTGGCCGGGCCTATCGAGCGATCTGCATCCACGTATCGAGGCCTGCCGCAAGCCTGTTATCGCGGCAATCCATGGGCTTTGCCTCGGCGGCGGTCTGGAGACGGCCTTGGTTTGCCACTGGCGAGTTGCCGCCAGAGAGGCGCGTGTCGGGCTGCCAGAGGTGAGGGTGGGTGTATTACCGCTTTCGGGTACTCAGCGGTTGCCACGGTTGCTGGGGTTGGTTGAAGCCGCACACATGATCTCCGAGGCGCTGATCGTCCCGGCCGCCGCCATGCCTGCCGCCTTTGATCTGTTGGTGGACGAAGACGATGAAACGGCCCTGCTTGAGGCGGCCAAGGCGCTGGCGGCGTCATTGCCCGCTGGCGCCACCGCTGGTCGGCTGGTACGTGATTGGCCCGCGCCTGTGGCCGGGCATGAGGCGGTGGTTAGTGCGCGCGATCAAGGCAGCGACCCGATCGTGCGCTGTGCGCTCGATGCGGTTCTGGCCGCAGCGGAGGCAAGCGATTTTGATGCAGGTATCGCACGTGCCCGAGCACTTTATGATGCTTTGCTACAAAGCGAGGAATCACTGGCACGGCAGCGCCGATTTGCAGACCAAAGAGGGAGCCATGCCCGAACCGAAAACCCATAACGCAACCCTGACAGGCAAAGTGGCGATCATCACTGGCGCCGGGACACAAGGTGAAGGCACCGGCATCGGACGCGCCGTCGCCATTGTGCTAGCGACCGAAGGGGCGCGGGTGTGCCTGGTTGACCGCCATGCTGCCAGCGCCGAGGTAACGCTAACGCAGATTGAGCAGCGTGGTGGCAGCGCCTTTGTCGCCATCGGCGATGTTACCCAACGCGAGGACTGTGCCCGTTTTGTGGCAGAGACTGAGCAACGTTATGGTCGCCTCGATATTCTGGTTAACAATGTCGGGGTGGCGACCCCTGTGTTGCTCGATGCGCGGGACGAAGACGCATGGGCGCGGGTGTTCGATCTGAATGTCGGCAGCGCCATGCTGATGTGCCGCTACGCGGTGCCGGTTATGATAAAGAACGGCGGCGGTTCAATTATAAATATTTCGTCGATTGCGGGTATCCGCGCCCAGGGTAGCTTGGCCTATGGCCCTTCAAAGGCCGCGATGGCCGCCTTGGCACGCGAAATCACGGTACTTTACGGGCGGCAGGGCATTCGCGCCAATGCTATCGCGCCCGGTCATGTACTGACGCCGCTGGCGATGTCACTATTGCCAGAGACGATGCGTGTCAAGCGTAAAAATGTTGGGCCGCTCGGCATTGAAGGTGACGTTTGGGATATCGCTCTGGCAGCACGCTTTCTCGCCAGCAACGAGTCGCGTTTCATCGCCGGGATTGAGTTGGTAGTCGATGGCGGCGTAACGGCCATTGGTGCGATGACGGGGAATGCGTTGATTGAGGCAGGAGCGCAGGAAGAGCAGGTTTAGCAAAATTCGGGGCTGCTTATTTCTGTGTCACGCGATGTCCACAAAAAGACAGTCAAGGCACGAGGCAGGCGCTTCGAGCGTGGTTTGAAGTAGCCCAAACTTGCCCAAGATTTTGCTGGGCGGCATGGAGGAGAGCGCGACAGAGGCTTTCGACTTATGTTGAAACTTGCTTGTCGCGCTTGCATCCTGTAGGTATCAACCCTTCAAGGATGCCAGGTCGATGACGAACCGGTAGCGCACGTCACTTTTTTCGAGTCGCTCGTAAGCGTTGTTGATGTCTTGTATGGCGATCATTTCAACGTCACAGTTGATACCTTTTGCCGCGCAGAAGTCGAGCATTTCCTGGGTTTCGGCGATACCGCCGATGCAGGAACCGGCGATTGCACGGCGACCGCCGATCAGCGCGCCGCTATGCACCGGCGGATCAATCGGTCCGATCAGACCAACCAGCACAAGCGTACCGTCGAGTCGCAGGGTGGCGACATAAGGATTGATGTCGTGTTGGTTGGGGATGGTGTCGAGAATGAAATCGAAGCGTCCCAGCGCGGCGCCCATTTGTTGCCGGTCGCTGGAGATGAGGACGTGGTCGGCGCCGAGACGGCGCGCTTCCTGCTCTTTGCCCGGACTGCGCGTGACCAGCGTGACTTCGGCTCCCATGGCCTTGGCGAACTTGAGGCCCATGTGACCAAGCCCGCCCAGTCCGACAACGGCGACTTGCTGGCCGGGGCCGACTTGCCAACGACGCAGTGGCGAGTAGGTGGTGATTCCCGCGCACAGGAGCGGCGCGGCGCTCTTGGGGTCGAGATTGGCGGGAACGCGCACAACGAATTTTTCGGAGGTGACGATACGCTCGGAATAGCCACCGTAGGTAGGCTGCCCATCCTGTTTGTCGACACCGCCGTAGGTGGGCGTGGGACGCTCAAGGCAATACTGCTCTTCGCCAGCCGCGCAGGGAGCACAGTGGCCACAGGAATCAACCAGACAGCCAACGCCAACGATGTCACCTGCCTGGTAACGGGTCACGGCGCTACCGACGCCGGTGACGCGACCGATGATCTCGTGACCAGGCACCAGCGGATAGCGTGTATGACCCCAGTCATTGTGGGCCATGTGCAGATCGGAGTGGCAGACGCCGCAGTAAAGGATTTCGATCATCACGTCGTCGGGACGCGGGTCACGGCGGGTGAATTGAAATGGCGCAAGTTTGGCCTCGGGCGCAGTTGCGGCGTAGCCACGGACGGTATTGCTCATGGTCTGTCTCCTTAAATCAGGTTCAGGTGGCGAAGGTCATTGAGGTTTTTGTGGATGAACTCGACCGACAAATGGGGAATATCCTTATCGGGACCCACTGCATATTTGCGTACATCCGCCCGGAAGCGCGCGGCGGGGACGTGGATGCCGACGGCGGACATGGGTTGCTGAAGCTGATGGATCAAGGGTAGTGACGATTGCTGGCGCTGTTTTTCCGGCAGGCCGCGCAGTGCGGTCTCGAAACGAAGAATCCATTCGGCATAATCGTCAATACGCTGTATTTTGTGTCCGGCTTCAATGGCCCAGTCGATGAAAGTATCCATCGAGACGCTGTCATCGTGCGGATTGACGACGTGGTAAGTCCGGTAGCCACTGAGCGCCTGGCTGCCGAGGGTGGCGATGGCCGCCGCCGAGAAATCGACAGGCAGGCCGTCGTAGTGGGCGCGCGTGATATCCCTGGAATAGAAGGAACGAGGGGCCAGCCCGGTCAGCACGATGCTCAACAGCCAGCGGGTGAACATGTCGGGGACGTTGACCTGGCCCTTGTATGTGCTGTGGGCAAGGATCATGTCGGAACGGAAAGTCGCCACCGGCAGTCCAAAGCGATCATTGGCTTCGCGCAACAGGACTTCGGCGGCCCATTTGCTGTTGGCGTAGCCGTCGGCGTAGCGGTTGCCGTCGAGGCGGCGCACAGGCGTTGCAGCCCGCACATCGGCATCTTCATCCATGATGCCACGGCCTGGAATCACTGCCGCGGCGACCGTGGAGACATTGTTGATGGGTTTGAGCCGATGAGTCAGAGAGAGCCGGATCAGTTCAGCCGTTCCAACGACATTGGGGCCAAACAACTGAGCGTAAGGCAAAACGTGGTTGACGAAGGCTGCTGGGTGCACGATGAGGTCTACGGTCTCGGCTAGCCGTCGCCAATCGGCGTGGGAAAGACCGAGATCGGGTTCGGACAGATCACCGGCAAAGACTTCGAGATGTTTGGCGGCCAATGCCTCGAAGTGCCCTTTGAGATCGGGGTCGTTACTTTCAAAAGCGTCAGCAATGCGCTGCCGTGCTGCCCCCGCGTCCTGGCCACGGGCAATGCAGACGACGCGGCCATCAACTTTCGCCATGCGCTCCAGCCATTCAAGGCAGAGGAAGCGGCCCAGATAGCCATTGGCTCCGGTGACCAGCACGGTGCGGATATCCGGGCTGGGTGGCGCGGCTTTGTGGGCATTATTGAGCGTCGCGGCGTCGATGAATTTTTCCAGCATCAGGTCACTGGCATGGATCTCGGTTGCGCCCTTGCCGTGAACCGAGGTGAAGGTCGGGTGCTTGAAGTCAGTGTTGCGCGCCCGCTCGATGAAGCGGACGATCTGCTGCAAACTGCCAGCAGGGTTGTTGATGACGCTGGCGGGCACTTCGACTTCATAGATCTCTTCAAGCAGGAGCGAGCACGACAGGGCGGAGAGTGAGTCGCCGCCCAAATCGCTGAAACTCACGCTCCGCGAGAGATCAATGTCTTCAATACCCAAGGTGGCTTGAACGGCGCGGGCCACGGTATCGAGTACCGGGGCATGGCGGCCATCCCGGCGCAGCCCCTGAAGTTCGCTGGCCTGAGCGGTGGCGATATCGTCATACATTTGTTCAAGCCGGGCGCTGTAGCGTTCCTTGAACTTTGGCCGCTGATATTTACCGATTCCGGCTAACAGACCGTTCTCAATACTGAACGGCTCGCGCTCGACAATGAAGTCGCGGGGTATTTCATAACCGTTGAGTTCTTCGGTGCGGGCGATTTCCTTGATCGCCTGGCGCAAGAGCGCCTTGATCGCCTTGTTGTTGTCAGTGCCAATGCCCATTGCCTTTAGCGTATCTTCATTCGGCACCAGCACGCCGAGCAGGAAGGAGCGTTCGCTGGTCCCGTACAGATAGACTTGCTTGATCGCCGGGTGACCGTTGGTAAAGAGCGTCTCCAATTGCGAAATGGCGACGAATTCGCCCTGTGAGAGCTTGAGTACGTTGTTGCGGCGGTCGACGTAGATCAGTTGATCCGGGCCAATCTCGGCCATGATGTCGCCGGTTTTGTAATAGCCGTCTGCGGTGATGACAGTGGCGGTGACTTCCGACCGCTTGTAGTAGCCGAGCATCATGCTGGCTGTCTTGACCCACAATTCGCCACGTGGATAGGGTTTGTCGGTCTTGAAATAACCAAGTTCAGGCACATCGTCGAGTTTGTAGTCGATGACTGGAGGCCGCACGATCCGGTTGTTGCGGGTGATGCCGGAAAGCTCGGTGCAGCCGTAGTTCTCGTCCATATTGAAGCCAAAGCAGGCTTCCATGAACTGCCGCAGTTCGGGCGCGAGCGGCGCCGAGCCGAAGCTGCCCGCGAGCATTCGGCCTCCCAATACCTGATTGCGCGTCTCAAGGAGGAGTTCATGCCTGAGTACTTCAATGTCGGTTACGCCGGGTGAGCGGCGCTCCAGTTCGACCTGATACTGCTGATAAACCATTTCACAGATGCGCGGTACGATGGCCATGAAGGTTGGTCGTACGAGTTTGATGTCCTCGAATAGTTCGGAGAGATCGCTCTTGGCCGTGAAATAGCAGGTGCCGCCGGAACCCAGGGTGGCATAGACGCCGCTACGCCCGAATGAATGGTTCATGGGCATGTAATGCATGTAGAAAAACGGCAGGGGGCTAACGGGCCGCCAAGTCGGTTTCACCATGTGTTCGGGATACATCGCGCCTTTGGGCAGGCCCGTGCTGCCAGAGGTGTAGTAAATCGTGCACATCCGCATGGCTGTATCGGGTTCAGCAAACAGTGGCGCGGGCGGCAGTCTTTCGCCTTGGGCACAAACCTCTGGCAAGGTGACAAGCAGGTCAGCGAGACCGGCGGCGGCGAGTTTTTCTTTTGCTCCCGCATAGATTTCCCGCTCGTCGTCGACTTCAGGATGGTAGTCAAACACGAGCACCCCGGCGGGACGATGACCGTTCAGTACGAGTTCGACCGAGGTATCGAGACATTCGAGGCTGGTAGCAAGCCAGCGCGGCTCAGTTTCCTTGATGATGCCGAGCAACTGCGTCATGGCGGCATTGGTCTGCATCGGCACCACCACCGCGCCATTGTGCAGCGCGGCGAGATCGACAGTGGTGAAGTCGATGCCCGCGAAGGCGATGATGCCGATCAAGTCGTTGGCGTGTAGCGCGCGCGTTTGATCGTGATGCCAGAAGGCAGCCAGGGAACGGGCGCGTGACCACAGTTCGGCGTAACTGAGTGTTTCATAACACTTCAGCAGTCGGCGGATGGCGCGTCCAGTTGCCGGGTCGGTAACCAATTCCGTCGCCCGCTGGCCAAGTGCGGGCCGGTTGGCATAGCCTTCCATACAGGTTGCCATAATTTGGGCAAGGCCCAATTCAGGCTTTAGCTTTGCTTCATTGACCATTGGGTTCGGCAAGGCGGCGCGGAACTGCTCGTCGCTGGCGGCCAACTCCTTGATGCGTGCGGCGACGAACTGGGCGGAACCGCTAATGGTCATGCTGATTTTGTTGCCGCCTGAGGTGTCGTTCATGGGTTTCCCTTTCGATTTGGCCAATCGAATATCTGGCGCTAAATTGAACACCATTCTAAAATAAGAACTTTCGTTGAAATTGGCAAGCGTAAATATTCAGGAGGCAGCATGGCATACGATGCGAACAACATTTTTGCCAGGATTCTGCGCGGTGAACTCCCTTGTGTGAAAATCTTCGAGAACGCCAGCGTGCTGGCCTTCATGGATGCGATGCCGCAAAGTGATGGTCATGTTCTGGTCATCCCGAAGGAACCGGCAGAGACCTTGCTTGATCTTTCGTCAGCAGGCGCTGCCGCCTGTCTGGAAGCCGTCCGCTATCTGGCGCCGGCAGTGATGAAAGCCGTAGCGGCTGATGGGTTCATGGCCTCACAGGTCAATGGCCGAGGGGCGGGGCAATCGGTGCCGCATGTCCATTTTCACCTGATTCCGCGCTGGCAAGGCGTTGAGCTCAAGCCGCACATGGGAAACCTTGTCGATAACGAAACGCTCAAGGCGATAGCAGCCAAAATCATCGCTGCGCTTGGCGCGGCATCGCAACTGGAATGCTGAACGTCCAACGCCAAGGCAGTGAGTCATTCTGTTTCTTCGCCAATGACCTGAAACTGTGCGGTAGCGTGGGCGATACACTTTTCCCTTGACCAGATAAAACAGTTCGAGAACACCACGCGGCGGCCAGACTTAACCACCTGTACTCGCGCTTCCAGCCAGTCGCCTGGCACGGCATTGCCAGTGAAGCCCACCGACAGATGACTCGTCAGCACCCGCCGTACAGGCTGACGTGAGTGTTTGCTGGCCCAGGTGCAAGCGGTATCGGCGAGCATGGCGAGCATCCCGCCGTGCACCATTTGACCGGCGTTGCGATGTTTTTCTTCAACGAGCAGGCCAATCGTGAAGCCGTCTTCGGTTTTTTTCACATAGATTGGCCCGCTCAATTGATGGAAGGGGCCGAATGGCGGCATCAGTTCGAATCCAGGCGGTATGTCCGTCTTGCGTGGCGCTTTGGCCGGAGAAATCATCAGCGATGCTCCCGCTTGCTGTTGTGGTGAATCATTATCATGTCTGTATTTGGGATGTAGATTCCTCATGCGGTAGCCATCGGTGCAGCAGTAGGTTGGCGGTCAGACCAGCGGCGGCAACCAACAGCGCTACGCGCAACCCGGCTAGATCGGCAACCATGCCCCAGAACCAGGCGCCCAAGCCCATACTGGCATAGAGGGCCATCAGATTGATCGAGAGTACGCGGCCACGCACCAGTGGTGGGGCAGCTAACTGCATGGTCGTTGATGGCACGTTCAGGAAAGTTAACCAGACACAACCGCCGATGAGCAGCGCTGGGACCAGCCACCAGAGGGTGTCAGCACAGGCCGAGATGGCCAGCACCGGCGCGAAAGCCAGTGTCAGACGTTTTTCCAGACGTTTGATGCCAAAATGCTTGAGCAAGCTAGGCGTGACAGTGGCTCCGGTAATCGCGCCAATACCCTGACATGCGAAAAGAATACCGAGCAAAAGCGGGCCGCCGCCGAGATTCTGCTTGGCGATCAGTGGTAGCAGCGCCCAAACCGAAATAGCGAAGAATACCCAGCAGAAAGTACGTACCAGCATGTTGCGCAAGACCGCTTCGGCAGCGCAATAGCGTAACCCTTCGAGGATAGCGCGACCGATGTGGCTGGGCTGCTTGCCGGAGGCTGAATGCGTTGTGCTCAAGGAAAAACTGCTGCCGATGGCGCCGCAGATACAGATGGTATTAACGACGAAAGCGCCCATGACACCCCAAGGCGCTATCACGATACCCGCCAGCCCAGGCCCAACGCTGCGTGCCAGATTGAAGCTGATGCCAGTGATCGACACTGCTCTGGTTATTTCCGACACGCCCACCAGTTCGTTGGTCATCGCCGCCTGCACTGGCATACGCAAGGTGGAGCCGATATTGAGCAGAAAGGTGAGGCCGAGCAGCAGCCAGGGTGTCATCGCCCCGGTTTGCTGTGCTACTAGCAGCAAGCAGGCAGCAATCAACATGATGCCTTGAGCCGTCATCAGTACCCGGCGACGGTCGAACATATCGGCAAGGGCGCCGCCGAGCAGGGCAAAGAGCAGGGCAGGCAAGGTGGAGGCGCTTTGTACCAGAGCTACCAATGTCGAAGACGTGGTCAGTGACATCATTTCCCATGAAGCGCCGACGATCTGAATTTGCGCGCCCAAAAAAGTCAGAAAGGAACCGCTCGTGAGCAACAGGAAGGGGCGATGTTGTAGAGGCGTGAGGGCTGAGGGTAAGCGCATCGGGAACCAGAGAGAAATTGGGCCGTTCAGCCGCCGAGAAAAAAGGCTTCGAGGATAGAGGCGAGTTGCTCCGGCTGGTCGTGCTGAACATTATGACCAGCCTCGGATAGCACCACTTCGGAAAGGCGGCGAAAACTGGCGCGGTGATCGGCGTAGCTCTTGGGGTCACTGTCGAAGCGGCGAAAAAAGGTGGACTCCTGGCCAGCGACGAACAGTGTTGGCGCTTCAATATGTCGCCACAAGCCTCTGAAATCGTCTACGTTGAGCAAACGGGGCGAGGCGGCGCGGTGCCACGGGTCAGCAGCAGCCGTTATCAAGCCCTGTTCGTCGCGGCGCGAGAAATGTTGTGCAAGAAAGTGGGCGCGTTCCGGCGTCAAGCGGTGATTCCCATGGCGCAGGCGTTCCGCGTAGCTTTCCAGATTGGCATAGGTCCGCAGAGGCGGCGGCCCTTGCCGGGTTTCACGTATCCAGTGAGCGAGGCGGTCGCGTAGTCCATCACGCGGATAAGCAGGGGCGCCAAAATTTTCCAGAAGCGCCAGTCGCGCAATCCGTTCCGGAAACAGGCCAGAAAAAACGGCAGCGACGTTACCGCCCATGCTATGACCGAGGAGCCTGACAGGCGTGTCAGGTGAATACTGGTCCAGTAGCGCCGCCAGATCGACGCTGTAGTCGATGAACATATAGGGGCGGTTCTGCCATTGGGAAAGACCAAAGCCACGCCAGTCCGGGGCGATGACATGCCATTGATGGACGAAAGCATCGACGAGGAACTGAAAAGTGATGGAGCAATCCATCCAGCCATGCAGCATGAACAAAGTGGGCGCGTCGGGTTTGCCCCAGTGGCGCACATGGATACGAGCACCGGGCAGGTCAAGATATTCGGAGCGGCTTAGTTGTATTCGATCAGTCATGGGTGTTGGCAAAAAATGTTTTTGGCATCAAGGCAATCTTGCCTTGAGCGCGGTCACGAAAAACGAAACCTGTCTTTCCCCGCGCCACTTCGCGTCTATCATCCAGTGCGCTCATGCGCCAAATCAGGTCGCCACCGTATTTATTCGCCTCGCCAAAGGCCATTTCGACGACCATGACATCGTCGGGGAAGCCTTCGGAAAGGTATTGCACAGCGGCATCAGTGACGATGATGCTGTAACCCTCCACATCGAGTTCGCTGTAGCCGAGGAATTTGAAATAACGCGAGCGCGCTTCCGAGACGATGGTCAGCAACAGGGCATTATCTAGATGTCCGCCAGCGTTGATGTGGAGCCGGTAGACAGGAATTTCCGTCGAAAAACGGAAACGCTCGGGTAATTTGATGTGGATACGAGCCATCGCTATTGCCGTTCGCTCATGTTTGGCTGCTCTGGTGACGCTTCTGTTGGGCGATGAAGTTGGCGGCAATCGCTATGTGCTCTTCGCTCATAGTCGCCGCCAATTGCCGCCCCAGCGTGGCGTCGAGCATTTGAGCAGCGGAGCGGTGTAGGTAAAGGTTCATCAATTTTTTGGTTTCACGTAGCGCCTGGGCGGGCTGCTTGAGCAACTTCTCTGCCAGGGCGCGGGCTTCGGCCATCAGCTTGTCGGGTGCAACGACCCGGTTGGCGAGGCCAAATTCCACCGCTTGTTGTGGCGTGATGCGGTCGCCGGTGAAGATCAGTTCCTTGGCGCGCAGCAGACTGGTGTAGAGCGGCCAAGAAACGGAAATACCGTCGCCGACAACCAGCCCGATGTTGATGTGCGGCTCGGCCATAAAGGATGTTTCCGACATCAGCACGATGTCGCAAAGGGTGGCGAGCGTCGCTCCCCAGCCGACGGCGGGGCCGTTGACCGCCGCAATCAGCGGAATCGGCACGTCGATAAAGCCGTGGATGGTACGCCGGGCGTTTTCCTGAACAGCACGGGCGAAATCAGCATCATCAAGGGTTTTGACGAAGTGCGTCATGTCGCCGCCGGCGCTGAAGGCGCGTCCGGCCCCGGTGAGAATCGCCACCCGCGCCTCGCTATCTTCGGCCAGGGCGCGGAACAGTTTGGGGTAACTGAACAGCATTTCCGTAGTCGAAGCATTGAGGTCATCGGGCCGATTCAAGGTAATGATACGCAGGCCGCCTTCGGCGGTCACGTGGATTTCCTCGGGCAGATCGTAATAGTTGCTCATGCGGCGGCTCCTGTGGATTGGGTGTCAATGACGATTTGGTCGGCATGCCGCTCAATCCAGGCCGTAAAGCTTGTCAGCGGAATGCCATAACCCTTGAGCGACTCAAGGTCGGCGCGATAGCCGACCTCGTTGATCCATTCCTGAGTACGCACCCAGCCGGGGTTCAATCCGGCTGCCTTGGCTTCGTCAGGGCTGACGGATTCGGCGACAGCGCGCTTTTGCAGCAGTCGGCTCAGGATCGCGGCGACCTCGGTCATGGTTAGCGCCTCAGCGCCGAGATCGATGTTCCGGCGATCAAAGCGCGCTGGGGCGGCGAAAGCGGCAGCGGCAAAAGCGCCAACATCGTCAGCGCAGGTCAATTGGAGGCGGGTATCCGGTCGTAGCGCCGTGATGATGCGGCCTTGCTGCAAGTGAGGAAACATTGACCGGGCCTTGGGCTGGGCGAAGTTATCCATCATGAAGGCTGGTTTGAGGATGGTCCAATGCAAAAAACCGGCATGACGCGCCTTCTCTTCGATGTCCCACTTATCCGTCCAGTATTTCTGATACCAACGACGGTTTTCCCAGCCGGGAAAATTCTGATGCCTACCTGCCTCGCAAACCGAGGTATGGACCAGATGACGGACGCCGCACTGACGCGCCGCCTCAAGTAGCGCATAACCGTGGCGGCGCTCCGAGTCGCTTCCATCCACGTCGGGGCGCTGTACCGAAAAGAGACCATAGGCCCCTTCCGCTGCTACGACCAGGGAGGCCGGTTCGTTCATGTCCCCCTGAATGACTTCGGCTCCCAAGGTAAGCAGGGCTTGGGCCGTCGGAGATTGAGGATCGCGGGTAAGGATGCGTACCGGGAAACCCGCGGCGAGCAAAGCGCGAGCGGTAGCGCCACCTTGAGCGCCGGTAGCGCCGGTGACGAGAACAGGCGAAGCAGAATAGCTCATACCATGCTCCTAAAGTGTTGTAATATTCATCTAATTGAACTTTGTTCAAATATTTCTATTATATTTGCACTGTAAGCGAAAGTCACTGACAGGAGCCATTGATGATGTCTTCTCTTTTCGATCTGCGCGGCAAGGTAGCCATCATCACGGGGTCCAGCCGTGGTCTTGGCTTGGCGTCCGCTCGTGGCATGGCTGAGCATGGAGCGAGGGTGGTCATCTCGGGGCGCAAGGCGGAGCCGTGCGAATTGGCGGCTGCCGAGATTTGTGCCGCAGGCGGCGAGGCCATCGCCGTACCATGCAATATCGGTCGCAAGGAGGAGTTACAGGCTTTGGTCAATGCGACAGTGGCAAAGTGGGGGCGCGTCGACATCGTCATGGCCAATGCGGCGATTCATCCGTGGATTGGCTCGGTGCTCGATCTCAAGGAAGATACCTTCAACAAGTTCATGCAGGTTAATGTCCAGAGCAGCATTTGGCTGGGACAAATGACGGTGCCGGGCATGATTGAGCGCGGCTATGGCCGCTTCATCGTGGTCGCTTCGATTGTCGGTTTGCTTGGTGATCCTGTCACGGGTACCTATGGTCTGACCAAGGCGGCGGACATGCAATTTGTCCGCAATATGGCGAGCGAGTTTGCCAGCAAAGGTATTACAGCTAACTGTATCGCTCCCGGAACCTTCAAAACGGAGATGGCGCGTTCGCAATGGGAGGATGAGGAAATGACGAAGTGGTATTTCAGCCGTAATCCATCTAAGCGATTCGGCGAGGTCGAGGAAATCGCCGGTCTTGCCGTGATGCTCGCCTCGCCATCCGGTGGCTACATCAACGGTCAGACTATCGCAGTTGATGGCGGCCATACGATTTCATTCCACTGATGGCGGCAAATATGCTCGGATACGACAAACAAGTCGCGCTCATTTCCGGTGCTGGGCGCGGTATTGGCAGACAGCATGCCTTGTTTCTCGCCAGTCGCGGGGCCAAAGTCGTGGTGAATGACTATGGCGGCGGACTGCGCGGCGAGAACGGCGGCAATCCAGCGCCTGCCGATAATGTCGTGGCCGAGATTGCCGCTGCTGGCGGTACAGCGATGTCCGCCTGTAATGACATCACCGATCCAGCACAGGTGAAGGCAATGGTTGATGCGACGGTAACCCGCTTCGGGCGATTGGACATCGTGATTCACAACGCCAGTGTCTACGCGCCGCTGGGTTCGTTTCAGGAGGCAAGAATCGAGGATCTGGATCGTATCTTGCGTGTTAACGTGCATGGCGGCTGGAACATCGTCCATGCAGCCTGGCCGTACATGCTGGCGAATCACTATGGCCGTGTCGTCGTGACAGGTTCCGGCGCGGGTTTCTTTGGTCGGCGAAAAGATCATGCCTACAGTATCGCCAAATCGGCGCTCATGGCCTTTACTAAAGTGCTGGCGACAGAGGGTGAAGCACAAGGTATCAAAGCCAATCTGGTGGGGCCGATTGCCTGGACGGAAAATTCAAAGCTGCAAGGTATCCCGCCGCTGATGGAACACTTTGCGCCAGCGATCCTGGTCAGCAATCTGGTTGCTGTACTTGCCCATGAGGCGTGCCCGGTCAACGGGGAGATGTTTCACTGCGGCGGTGGTTTTACCTCCCGCGTCTTCGTCGGCGAGACGGACGGGACGGTGTTCGATGCGGCATCAATGACGCCCGAAGCGGTACTGGCCGGAATGGGCGCGATCATGGACACAGCAGATTATTCGATCCCGGCCAGTTCTGACCGTTCCGGCGCTCATTTGTCGGCAGCCATTGCCGCCGCCAATCCCGCCTTTGCCGAAGCTTTGGCAAAGGCAAAACATGGCCGTTAGTCGGGGTAGCGTTTCCCCTGCGTACTGCACTGGAGTTTACATGGATTTCATACCCTCTACCGATGACGAACAATTCCGTCAGGAGGTTCGATCTTTTTTGCGCGAACACCTGCCATCTGATCTTGCCTGGCGCGGCCAGCAAGGTTATCTGCCTGGCAAGGAGGATTCGCTACGATGGACGCGCATCCTGCATGAAAAGCGTGGCTGGTCGGCGCCGGCTTGGCCCAGGGAGGATGGCGGAACGGGCTGGGCTGCCTCACAACGCTATATCTTTGAGGAGGAGTGCTACTTGGCTGGTGCTCCGATTCCGAATCAAGCCGGAATTGACCTGGTCGGCCCGGTTATCTGCCATTTCGGCAATACTGAACAGAAGAAGCGTTTTTTGCCGCCGATCCTACGTGGCGAGGTGTTCTGGATACAGGGATTCTCCGAGCCGGGGGCTGGTTCTGATCTCGCCAATCTGCGTACCACTGCCGTTCGTGATGGTGATTCTTACGTGGTTAATGGGCAGAAAATCTGGACCAGCTTCGGTACGCAGGGCGATTGGAACTTCCTGTTGGTGCGTACTGATCCGACGGCCAAGCCACAGAAGGGTATTTCCTTTCTACTACTTGATACCCATACACCCGGCGTTACCATTCGCCCTATCGTCAGCCTGGACGGTTGCGGTCATCTTGCCGAGGTTTTCTACGACAACGTGCGTGTTCCGGTTGAGAATCTCATTGGCGAGGAGAACAAGGGCTGGGGCTATACCAAATTCCTGCTCTTTAACGAGCGGGCGTTGCTCGGCGCCGAGTCACCGGCGCTCAAACGCTATCTGGCCAAGATTCGCCGTTATGCATCTTGTCAACGGGCGGGAGATCGCCCGCTGATCGAGGACCCGGCGTTTGCCGGGCGGTTGGCGCAATACGAACTCGAAGTACTCGCCATCGACATGATGGTGCAGAAAATTCTGCATCAGGGCGTCAACGAACTGAATGGCGGCGCAGCAATCGGCTCAATGCTCAAAGTGCGTGGTTCCGAAATGCACCAGAAACTGACCGAAATGCTGGTCGAAATCATCGGCGACTATGGCCCGGTGTTCTATCCCAGCCCGGCAGAAGAGCAGACCGAGCATGAACAGAGCTTCGTTGGGCCTGATTTTGCCCCCGGCCTTGCGGCGGAACTCTTTTATCGCCGCGCCTGCACAATTTACGGCGGCACCGCCGAGATCCAGCGCAATATCATCGCCAAGGCGTTGTTTGGGTTGTAAGGAGCGACCAGACATGAATTTCGATCTGACAGAAGAGCAGCGGATGTTGCAGGACAGTGTTCGCCGTTACGTCAACAAGTCTTATTCCTTTGAATCGCGGACCCAGCTTGTCAAGGTTGGCGGCGGCTTTTCCAGAGAAACCTGGTCGGTATTTGCTGAAATGGGTTGGCTGATGGCACCTATTCCGGAGTCATGCGGCGGACTTGGCTTCAACGCTATCGAAACCGCGTTGATCGCCGAAGAGCTGGGCCGTGGCCTCGTGCTTGAGCCTTATACCTTCTGTGCCGTGTTGCCAGTTGCCATCATGCGAGGCTGTTCAGCAGAAGCACAGAAAGAAAAACTCCTTGCTGGCATGGGTAGCGGCGAAACGATAGTCGCCGTTGCCCATAGCGAACCGGAAGCTCGTGGCTGCGTTTCTCATGTATCGACAATGGCGACGCGCCAAGCGGATGGGCGTTATGCGCTGAATGGACGCAAGAGCTTGGTCGTTGCCGCGCCCGTGGCTGACCGTATTCTGGTTGTTGCCAGAAGTAGCGGTCAGGTACGCGATGAACAAGGCATTTCCATCTTCCTCATTGACCCGCAAAGCTCTGGCGTCCGCTGCGAACCATTCCGCTTGCTCGATGGCACGCCAGCCGCTGAGTTGGTGTTGGAAAATGTGGTGGTTTCGGCCTCAGCCCTGCTCGGTGAGGAAGGTAATGCCTTTAGCGGACTGCAACGCGCAGTCGACGAAGCCATCGTCTCACTCTGTGCCGAGATGGTTGGCGGCATGGAGGACGTCATCGCCTTATGCTCGGAGTATTTGAAAACGCGCCAGCAGTTTGGCGTCGCCATTGGTACTTTTCAGGCGCTTCAGCACCGCATGGCCGATATGGCGATTGAACTCATGCAGGCTCGGGCAATGCTGTATCGCGGGTTGGCGGTTCTTACCAACCCTGCCGCCGAGGATACCAGCCGCATCGTCTCCGGCTGCAAGGCCTTGGTGAGCAAATGCGCCAAGTTCGTCACCGCCCAAGGCATCCAGTTGCATGGTGGTTACGGCATTACCGAGGAATACCGTGTCGGCCACCATTACCGCCGTCTGGTGCTGGCCGATGCTTGGTTTGGCAATCTTGACTACCACCTAAATCGCTACGCGGGCCGCATCCAGGACGAAGCCCGTGCCTTGGCAGCCTGAAGTATCAGGGAGTAAACGGATGAAAACCGCAGTGACCGAACTCCTTGGCATCAAGTATCCGATTGTCCAAGGCGGAATGATGTGGGTTGGTCGTGCCGAATTGGCGTCGGCAGTCTCGAACGCAGGCGGTCTCGGCACCCTGACCGCCCTGACGCAGCCGACCCCTGCCGCGCTACTCGGTGAAATTGAACGCTGTCGCACCATGACCGGCAAGCCATTCGCCGTCAATCTCACCATCTTGCCAACCGCCAGCCCGCCACCCTATGCTGATTATGTGCGAGCGATCATCGACGGCGGCGTCAAAATCGTCGAAACGGCGGGTAACTGTCCAAAAGAATTTGTTGAAAAATTCAAAAAAGCGGATGTTCGGATCGTTCACAAGTGCACTTCAGTACGTCATGCGCTGAGCGCGGAGCGTAACGGTGTTGATGTCATCAGTATTGATGGCTTCGAGTGCGCTGGTCATCCCGGTGAGGATGATATTGGTGGTCTGGTATTGATCCCGGCGGCGGTCAAGGCGCTGAAAATTCCGGTGATCGCTTCCGGCGGCATCGCCGATGGCCGTGGCTTGGCGGCAGCCTTGGTTCTGGGTGCGCAAGGCATCAACATGGGCACCCGTTTCATGACGACAGAGGAGTCGCCGATCCATCGCAATATCAAGAAGGCACTCATCAATGGCAGCGAACGGGATACCGTGTTGATTTTCCGCACCCTGAAGAATTCAGGTCGGGTCTTCAGGAACCGCGTCTCCGAAGAAGTGGTGAGCATCGAGCGACGGCTAGGCGGTTGCACCTTCGATGACGTGCGCCCTTTGGTGGCTGGCGCTCGCGGGCGGGCAGCACTGGAATCCGGTGACATTGAGAGCGGGCTGGTGTGGGGAAGTCAGGCAATCGGCTTGATGAGTGACATTCCCACTTGCGGCGAACTACTCGAACGCATGGCGCGCGAGTGTCGTGAGCAACTCGCCCAAGCTCAAGGCTATATGGCGGAATAATCCATACCATGACAGAAATAACTGGAGATGGTACAGGCAACATACATTTGCCTGCGCGGACGATTCCCATTCCTCATTCCATCAGCCCCGCGGCCCGGCAATTCCTGACTCTGCCCCATACTCCGATTGAATGGCCATGTGGCAGCGATCCAGCGGTCTGGAAAGCGTTCCTTGCCCAATGCGATGCGACATTGGCTGTTCGTTTCAGTTTTATGAAACCGTTTCCCGGTAGCGTCGAGTCAGAGGCTCTGGGCGGTGCACCGACATTCAAACTGACGCCAGGCGGCGTGCCAACCGCCAATCAGGGCCATGCCATTCTTTACGTCCACGGTGGCGGCTTCGTGATGGGTGGCGGCGAACTGGCAGCCAAGGCGGCGCAGGTCTATGCGCTCAAGTGCGGCATGGTCGTGTATGCGGTTGACTATCGTTTGGCTCCAGATCATCCGTATCCAGCGGCATTGGACGATGTGGTTGCCGCCTATCGAGGTTTGCTTGACCGCTATGTCCCGGAAAAGACAGCCATTATCGGTATTTCGGCGGGTGGCGGGCTGGTTGCTTCGGCACTCCTGAAAGTACGCGATGCCGGTATGCCCTTGCCGGCGGCGGCGGTTTTGTTGACGCCAGAATGCGACCTGACGGAAAGCGGCGACAGCTTCGAGACCCTGCGCGATCTTGATGTCATTCTCCACCGGCGTCCGACGGCACCGACGCTCCTTTACGCGGCAGGGCACGATCTGCGCGACCCCATGCTGTCCCCCTTGTTTGGCGACTTTACCCGTGGCTTTCCGCCAACTCTGCTGATTTCGGGAACGCGGGACTTGTTTCTGTCGAATACGGTGCGGCTGCACCGCGCGCTACGCCGTGCCGGTGCTCATGCCGATTTGCACGTCTTTGAAGCCATGCCGCATGGCGGATTCTATGGTGCACCGGAAGATGCCGATTCACTGGCCGAACAGATTCGCTTTCTGCACTGTTGTTGGAGTATGAGGGCGTCGCCGCCAATCTAGGCTCAAGGTTTTTTGGTCAGCGCCGCCAATTTTTCAGGTGTGCAATGGGATCAATATTCTGCTCAGATCGGAAAACTGTTTTGCAGGCGTGGCTGGTAACGTGCCGTGGCGTGCAATGATTTTCGATCATAACGCGGACAATTGGAGACAATGCGGGTAGCCATGCATAACGTGCTGATCGACAATCGCAAAAAATTACTTCTTGCTGCGAGGGAATTGTTTCTTGAACAAGGCTATAAGGCCAGTGTGGATGCCATCATTGATCGTGCTGGAGTGGCGCGGCAGACGTTTTACAACCACTTCAAGAGTAAGAAAAATCTATTTGCCGAGGCGGCAAAGCGCTATTCTCTCGAAGTCGTCGTATATCTTGATGGTGATGCGGAGGATCTGCGAGGGAGCTTGATAAGGTTCTCCCAAGCGTACCGCAGCATGATGCTTAGCCCTGATGGTATTGCTTTCTATCGCAGGGCCAGAGCATCAAATCACCCGTAATTTCAACACGGTACTGAGATAATCCGGATTCCATGCGGCGGCCTTTCGTTTTTTGGGGAGGCTGATGCGCGGGAGGTATCAGCACGAAAGAGGTTGATAGCCAGGCGGCGCAAGAAGGAGAAGTTGAGCGCGGCGTTGCGCAAGCGGATGGGACTTGCATCCTCGCCAAAGGTCACATCCAGACACCAGTGCAGCGCATTCTCGATGCCCCAGTGTGTGCGTACGGCATGGAGAATACGCCGACTGTCGGCAGGCAAGGAACTGATGACGTAACGTTTCTCGGTTTCGACTCGACCGGCGATGCTTCGCGTCGATTCGATCACAGCCACTGAAGACAGCTTCGGCCAGCGGGTTTTGAGTTCCAGAAGATCAAGCCAGTCCAATTCACCCACGGCCAGACAACACCGGGTTTCGCTGCGCCCATGCCCTTTGTCCAGCGTCTCATGGCGCGAGGCGATCCGTTTGGGATAGCCCGGCGCATTCAGGCTCCCAAAGAAATCACGCAAGGCTTCGGCCAGTCGGGGCTGGTTATCCTTGACCGCCAGAACATAGTCGCCACCACCCGCGGTAATCTGTTGCGCGATGGCTGTCTGACATCCCATCGCATCCATCGTCACGACCGCCCCCTCCAGGGCCAGGGTCGGCAAGAGTTCTTCGATGGCCGTGATTTCGTTGGACTTCTCGGCACAGGGGCGTTGCCCCAGGGTGAGGCCGTATTCCGCCGCGTAGGCCGAGACTTGATGCAGCGATCTCAGTCCGCGCCCAACCCGCCCCGATCCCCGCAAGGTTTTGCCGTCAATGGCGATGATCCGTCCCGTGACCGCCGGACAGAGGTCTGCCATCCATTCTTCAAAGCGTTGTTCCAATTCGGCAGGGGATAAGGCTTCAAAGACCCGCCGTATGGTGTCGTGACCGGGTATCCCGTTGCGTAGCGGCAGGTATTTCCGCAACCAGCCCTCTCGCGCTCGTCCCCAATCTTCAATGTCATCCCAGCCTTCGGCTCCCGACATCACCGCACAGAGCGCCAATACAACGATGTCTACCAGATCATGTTCTGTCCGCCCTTCGACCCGTTTATCCGGCAGCCCGGCAAACCGCGCAACCAACGCCGCTACCCCTTCGTCTTGCTTCATCTCTACGCCCAAATATCAAGAGTAGACGCCTTTCTTCAGAGGTTTACAAGCCCCCTTTGTAAGCTATTGAAGGTTAACGAGTTTTGATGCTCCGGCCCTGCTTTCTATCGTACGGTGTGCAGCCAGTCATCGCGTTTTCCAGAACTGGTGCGGGAACTGTACGAACACGGCCCTGGTCAGGTCGTTGCGCGCGTGGCGGAATTTCTCGATCGGGCCATGGAGCGAGGCAGCTTACGCTGCGTCGATCCCGTGTTTGCGGCGGAATTGCTGTTGGCGATGGTACTCGGTCAGGATCGAACGAAATGCCTGTTTGGTATCGAGTTCAAGCCGGTGGATGAAACATCAAGGCTGGATTGCATTGTGGGTGGTTTTTTGTCGATTTTGACAGAGGTATCTCATCCAGCGGATCACCATCGAAATCGGGTTGTTTCGGCATAGATTTCGAATGCTTCTTTGACGGAGAGAGAGCGTTACGATGACTCTTTTCGGAGGTCTTCATGGATGACGTATCTCAATCTCAGGTATCTCGTACGACGCGCAAGATACTCGGTTACAAGAGGTGTTTGGCCCGCGTGCACGACAACATTGAGCGACCGCGCTGCCTCTGCGTTCCAGGTGGCGTCGAGATGCGTGTTGGGGCGTGGCGCCGCGTCAGCGCATGAGCCTGCGCGCGTTGACGCACTTTCTCTTTGAGCGGGCAGGTTTCACCGTTGGTTACCGGCGATGGCTGGCAAGCGCAATCAGGGGGTGCTATGTGCTCCACTCGAACATGATCGCTTGGTCGAGCTTGTTCGCTGGGATGAACGCCATCGCTTGGCGTAGTACACCGACATGAACCAGAAGTACCGGCCACAGAATCTTGACGCCGTGGGTGTGGCATCGGTTGCCCGCTGAAAACGCGCGATAGCCTTGGCTACTCTGAGACGAACTCATGAAGCCGGTTCAGCGTGGCGCCGCCACCCCACAGCGTGATGTTGGCATGATGCGGCGCCAGTTTACCCAGCACAGTCTTTCTTGTTACCGATCCTCTCGGGTATGCCACAGCCGCAGCACGTAGATGGTCGCCCCCTGAATTTCGTAGCGAATTTCGTACTTTCCGGCCAGAATTCGCCGTACCTCACGCGGCTCGCAGTGGAAAAGTTGCTCGCCGATGCGTGGGTTGGTCAGCAGAATGCACGGAGCCTTGGTCAGCGCTTGCGCCGCCCGCACGGCGGCGGGCTTGTTCACCGGAGCCAGGAATTCATACAAGCGCACCAAATCGGAAAGCGCCTTACTGGTCCACTTCAGCTCCATCAACGCGGCGTCGACAGCGGCTGGTCGGCGCCAAGGCTCTCTGCCCATGCTTGCACGGCTTGGTGGTCGATGACCCGGCCAGCGTCCACGTCAGCCAGCGCCTCTTGGGTCAGTCGGTCGCGTTCCTCTTCTTGGGCGATCCAGACGGACAGCGCCTGCTTCATGATCCAGCCACGCGAGCGTTCAAGCCGTGATGCGATCTGATCCACCTTGTTGGCCAGCAGAAGCGGTACGTGTGCGGTCAGAACTTTGGTTGCTGCTTGCGTCATGCCACACCTCCTTTTCGATGTGATTTGATATTTAATTAATCATAATGATTTATATTAAATCGAGCAACAAAAATGACTGGTGAGGCTTATCGTACAATTTTTCCATTTCGTGAACTGACCCAAAAACGACTCATCAACCACGAAAAACGAATACCTTTGAATTTACACTTGGTCAGCAGGTCTGCATCAATCCGTCAGCATTCACCGGCTGGCGCTTCATCGCCGAGACCGGCCCGGTGCTTGGCCTGTGGTACAGTTGCTTGAGCCAACATCGCCCCTAAATAGGTACCGACAGCCCTGACCCGGTTGTGGTCGGCAAGCTATGCGGCAGCTATCCTCGCCCCCGGCGACGGCTTGGGCGAATTCCAGCGCCGCGATACGTTCCAGCGTGTTCAACGGCACATGGCGCAGTCGGCCCCCTTCGCCTCTTCCTTGATCCGCACATACTGGTCGGCCTCACGTTGTTCGGGAGGCAACCCGTGACCTCAAACGGAATCCCTTGCTTCAGCGCAGGCGCGGATTCCGGCGCGCCCGCGATGCGTGGTCTGTTGCTTCGGCATGACGCGCGACCACGAGCGCGTCGGCCTACCCAGTGGTTCGTCGGCACGGCGCCCAAAGCGCAGTTACCAACTCGGTCGGTCTTAAAAATGAACATGTTGATCCGTCCCGCATCCGCATTTCTGCGTTCGTCGGGTGTTGGGATGAAGCCCAGCCTCGCAGGGCATGGGCGACATCGGCGCGAAGGTCGGGCCTTTTGCGCATCTGGATGGATCAGTCCTCGATTTCGTAGCGTCATCCCCCTGCATGGGTCTGTCCCTTGACCGAAAAGTCCAGGACAGTGTCAGGTTCACGAGCGGCGACGCACGGGGAGCCGACAAGGGCAAACACAGCCGTGCGCTGCGCCAGTGGCGCGTGCTCGAAAGGATGACGGGAACAGCGGGAAGGCATCAAGCGCCAACCGCGAAAAACTGCTCGAACGTAATGCTCGTTCTCAGGGAACGTCTGGCAGCGGACTGCCAGCAATGCCATGCGTTACGCTACGGGTTGAACAACTTCGGGCATGGACTCAGAGGGCCGTGCCGAGTCCGGCTCAGGGGCCGGGACTTGAAGGGCGGGTAACGACCGCAACGCCTATGCCCCACGAAGGAGCAGACCAGGATGGCCTCGGGAGCCTGTAGTTGACACCGGATATGGCGGCATCGTCAACGGTGGACCACCCGGCAGCAGTCGAAACGGCGGGTATTGCGAGTGGCACTTGAAATCGGGATTCCAGGGCCG
Source organism: Azonexus sp. (assembly GCA_031277255.1). GTDB lineage: Bacteria > Pseudomonadota > Gammaproteobacteria > Burkholderiales > Rhodocyclaceae > Azonexus. Next base: position 114,164 of record JAITMS010000088.1, read on the forward strand.
TTTATCTTGCGAAAAGACGCCTGAATGAGCCGGTGAGCGGGCTTGACATCCCTTTGCCTGGCCTCTGGTTTCGACCGGCAACATTTCGCTGCCGTTCCGCACTAGGTTCTGTGGTGCGTCCTGAGACTGTGGTCTTGATCTGGCGAAATCCAGTGAGAGCGTAGTGCGACACGGGATGCGCAGCGGCGTGCCTGTTCGCGGCGTCGGCTTCCATCGCAAGCCAGTTCGATTGGCGTGCGACCACAGTCCAGGCTGACTGCGAGAACAAGACATTCCGGGGTGAATTCCGTGTGGATCGGTCGCATCGACAAACCGATGCTGGCCGCTGGCAAACTTTCTCAGGAGCGTCCTATGGAACTTGTGGTCAGAGCGGTGGATGTCGGCTTCGGCAACACCAAATACATCAGCAACGTCGCCGACGGTGAGATCCGCTGCGCGAGTTTTCCGTCGATTGCCTATCCGAGCATGCGCGAGCCTTCAGCCCAGCCCGGGTTCGAGCGCCGCAAGACGGTGGCGATCCCGATCAACGGCCTGTTCTACGAGGTCGGCCCGGAGGTCGAGTTGGCTGCGGACGTGTTCCGGGCTACCCAGATGCACGACCGCTACATCGAGACGCCCGAGTACATGGCGTTGCTGCGCGGTGCCTTGGCGATGATGAAGGTGCCTGCCATTGATCTCCTGGTCGTCGGTCTGCCCGTCGCCGCGCTCACGACGAAGAAGAGTGCGCTTGAGAAACTGGTTACTGGAACGCACGACATCGGCAACGGCAAGACCGTCGTCGTGCATAAGGCGCTGGCCATAGCTCAGCCACAGGGCGCTCTGGTGGACTTCGCGATACAGCACCAGAAGCTCTCGACGATTGAGCGGGAGCAGAGCCTGATCATTGATCCCGGATCACGGACTTTCGACTGGTTGGTCGCGCGGGGCATGCGCCTGGTGCAGAACAAGAGCCATTCGGTCAACCGTGGGGTGTCGGAGATGCTGCAAGCCATCGCGGCCGAGATCAGCATGGACATCGGCACGCCGTACAACGATATTGATGCGATCGATTGGGCATTGCGCACCGGCAAGAACCCGGTGATTTTTCAGAAGGCCTATGGCATTTCGCGGGCCATGCCAATGGCGCATTCAATCGCACAGCAGGCCGTGGCGTCGATGATGCGCTGGGTAGAGGCGAGTTACAGCTTTCAGAACATCATCTTGGTCGGCGGCGGCGCTTACCTGTTCAGGAAGGCGATCAAGGAGGCGTTCCCGAAACACAAGATACTGGAGGTGAAAGACCCTCTGCACGCGAATGTCAGGGGGTTCCAGGTTGCCGGGATGAACCACGCGCCGAAGCTCTTCTCCACGCTCGCTTCCGCAGCTCAGGGAGGCGCGTGATGGCAAACACGAAAATATCCGCTGCCGAAACGATCAGTATGCTGTTCGTGCTGGATCGTGAAGACGATCCGCGGCTTTACGATGACCTGATCCGCTTTAAGAAGGGGACAAAGCGCATCAACCGGTTACGCCTGCTGGCGCACGAAGGGGAGAGGTGCCTGGCTGGTGAGACGAACGTCGGTATGAGGCGACCGTTGCTTGTCGAGAGCAACCGGGACCAAGCCGTAGAGCCGTCTCTGTTTGATGCTCCCGGGGCTGCCGACGTGTTTGCGGCGCCGATTAGCGACTGAGGGATGCAAGCGCAGGAGATGTCCCGTACCCGAAAGCCTGCTGCCTGGAAGGAGAGTGAGATCGTGAAAGGGCATCTGATGCCTGACCCTGTTCACATGATGATGGCGATACCGCCGAAATACGCGGTGTCGCAAGTCGTTGGTTTTATTGAGAACAAGAGTACGATTTATTTGGCTCGGGTGTATGGAAAGCACAAACGCAACTTCGTTGGGCTGCGTTTCTGGGCAAGAGAGCACTTGATGCACGCTCGTACCACTGCCTCATCTCGACCAACGGTTGATACAAAGAAGCAGGAGCAAGAGGACGTGAGGTTGGATCAACTCGGCCTGTGGAGATGAGTCACCCCCGGGATGGTGGTTCCAAGAATGCGGGGCTGCTTTGAGCGGCTCACAACCGAATGCCCTCGGCTTTGCCGGGGGATTTTACGTTAGTGAAAAAAATCCGAATATTGTGCTACAAGATATTCAAATATCTATAGCAAAAAATTCGACTCTAACCTCAACACGCCTATTTGGTGCAAGGCACTCAGCCATCATTTTAGCCGAAAGTTTTTCTGAGCACTGAACTTTGGGTTGAGTAGCGCCTTTGCTTTCTACCGTAATGTCGTCCTTGCTTAATTTCAGTGTTGTGATGATAGCTTCTTTTACACGTTCAGCTCGCAGCTCGGCCAAGAGATAATTGTTAAGATGCCGCCCAGAAAACGGTTGGATATCTGCATGACCAATGACCTCAACTCTATGAATGTGGAAATTCTTATTTAGCATGTGCCGAATGCGTTTTTCGATATTTTTCTCAGAGCCAGGAAATAGGTCTGACTTTCCAGTCTCAAACAAAGTATCTTCATTCAAATCGATACACCTTTGCTGTAAAGCTCGATCACTCTTAATCATGTACATGCCTTCCCTCTTTAGTTCTACCCGAACACTCTCTTTGGGCTTGATATGAACTGTCCATTTGTTGTTCGTGGAATCAATTTGTGACTGCGAATGGCTTCTATTTGGCACAACTGGTGGCAGTAATAAGGAAATGAGCGACCTCTCGCCTATACCATGCCAAAGCACATCAACACCTGAAACAATTTTCCCTCGCATTTTATCATCGCTGTCACAAGGGAAAAGAGGTACATGGCTTTGTTCGGCAACTGCTCGAAGCAGTGCAAAATTTTCCTCGGAAAGCCAGACATTTCCCTGATCGTGCCGCACTCCGAGCTTACCCAAAACGACTTTTAGCTCTCCTTCTAGAATTTCGCGGCCCAATATTGCAGGAAGTAAAAACACAGTCGAGCCAAGGATGAAGGCAGCCAGCCTTTTCTTTTTGTTTGGAATTTTGGTATTTTTTGGTAAATCTATTACCCATCCAAGTAAGATACCCATGCAGGCTAAGACTATAGCTACGAAAAATGACTTTATGTAAATAATAACAAGGAAAGCCAGAGCGACACATGACATGAAGCCATGTAACCCATAATCAATAGATTCAAGAAATCCTTTTAGAAAACTTTTCCAGAAGGTGATATTTCTCCACGATGCGCCATTAATAGCAAAATGATTATTAAATCGCCTCCAATCTTCTTTAATTTTAACTATTATTCTCATGGGATGCGCTAACCATCCTGTAGCAAGCCATGAATATCCTAGGATAATAAAGTGAATAAATGCAAACCCAACTGCGATTGAGAGAAAAAATAGCGTATCTCCCGTGGTAAGGCCTGTTGGAAAGAAATTTATTATAAAAAAGCAATATACGAATGTTAAGAGTGCTCCACTAGCAATAAGCAACTTGAGGATTATATTCATTACTTCGTTCGCTGATTTCGCCCATGTTTCAACAGTTTTTACCCTATCAGGCTTATTATTGCTATGGCAATTAAATATTGTTTTACGTGTCATGTTCTATATTTTGGTCATGAAAGCACAAATAGATATGGTCAGGGGTTTGTTCGAGCATATCCATGTGAGCTTGGGTTGCTTGCTTGAGTTTATTCTTGGTGCAGATTTCGATGTTCTCTTTGCATTCGGCCAGCCAAGCTTTGGCAGATTTGCTGTGATGGATGCGCAGATTGTCCAGAATCAAAAAGAGTTTCCTTGATAAACACCTTCAGAAACTCAATGAGTTTGTTGCTATTGAAAGCATCTTCAACGATCATCCTGTGCGTCTTGCCTTGATTGGTGACAGTGGCGACCATCAACAGCTTGTGGCGAGTACCATCGACGGCGTAACCCATCAGGGTCTGACCCTTGGGCTGATACCGGCTAGGAGCGGATGTAGATGTAGTGTGCATGTCTGAACATGGAGGGATTTCATCAGAATCCAACCCAAACCCGGAACCCAGGATGGTACTTCCAAGCCAGCAGCGCAAGGCCCGCGATGATCGGCAACCATGCAACTACCCGCAAGGCCCACAAGGTTCGGAACAGAAACGATCTCTGTTTGGAAAACCCCATGCGGGCCTCGACTAGGCGCTCCGCAATCGATGTAGGGTAGCTGTTGGTCTTCTTGCTGAATTGATCGACGATTACCTCGAAACCATGATCTATGCGTGCCAATTGCAAGAGTTGATTGTGGATCATGCCCGAAAAGAGCATCACGATCATGAGTGAGCTGATAAACAGCAAATAGGCTTCGGCAATACCATGAACCTTGTAAATCGCTGCTAGCACAGCGATCGGCAACGGGAGCGCAAGGAACTTGGCGGCACTATCTCCCATGACCGCACTGAGCCTGCTGGAGAAGTCTAGCTCCATCTGCGCGATTTCCAGTCGGATTTTCTCAAACGAAAAATTGCTGATGTAGCAATCGACGTCGAATCCATACTTTTCGAGCACGTCTGGCCAATGGGTAGCGAGGAAAGTAAAAGCGTTCTCGCTCGCGGGTGCACGACCGACCATATCGGCGACTGCCAGTCGGAATAGCGCACGAAGTTCCTGGACATGCAGAGAATGTGTACTCTCATCCGAGACCAATCTGCGCAATGGCTCGAGGTCGAGGCGTTCTTTGGCAAGCACCGACGATTCCAACCGCGTAGTCAAGCTCAGGGTTCGCGGTGGCGCTTTATCCCCTGCTGGAATGACGAAGATGAGTTCCTTGGGCTGCGTGGTTGCATTGAGATCCACCGTCAGGGAGATGCTTCCAAGAAGCTGGATAAGCTCGCACAGATCGTAGGCATGATTCAGCTGTTCTGGCGGATTATCTTCCCCAGCGCAATAGTCATTCTCGACCAGATAGAAATTCTGCGGTCGCCGCCCTTGGCTCAACGCTTGGGAGCGAGCAACCAACTCAGCGACGGTTGCGTAGAAACGACCATGTTCGTTGTCGCCCACAAGCCAGCAAAACTCGACCAGATCGCCCGTCCACTCCGGAGCATCTTCAAAGTGACCAAACGTATCGTCCAAGTCATCGCAACGCGCGATGACGGCCCGCAGAGACGCCGAAGCAACCCCGGAATAACGGAACCACCCTGCATCGAATACAGGGCGTTGGGCTTCGCGATACAGCGAGACAACGTCCGCAAACATTGGCCTACTCTTCTGCTACGCTCGGTGGCAATTGCGCTCGCGCTGCCAATGTCTCCTCCACCTTGGCTACCATCTCTGGTGGCAGTTGAGTGAATTTGAGGCTTTTCTCTTTCGCATCATAGATGATCTCGGCGTCGCACTCGCCTAGCGCACCATTCTCGAAGTTGATCTGCCAACGTGACGCCTTGCCTGAAATCCGGGTATACGCGCGCAACGCTGTAGCGCTCACCGGGAATTCGTCCGGAATCTGCACGTTTTCGCTGTTCAGATAAGTTTTCAGATCATTGACGTGCTGTTCCAGATCTACCCCGACGGCATGGCGCACCACGGCAACAACCTTGTCGAGCGACACCACCGCACCGTCTCGTTGGGTTTGCAGATACTCGACGACGGCCAGGCGAACCGTCGGCGCCTTTTCTTTGATTTCCGGAGTAGATTTGACGTATTTGCGAATCTCCGCGACAACCGCTTTGGTCGTGCGGCCCGAGGCAATGCCCTTCTCACAGCCCAGCGCCTCGACGAAATACTCCGCTACATCCGACTGGGACTTGCGGTTGATGAAGCAGAGATAGGTCTTCTCGGTACTGTCATCCGAGGCCTCTGGTGTTGAGATCGTTTCTCCCTCAGTCGGCGCTAGAAAAGTGCCGTAGCGGTCGAGATTGATTCGGGCCGCCTGATGTAGCTTTGACAGGTCGATCTCCGTGATTTCAGTCGGTTCGAGATCGGCTGAAAGGATCATGCCATCCCGCTCCTTGACCATGGCGACCAATAGAAAATTGGACGTCTGGATGCGATACACGAAGAAGCATACATGACCTCCGGTGGCGAAGTTTTCCTCGGAGGCTTTGCTGCGGAGCTCTTCCATCGCCACTTTGGACATCGCGATAAAGGCAGCTTCCGTACAGTCAGTAATCAATGGTTGCACACGTGAGGGAAACAGGCCTTCGCGGCGATTGGTGCCGAACTGCCCCCAATAGACCGAGCTACCGTCTTTCCCCACTAGCTTGGCCAGCCTGTCAGCTAAATCCTTGATTACCGGCTTCTGGATATCGAGGACACTGTCCCGTGTGTGCACACTGGTGGCCAGCGCGCCCTTTGTCTTTTCCAGCGAATGGATGATTGCGAATTTGAGTTCGTCCATGGTTTCCCCCTATGCGGTACCTACCCGTCGCAGGATCTGTGAATGTCCCTTGTAACAGTCCTGCCATCCGTAGCATGACGAGAGAATTCAAGGCACACAAGCAGGCAGTTTCCCCAAGGCTCAAATCGCTCATTGTACTGATCATACCCTACCTGATTCTACCCTTGAACACTCGCCTATCTGATGCTTGGCCTAGCGTCTTCTCGGTGTGTTTCGACGCATTCCAGCCGAATTTTCCGTTGTTCGGCTCAACGCGTGCTCTTGAAAGAGCCAAATCCAGTGTGATCGTGGTTAGACACGGAACACGCTTGGGCTGATAGCTACCGTCGAGGCTGATTGCGAGATAAGAGCATTCTCAAGCGAATTCTGTGTGGACGGACCGCATCGGCAATTTGATGCTGGTTCATCGTAAATCCACATAGGAGTCACAGATGGAGTACATCAAGGCTTCGCTGAGAGCGTTTGGTTACGCCAAAGATTTGTACGGACGTAGGCGGCTTTTGCGGCAATGGACAGATTGGCTTGATGCGATTGGGGCTGAAGCAGTGAGAGCGGGCAATGGGTAAGTTGACCGTCAAACAGCTCGAAGCGCTTGGACGAGAAGATCATGGCACAAAACTGCGAGAGGATGGCGGCTTGGTTGGATCAGTGCGCCATGGCGCTAGCGGAGTATCTGTCTACTTTGATTGGCGTTACCGCATCAATAGGAAGGTAAAGCAAGTTGCTGTCGGTACTTGGCCCAAGCAATCTTTGGCCGCAATTCGATCCGAGCGGGACAAGTTGAAAATTGAGGTCAACCGTGGAGCAGACCCAGCAGAACGCCGCAAAGCAGAACGACTGAAGATCAAAGTTGATCAGTTGGAAGAAACAGAGAAGCAGTGGAAGCGGCTCGACGAAATCGCCTTTCAGAAGACAAAATTCACCGTTCAAGGCCTATTTGAACTTTGGTCTGAAGTTGATCTCGTGCGCCGAGCAGATGGAGGAAAAGAGGTTCAGCGGATGTTCAAGAAGGATGTACTCCCGTTGCTTGGCAGTCTTGCTGTCGAAGACATCAAGAAAGGTCATATTACCCAAGTCACCGATCCGTTGCTGGCAAGAGGAGTGAACCGGATGGCCAAGGTGGTTTTCTCCTTGGTGCGGCAGATGTTTCGTTTTGCCGTCGACCGAGACATCGTCGAAGCAGACCCTACGGCGAGTATTCGCAAGGTCAAGATCGGAGGGAAAGATGTGGAGGGCGACCGGGTTTTATCGAAAGACGAGATCCGGCAACTTGCCAAGCAAGTACCCAAGGCTCACCTCATGGTGACGACGGAAACTGCGATCTGGATTGTCCTTTCGACGTGTTGCCGTATCGGCGAATTGCTATCGGCACGATGGGAGCACATTGATGTGGAGCGTGGTACTTGGTGGATTCCACCCGAAGCTTCAAAGAACGGGAAAGCACATACAGTGAACCTTTCCAATTTCTCCAAGGCTCAGTTCGCTCGGGTAAAGGAAATCAACGGCATGTCTACTTGGTGCTATCCAAACAGGACGAACACGGGTTCAGTTAGCAAGAAGGCTGTGACCAAGCAAGTTGGCGATCGCCAACGCCAAGGAAAACCGTTAATTTCGCGTAGGGTCAAGGCAAAGTATTCAGAGGCCCTTACGCTTCCTGGTGGACAGTGGACCCCGCACGATCTTCGACGGACCGGCGCTACATTGATGGTGTCAATCGGGGTTTTGCCCGAAGTCGCAGACAGGTGCTTGAATCATGTGGAGGAAAATAAGGTCAAGCGGATTTACCAGCGTCATAGCTACGAAGCTGAGATGCGGATAGCCTGGGAGCGCCTTGGTAAACATTTGGAGAGCCTGACAGGATTCCTCTCATCTCAAACCAAGATTCCATCATCCTAAAAACGGCGATTACCCCGTAGTCGCCAGTGGGATGAGGGGTGGTGGCGGGCTGACCGTTGGTATGATGCGCTGGTAGATATGACGCAGCAGGGTGGTCCCCAGCAGTCAGCTGCGGCAACTGCTCTGCAACAGCCGTCACATGCTGCAAAGCCGTGCGGATATCCGTCGGCATGGCATAGGGTCAGGCTTCTGTCACGAAGTAGGTAGGTGTGTTCCAGTGTTTGATGTGCTACCGGTGTCCTTGCGTTGTAGGTGGTGTCGTCAATAGATTGAGTTATACTGCCCATTATTTACTGACGAGGCTTGTGTATGAAGCCAGAGTATCGACGCCACGACATATCGGATGAGGTATGGAGCGTTTTGGAACCTCTCTTGCTTGGGCGCAAAGGGACGTGGGGAGGGAATGCTCACGATAACCGCGCCTTCATCAACGCAGTCTTCTGGATACTGCGCACAGGCGCTCCCTGGCGGGATTTGCCGCCAGATTATGGTGACTGGAAGAACACCCATCGGCGTTTTTGCCGCTGGCGCGACAAAGGGCAGTGGGAAGGCTTGTTGGAAGCGCTCATCAAGGAGCCTGACTACGAATGGCTGATGATTGATGCCAGCCATTGCAAGGTTCATCCCCATGCGGCAGGCGCGTGCGGCGGCAATCAGGCGATGAGTCGCTCAAAAGGGGGCTCAACACAAAGATACATCTGGCCGTGGATGCGCATGGTTTGCCGGTCAGAATGCTTATTACAGACGGTACCACGGCAGATTGCACACAGGCTGGCGCCTTGATTGAGGGCATGACGGCAGAGCACTTGCTGGCGGACAAAGGCTATGACAGCGACCTGCTTATCGAACAAGCAAAGAAGCAGGGGATGCAAGCGCAGATTCCACCTCGCAAGAACCGCAAAGCGCAGAGAATTTACGACAAACACCTGTATAAACTACGGCATCTGGTAGAGAACGCCTTCCTGTACCTCAAGCGCTGGCGCGGCATTGCCACCCGATATGCCAAAAACGCTTCTTCAGTCCTCGCCGCCGTCCAAATTCGATGCTTGGCTCTTTGGTTGAAAATCTATTGACGACACTATCTAGCCAGACAACAGCTTGCACGAGAAAATAAGAAAATAGGATAACAAATTATCATATATTTATGATATTTACCATTATTTTATCGGGGCGCCCGGGTCAAAGTGGGCGCCAACGCGCCGACACAGGGCAGGCGGGCATTTTTTGCGTATAGTCTGCCTTTTGCCAATCCAGCCAGACACCGTGATGGAAACCCTCCGCATTCGCGGCGCGCGCACGCATAACCTGAAGAACATCCATCTCGATCTGCCGCGTGACCGGCTGATCGTGATTACCGGGCTGTCCGGCTCCGGCAAGTCGTCGCTGGCCTTTGACACGCTCTATGCCGAGGGCCAGCGGCGCTATGTCGAATCGCTCTCGGCCTATGCCCGGCAGTTTTTGCAATTGATGGAAAAGCCGGATGTCGATCTGATCGAGGGCTTAAGCCCGGCCATTTCGATCGAGCAGAAGGCGACCAGCCACAATCCGCGGTCGACCGTCGGCACGGTGACGGAAATTCACGATTACCTGCGTCTCCTCTACGCTCGCGCCGGCACGCCCTACTGCCCGGAGCATGACCAGCCGCTGGCGGCGCAGACGGTGTCGCAGATGGTCGATGCGGCGCTGGCGCTGGCGGCGGAAACGAAGCTGATGATCCTCGCTCCCGTCGTCGCCAACAGGAAGGGCGAGCAGCTTGAATTGCTCGGCGAACTGCGCGCCCAGGGCTTCGCCCGCGTCCGCGTCGATGGCGCGGTGTATGAACTGGACGCCGTGCCCAAGCTCGCCAAAACGCAGAAGCACACGGTCGATGTCGTCGTCGACCGGCTCAAGGTGCGGGACGACATGCGCCAGCGTCTGGCCGAATCGTTTGAAACGGCGCTGCGTCACGCCGATGGCCGGGCGATTGCGCTGGAGATGGATTCCGGCGTCGAGCATCTGTTTTCGGCCAAATTCGCCTGCCCGGTCTGCTCCTACGCCTTGCAGGAACTGGAGCCGCGCCTTTTTTCCTTCAATAATCCGATGGGCGCTTGCCAGAAGTGCGACGGGCTGGGCGTCATCCAGTTTTTCGACCCCCGGCGCGTGGTCGCCAACCCGGCGGCGTCGCTGGCGGCGGGGGCGATTCGCGGTTGGGATCGGAAAAACCAGTTTTACTTCCAGATGATCGAATCGCTGGCCGAGCATTACGGGTTTTTGCTTGAGACGCCGTTTGCCGAATTGCCGGAGGCCGTCCGGCAAGTCGTGCTCTACGGCTCCGGCAAGGTGGCGATCAATTTTCGCTACGCCAACGAAAAAGGCACGCGCTTTGACCGCAGCCACGTCTTCGAGGGCATCATTCCCAATCTGGAGCGGCGTTATCGCGGCAGCGATTCCAACGCCGTGCGCGAGGAACTGGCCAAATACATCAGCAATTCGCCCTGCCCGCATTGCGACGGCACGCGCTTACGCGTCGAGGCGCGGCACGTCCGCGTCGGCGAGCGCACCCTGCATGACATCAACCGCCTGCCTCTGGGGGAGGCCCGCAATTACTTCAATTGCCTGCAACTGACCGGCCACAAGGCGCAGGTGGCGGACAAAATCCTGAAGGAAATCACGGCGCGGCTCACTTTTCTCATCAACGTCGGCCTCGATTACCTGTGTCTCGAACGTTCGGCGGAGACGCTCTCCGGCGGCGAGGCGCAGCGCATCCGGCTGGCTTCGCAGATCGGCTCCGGCCTCACCGGCGTCATGTATGTGCTCGATGAACCTTCCATTGGTCTGCATCAGCGCGACAACGACCGGCTCTTGGCGACGCTCAAAAACCTGCGCGACATGGGCAACACCGTGCTCGTCGTCGAACACGACGAGGACGCCATCCGCACCGCCGATTACGTCGTCGACATCGGCCCCGGCGCCGGGGCGCATGGCGGCGAGGTGGTGGCGCACGGCAGCCCGGCGGAGATTGCCGCCAACCCGGCTTCGCTGACCGGCGATTATCTGGCGGGGCGGCGCGCGATCGCCACGCCCGGCAAACGGCGGCCGCCAAAGCCCGGCCAATGGCTGCACGTGGTTGGCGCTTGCGGCAACAATTTGCGCGATGTCACGCTGGCGATTCCCGCCGGGTTGTTGACCTGCGTCACCGGCGTTTCCGGCTCCGGCAAATCGACGCTCATCAACGATACGCTCTACGCCGCCGCCGCCCGCCATCTCTACGGTTCGACCGCCGAACCGGCGCCGTACAAAGAGATCATCGGCCTTGATCTGTTCGACAAAGTCATCAGCGTCGACCAGGCGCCGATCGGGCGCACGCCGCGCTCCAATCCGGCCACCTACACCGGGCTGCTGACGCCGATCCGCGAACTTTTTTCTCAAACGCCGGAAGCCCGCGCCCGTGGCTACACGCCGGGGCGTTTTTCCTTCAACGTCAAGGGCGGACGCTGCGAAGCCTGTCAGGGCGACGGCATGATTAAAGTCGAAATGCACTTTCTGCCCGACATCTACGTGCCCTGCGATGTCTGTCACGGCAAACGCTATAACCGCGAAACGCTGGAAGTGCATTACAAGGGCAAAACCATCCACGACGTACTCGGCATGACGGTTGAACAGGCGCGCGAATTTTTCGACCCGGTGCCGGTCGTGGCGAGAAAGCTGCAAACCCTGGTCGATGTCGGCTTGAGCTACATCACCCTCGGCCAATCGGCGACCACGCTCTCCGGCGGCGAGGCGCAGCGCGTCAAGCTGGCGCTCGAACTCTCGAAGCGCGACACGGGCCGCACCCTGTACATTCTCGACGAACCGACCACCGGCCTGCATTTTCAGGACATCGAAATGCTGCTGGCCGTCTTGCAGCACCTCGCCGATCACGGCAACACCATCGTCGTCATCGAGCACAATCTCGATGTCATCAAAACCGCCGACTGGATCATCGACCTCGGCCCCGAAGGCGGCGGCGGCGGCGGCCGGATACTCGCCGCCGGGCCGCCGGAGCAGATCGCCCAATGCCCAGGCAGCCATACCGGGCAGTTTTTGCGGGCCTTGCTTGAAAAATCTGAAAAGACAAAACCATGAACCCCCCCCAGGAACTCAAAGGTAAAAAAGGTCTGCGCCGCCTGTGGAACGCGCTCGGCTACTCGTGCGACGGCATCAAAGCCGCCTGGCAGAACGAGGCGGCTTTCCGTCAGGAAATCCTGCTCGCCGCGCTGGCCCTGCCGCTGGCCCTTTACTTTGGTCAAAGCGGCGGCGAGCGGGCGCTGTTGATCGGCAGCGTCATGCTCATTCTGATGGTTGAAATACTCAACTCGGCCATCGAAGCCATCGTCGACAAAGCCTCGCCGGAAAAACACGAGCTGGCCAAGCGGGCCAAGGACATGGGCAGCGCCGCCGTCCTGCTCAGTCTGGTGAATGCCGCCGCGGTCTGGGTTTGTGTGCTGTGGCGGTGAGCATGGCTGCGGACATGCGCCACGGACAATGTTTTTGGTTTGTTTATGACTTTCTCAGGGTATGATGCGCCACACCAACAATAACTAAAGGAGGCAACATGAGTATCTCGGAGGATTTTCTCAAGCGCGAAGATTTGCGCTCGCAGTTGTTTGGCGACGTGTGGCGAACCCTGATCCCGGAAGTCTTCCGCGATGTTCCCACTTATTATGACAAAGGTAATGCCGTCGCTTCGCTCGGTAGTTGTTCCTGGTGGAGCACGCGCTTCGCCCGCGCCATTCACCAACGGCTGCCGTCAGAGGCCAAGGTGCTCGATGTCTGCTCCGGCACGCACGATATTCCGCTCAAGCTGCTCGCCTTGAATCCGCAGATCGAAATCCACACCGTCGACGGCAGCCCGTACATGACGCAGGAAGGGCAGCGGCGCGCCAGCGAGCGCAATCTGACCATCCACGCCCAGGTTTGCGACGCGCATGTGCTGCCGTTTGCCGACAATTCCTTCGATGCGGTTTCGCTGCAATTTGCCTCGCGGCATCTCGAAATCATCCGCGCCTTCAAGGAAATTTTCCGCGTCTTGAAGCCGGGCGGCGTTTTCTGTCATAACGACATGCTGCGCCCCGCGTCGCGCCTGATCGAGATTCCTTACCTCGCCTATCTGCGCTGTTCGGTGTGGTCTACGGCAAAGCTGTTCGGCAGTTCGAACGAAAGCATGAAGTGCGTCGATTACTTTGCCGATGTCATCCACCATTTCTACAAGCCGCAGGAAATGACCGATCTGCTGCGCGGCATCGGCTTTGCCGATATTGAAAACCACAGTTTTATGACCGGCGTGATGTCCTACCACATCTCGCGCAAGCCGCTGCCTCAGGCTTGAGTTTTCTCGCCGTCGTCCGTGCCGGGGGGTGGCGGATTCTGCTCCGACGGCATCCACCGGTCGCCGCTGATGAGCACCCGGTTGCGGCCCCGGCGCTTGGCCTCGTAAAGCGCCTTGTCGGCCCGGTTGATGGCGGCTTCCAGCGTGCTTTCGCTGGCGTCGGCAAGACCCATGCTGAAAGTGACGCGAACCTTGTGGCCATTGGGTAGCTCGATATCGTTACTGGCGCAGGCGGCGCGGCAACGCTCGGCCAGCACGGCGGCGTCGGCCACGCTGATTTCGGGGAAGAAGAAGGCAAATTCTTCGCCGCCGTAACGGCAGACCAGATCGGAGCGGCGCAGCGTCTCTTGCAACAGGACGGCAAAGGCGCACAGCACGGCGTCGCCGGCGGCATGACCGTAGGTGTCGTTGAGATCCTTGAAGTGATCGAGATCGGCCATGCCGATAGCGACGGGCCGGTGATAGCGCTGCGAGCGGTGCAGTTCGGCTTCGGCGGCGGCCATGAAGTGACGGCGGTTGTAGAGGCCGGTCAGGCTGTCGCGGTTGGCCAGGGCTTCCAGCGCCTGACGGGCGGCCTCGTTTTCGGCCAGCGAGCCGTGCAATTTGCCGATTGCCTCCTGAACCGAGCGGATTTCGCTCATCGCCGCCGATCTGAAATTCGGCGCGGGCTGATCGACGCCGAGATTGGCCAGCGCCTGGTCGATATGCTGCAAGGGCTTGATCAGGTGCAGGCGCAGCAGCAACAGGAACAGCAGCAGATAGACGCCGACGACGATCATCGTCAGATTGAATTTGAAGCGAGCCAACTGGATGGCGGCGGCGATATTGTTGAGATCGCTGTTGGCGAGGTTGACCCCTTGGAGGGAAACATCGTCGACGAGCGAGCCGAGCAAGGCGGACTGGCGATGCCACTCCTCAATGCGGTTGTCAAAGGCATTCGGATCACTGGTCGCCTCGCGCACGACGCCGTCGAGGAAACGTTCGACCTCGCGCGCCCGTCTGGCCGCCTCCGGATGTTCGAGCACGCTCGGATGACTGGCGACCAGGGTAATGACAAACATCGACTGCTGCCATTCCTCCGGTGTGCTCCCGGCAAAGACGCGCTGGCCTTCCTGGCGCAGTTGGTCGAGACTGCGCGCCAGGCGCTGGTAGCGGATGATTTCCGGTACCGTCCTGTCCTGTAGCTGATTGGCGGTGTCGATGACGCGCTGCTGGTCGGGCCAGATCAACCCGATCATCAGCCCGAAGCTGAAGATGAAGACGCCCGCGAAGACGCCAAAGGTCGAGCCGGTGCGAAAGCCCTTGAAGTGCAGTTGAATGCTGGCCATGATTCAGACCACATAGCAAGGAAAATGCCAGTGCGACATTTTGCTGACGGAACGGATCGGGCAATCATCGGCGCTGCGGCAGGCCAGCCCGCCCCTGTCGAGCAGGGGACGGCGTGGGTCAGCAGCCGCCGCCGCTACCCTCCTCCGCGCCAAGACCCAATGACAACGCATTTAAAGCTGACTCCGATAGCGAGCGACCGACGCTCGCATCACATGGAACTTCCCTCACTCAGTATAGCTTGCAAATATGCTAAACAAATCGGTCGCCAGTCAAAGAAACGGACGATTGTTTCAATCCAGTTCGATCAGGCAATCCTGTAGCGGAAAATAAATGGCCAGCCGCAGCGGCAGGCTGTCATCGGCGAACAGCGCGGCATAGCGTTCGAGTTGCGGGCGGTGGCTGGCGGCGCGGGCGGGCAGTTCGGCGGTGGCGCCGTGCGTGGTCTTGTAGTCGATGATCCAGCGGCAGCCGTCGGCGACGAAGCAGCGGTCGATGACGTGGTGGGTGACGACGCCGTCGGTATCAAGGCTGCTCCAGTCTTGTTCAGCGCCGGCTTCGGCATGGCTGGCGAGCAGCCATTGGCCGGTGGCCGAGGCCAGCGTCCGGCCAATGGCGGCGACCGCCTCGGCGGCAGCCTGTTGCGCCGCTTCGGCGGATTGTCCCTGTCTTTGCAGCCAGCGCCGCCAGGCCGGTTCAAGGGCGGCGACGCGCGCTGTCGGCCAGGCGTCTACGCCATCGCGGGCAATGCCTTCAAGCGCCCGGTGGATGAGGACGCCGAGGGCGGCTTCGAGGGTGGAGGAAAGGGTTTGGTTCCCCTCTTCCGCGAGCGGGAGAGGAGCCAGGGGCGCGGGGCGAGGAGAGAGAACGAGTTCCTCCGGCGTTGCCAGTTGTTGCAGGCGCAGCAGGGGCGAAACAAAGGCGGCCGGATCGGTCAGCGGCGCGGCGGCTGGCGCGGTTGCGCGCGCCGCCAATGATTGGGCGAAGATCGGCTGCGCTTCCGGCCACAGCAAGCGGAGCAGGCTAGCGGCAGGCGGTGGCTTGAGGCCGCCGTTTTCGTCGGCGGCGGCGACGCCGACCAGATGCAGGTGGCGGATAGCGCGGGTGGCGGCGACGTAGAGGAGGCGTTCCGCCTCGTGCCCGCCGCGCTGGTTTTCAAGGCGGCGCAGGTAGTCGTAGGCGGTTTCATCGCCGCCCTGCCCCTTGGCCTTGAGCGGCGCGACCAGCAGGCGCTCGCGGCCATCGGGCGTGACGATTTCATCCCACAGGAGGAGGCTCGCCGCGTTGGCGGGCGTGCCGCGGTGCAGGCCGGGGACGATCACGGTGTCGAACTCCAGCCCCTTGGCCTTGTGCACCGTCATCATCTGCACCGCGCCGCCTTCCGGGTCAGCCGGGGCAAAGAGTTTGGCGGTTTCACCGGCGAGCGTCGCGGCATCGAGCTTGCCCGCCGCCGCCAGACGGTCGAGCAGGGCGAAAAAGGCGCTGATGTCGGCGAGGTCTTCCGCCGCCGCCAGACAGCGCGGGCCGCCGAGAAGCAGCCAGACGGCTTCCAGCCAGCGGCGGGGATGCTGGCGGTCGCGCTGGGCGAAGGCGAGAGAGAGGATGTCCCGCACCTGGCGGAGACGCGCCTCTCCATCGGGCGAAAGACAGGCAAGGCGTTCCCCGTCCTGCATCAACTGCCAGATGGTGCGGCGGCGATCATCACCGGCCAGGGCGTGCAGATCGGCGAGGGTCAGGCCGCACCACGGGGCGCGCAGCAGCGCCAGCCAATGCACGCGGTCGGCGCGGTGATGCAAGGCGCGGAACAGGCTCAGCACATCCTGCACGTGCTGGCGGTCATCCAGGCCCTCGATGTCGACCGCCTGAAAGCGCAGATCCGGGGCGTGGCGGCGGATTTCGCCGACCAGAGCGTCGAGATGGTTGCGGGCGCGGGCCAGCACGGCGATGCTTTCAGCAGGCGCGGCGCGGCGGGCTTCATGGATGATGTCGAGAACGGCGCGCGCCTCAAGGGCGGCGGCATCGTCATCGGCAATCAGGGCGTGGATCAGGACCGCGCTGTCTTCCCGCGCCGGGCGCGTGGCGAGCGACGGCGCGTAGCGCACGGCCCCGCTTGCCGGTTCGTCGGCGGGCGGAAAAATGCTCGGAAAAACCCGGTTGACCCAATCGACGATGGCCGGATAGGAGCGGTTGTTGCGCAAAAGACGCAGGTGTTCGAGACGGATGCCGCCGATGCCCTGCTCGCGGACGCGGAGAAAGAGGCCGACATCGGCCTTGCGGAAGCGGTAGATGGACTGCATCGGATCGCCGACGACGAACAGGGTGCGCCCGTCGCCCGCCGTCCAGCCGCGCGTCAGCCGCGCCAGCAGGTCGACCTGACTGGGGCTGGTGTCCTGGAATTCGTCGATGAGCAGATGGCGGATGCGATAATCCAGCGCCAGGGCGAGATCAGTCGGCTGCTCCTCATCACCCAGCGCCAGACTGGCGCGGAGAGCGATTTCGATGAAATCAACCTCGCCCGCCTCCTGAAAAACCAGCCACAGTTGCCCGACGGCAAGGCGCAGCAGGTGGACGAAATGACCGACGGTGGCCCATTCCTCATCGCTCAGGCCGGGCGGCGGCAACTTGTCGAGCGCCGCCAGAGACGCTTCAAGGCCGGGCAGCGCGGCCAGATCGGCCAGGGCCTCGCGCATTGCTTTCTTCTGCTCAGGCTGCTCAGGGGGGAAGCCGCTGTTCACATTGAGGTTTTTGCGCAACGTACCGCCGGTGGTCAGCAAAAGGCTGGTCAGCGCCCGCCAGCGCGGCAAATCCGCCGCTGCGGCAGCGAGCGGCGTCTGCCAATCGGCCAGCAGGCCAAGCGCCGCTGGCACCTGGGCGGCGGCGAAACGGGCGAGCGGCATCAAGCGCCCCTGCCAGTGGTCGTCGAGCCATTCACGGGCGGCGGCAAGATGCCCGGCGATCAGCGCCGCCAACACGGCTTCCACTTCTTGCCGCAGACCGGCTCCATCGAGCTGTCCGAGGCGGGGCAGCCATTGGTCGCGGCGGGCGAGCATGGCGACGAGCAGGGTTTCGAGCCGTCCGGCGTGGTTATCCATGAAGGCGAGCGCGGCGGCGACGACATCGGCATCGGGCGTCGCCGTCTCGACCATCGCCAGGGTGCGGCGGGCGGCAGCGGCGTAGTGGGCGGCGGCGTCATCGGTGACAGCGGGCTGGCTGCCAAAGCGGCTCAAATAGGGCATCTGCCGCACAAGGCTGGCGCACAGCGCATCGAGCGTGGTAATCCGCAGCCGTCCGGGGTGGCTCAGCAAATGCCAGCCACGCGCCGCGTCATGGGCCAGCACGCGGCTGGCGAGATCGAAAGTTCGCCGTTGATGCGCCGCCTCCGGCAATGTACCGGCGGCGGCCCGTTCAAGGCTGCCGAGAATGCGGTCGCGCATTTCGGTCGCCGCCTTGTTGGTGAAAGTCAGCGCCAGCACTTCTTCCGGCTGCTCGACAGCGGCGAGAAGACGCAGATAACGCTGGCTCAGCAACTCCGTCTTGCCCGCCCCGGCAGGCGCTTCGACAATGAACGAAGCCATCGCCAACGCCCGCTCACGGGCGCAATCGTCTTCGGCAAGGCGGTCGGGCATCCGGGCGCTTCAGGTGGTTTGCTGGATGTAGGCGGTGCCAGCGGCGGCGGCCAGGGCCGCGACTTCGGCGCCCAATTCGGCCTCGCCCCGGTAGATCAGGCGGTTGATGCTGGCCGCGCACAGTCCCTTGATTGCCGCCGTGTCGCCTTGCAGCAGGTTGAGCACGCCCGCTGGCCACTGGCTGCGGGCCGAGAGTTCGCACAGGGCGAATACCGCTCCCGGCGCCTGGGGGCTGGGTTTGACGACGACTGTCGCGCCCGCCAGCAGGTCTGGCGTCATCGCTGCGGCAAAGGCCGAGAGGGGCCGCGCGGCGTCGATGACGATGCCGACGATGCCGGTTTTGCCGACGGCGGTATCGCGCAGCGCGGCGATGGCGGCGGTCACTTCGGCGGCGGCTTGATGTTGATCGAGGGCAGTTTCCTGCCGCAACAGGCTGGCAAAGTGCTGGCGGTAATGTTCGAGGCCGTCGGCCAGCGCGCTCAGGCAATGGCGGCGGGCGCTGATGCCCAGCGCCGCCCACTGCGACTGGGCGGCGCGCGCCGCCAGCACGGCCTGGATGGCTTCGCTCGCGCCGCACAGCGGCACCCGGTGGGTGATTTCGCCACGCTGCGGATGGATCGCGTCGTAGAGCGATTCGCCCACCGACAGGTAGGCGTGACCGTTGATCCACAGCGGAATGGCGCGCGGGCCGTCAGCGGTAAATTCCATCTTCAGCTTCTCTTTCTTGCACAGGCCCATGCTACCATTGCGCCGCCGCCTCCAAAGCTGCCAATGCTACTCAAACCGCCGCGATAAAGGAATGCCGTTGTCTGATTCTGCCAGCGCCCCGGCCCGCGACGCCGCCAGAACGCCCGGCTCGATTCAGGTGATCGCGCGCATGATGTCGCTGCTCGACGCCCTCGCCGCCGCGCCGGAGGCGGCCAGTCTCAAGCATCTGGCGGCGGCCACCGGGCTGCACCCGTCGACCGCTCACCGCATTCTCGCCGCCATGAGCCAGGCGCGTTTTGTCGAGCGGCAGGAGGCGGGGACTTACCGCCTCGGCATTCGCCTCCTCGAACTCGGTCATCTTGTCAAATCGCGCATCAATCTGCGCGAAGTCGCGCTGCCCTTCATGCAGGCGCTGCACGAACGGATCGGCGAAGCGATCAATCTCGGCATCCGCCGCGATGACGAGATCGTCTATCTCGAACGCACCTCGTCGGGCCGGGCGCTGGTGCGCGTCGTCTATCTCGTCGGCGGTCGGGCGCCGCTGCATCTGACCTCGCTCGGCAAGCTCTTTCTTGCCGCCGACGCGCCGCAAGCGGTGCGCGATTACGCCGAGCGCACCGGCCTGCCGGGCAAGACGCCACATTCGCTGACGACGCTGGCGGCGCTGACAAGGGAACTGGACGCGGTGCGCCGCCACGGCATCGCGGTCGACAACGAAGAAGCCGAATTGGGCCTCAAATGCGTCGCCGCGCCGATTTATGACGACGAAGGCGCGGTTGTTGCCGCCCTCTCGGTTTCGGCTCCGGCGGATCGTCACAACCCGGACTGGGTCGCCGAACTGCGCCGGACTGCCGACGCCGTGTCGCAGGCGATTGGCTACCGCAACAAACAATGACCGCGCCGGACGCCAGCCCCGTCATTGACGGCGAGGCTGGCCCGTCACCGGCTTGGAGCGGTTTTGATTCAAGTGCATACACACCCCTATACCGTTCGGGCTGAGCCTGTCGCAGCCCGGTTCAAGCCGCCGTATCCTCTCTCCGCACCGTCCTTCGACAAGCTCAGGACGAACGGGGGTGTGAGGACTTGAACCGAAACCGCCCTAAACTTTGTACTGCCCGACGATCTCGCGCATTTCTCTGGACAGTCCGGACAGTTCGTTGGCTGTGCCAGCCGTTGATTGCGCCGCCGAGCTGTTTTCTTCCGACATGTTGGCGATCTTTTCCACCTGCTGCGCGATATTGGTGCTGGCCGCGCTTTGTTCGCGGATGGCGTCGGTGATTTCGCCAACCATGTGCACCGCTTGTTCGGAACTGACGCCGATTTCGCCAATCGCCTCGTTGGCTTTTTCGGCTTGCGTGACGCCGGTTCCCACCTTGTCTACCACGGTCTGCATACTTTGCGCCGCCGCTTGCGCGCCGGTTTGCATTTCGGCGATGGTCGCGGCGATTTCCTGTGTCGATTGCGTGGTGCGCTCGGCCAGCTTCCTGGGCGCGGTCGGCGACGTGGTTGATGCTGACCGTCATCTGTTCCATGGTCGCCGCCATGTTGGAGGCAGCTTCGCTCTGGTAGGCGGAGGACATCTCCTGGGCCGCCGTCATCACTTTGTCGGCGGCGTCCGACCCTGCGAGGCGTGCGTGTTGAGGTTCTTTAGGCTGTTTTGCAGACGATCGAGCAGCCGGTTGAAACCCCTGCCCAACTCGGCGAGTTCATCGGAACCGGCAGCGGTATAGCGCTCGGTGAAATCGAGATCTTTCTCGACGCGGGCAAAGAGCGTGCCGATGGCGACCAAGGAACCGTTGACATGGCGGTAGGTGACAAAGCCAAAAGCGGCGACGCCCAGACCGACGCCGAGGATGAGCACAATCGAAAACAGTTCGCCGGTGGCATCGGCTTTTTCAGCCTCCTGCCCTCTTGCCTTGGCCAATTCGACGTTGTAACGGGCGTGCTTTTCCAGATGCTTGGCAAGTTTTGCCGCCGCCGGGATGTACATTTCCTCAACCATCCTCACTCCGTCCGCCACCTTGTTGTCGTGCGACAGCGCAAGCAAGGGCTGGGCCACCGTCCGGTAATAATCATTGAGCAGGTCACGGTTTCTTCAGCAAATTTCCGAATCTCTACACTCCCGTTCGTCCTGAGCTTGTCCCTTCGACAAGCTCAGGATAGACGAAGGACGGTGCGGAGAGAGGATACGGAGGCTTGAACCGGGCTTCGACAAGCTCAGCCCGAACGGTGTAGGAGTGTGTATGCACTTGAATTAAAACCACTCTAGTTACGGGAACCGGGGGTGTCGCCCGCGTCGCCTTGCAGGCGCGCGCCGCCGGCGAGGCCAAGGCCCATTCCCATGCCTGCGCCAGCGCCCATGCCGCCGCCGCGGCCCTCGCCTGCGCCGCCGCCGGATTCGCGGTTGCCGCGGGCGGCGGGGCTGCCCTGGACGCGGGTCGGGCCTTGTCTGGGGATTTCCAGCCCGGCGGGAACGGGGTCGAGTTCGAGCGCGGCGCGGATGAAGTCGCGCAGGGAGACGACCAGTTCGGCGGTGTGGATGGGCTGCCCGGAGATCATGTCGTTGGCGGCTTTGACGGCGAGACGCACCTGCGCCTCGGTGCCGAGCAGGATGATGTCGGACAGCGCGGCTTCCACCGCGTCACGCATACGCCGGGCGCGGTCGTCGGCAACGGCGGGGGATTCCGGCAGATCACGCTTGTGCGCGGGGCTGATGGCGAGGTCGCCGGTGAAGGAGCCGCCCAGGGTCTTGTAGGCGGCCATCAATGTGCGCAGACGTTCGTTGATCTGCCGGTTGGCGCGTTGCTGGCGCTGCTGGATGCGCTGCATGATGAGCAAACGGACGCCGACGCCGATCAGGGTGATGAGCAGCAGCCCGAAAATCGTGGTGAGCAGCCCTTGCCAGGAACTGAGATCGAGAAAGCGCATGGGGTGTTCCTTTGCCGAAGCGGATGGAAACCAGTTTAACCGAAGCGCGACCAGCCGCTGGCTGGCGTCGTGCGCTTGGCATATCAGGGGTTGAACAGTAGGCTGGGATGGAATGAAATGGAATCCCAGCAGAGTGACCTGGGGGATCGTATGCTGGGTTTCGCTACGCTCTACGGGTTTTCGGGCAGAGGCAGGCGTTAGTGTAATGCTGCATTCTTAATAAATCTTAACAAGTCATATCCGTTACAATGTTCTGTAGGTGGAGAACGGAGGGTGACATGCGGGTTGCGCCGAAGATTATCTTGACGGCTGACGAG
>JAITMS010000180.1 GCA_031277255.1 Azonexus sp.
CCAACGGTACAAAGTCGGCACTGGGCAGACGGGGACAAGACAGCTAGAGCGGTTTTGATTCAAGTGCATACATACCCCTATACCGTTCGGGCTGAGCCTGTCGAAGCCCGGTTCAAGCCTCGTTCCTCTCTCCGCACCGTCCTTCGACAAGCTCAGGCCGAACGGTATTTGGGCGCACATGCACTTGAATCAAAACCGCTTTAGCGAGGCCGGGCGCAGCTACCGTTTTCTGCCCTTCCTGCGCTGGTGGCCGCGGGTCGGGCGGCGGAGCCTGCGGGCTGATCTCCTTGCCGGTCTGATCGGCGCGGTCATCGTTCTGCCGCAGGGCGTCGCTTTCGCCACCCTGGCCGGTCTGCCGCCGGAATACGGCCTCTACGCCGCCATGGCGCCGACGGTTGTGGCGGCCTTGTTCGGTTCCAGTTGGCATCTGGTTTCGGGGCCGACCAACGCCACCTCGCTGGTCGTCTTCGCCACCCTCTCGCACATCGCCGCCCCCGGCAGCGCCCAATACGTGTCGCTGGCCCTGACGCTGGGATTCATGGTCGGGATCATCAAACTGGCGATGGGACTGGCGCGTCTGGGGCAACTGGTCAATTTCATCTCGCATACCGTCATCGTCGGCTTCACGGCGGGCGCTGCCGTGCTCATCGTCACCAGTCAGGTACGCAATTTCTTCGGCGTGCCGATCCCGCGCGGCGCCGGTTTTTTCGAAACCGTGCTCGATTTTGCCTTGCAGGCGACCGCCATACAGCCCTGGGTGCTTCTGGTCGCCGTCGTCACGCTCCTGACCGGCATCGCCGTCCGCCGCTGGCTGCCGAAAATGCCCTACATGATCGCCGCCATGATGGTCGGCAGCCTCCTTGCCTACGGCCTCAATCGCGGGCTGGGGTCGGCGGCTACCGGCATCGCCACCATCGGCGCCCTGCCAAGCGCCCTGCCCGGCCTCAGCGCGCCGCAGTTCGACGCCGACTCCTGGCGGCATCTGCTCGGCATCGCGCTGGCCGTCACCGCCATCGGCCTGACCGAAGCCGTCTCCATCTCGCGTTCCATCGCCAGCCGTTCCGGCCAGCGTGTGGACGCCAATCAGGAATTCATCGGCCAGGGCTTGTCCAACATCGTCGGCAGCTTTTTTTCCTCCTACCCCTCGTCCGGCTCCTTCAACCGTTCCGGCGCCAATTACGAAGCCGGGGCGCAGACGCCGCTGGCGGCGGTCTTTTCAGCCGCTTTCCTGGTTCTCGTCCTGTTCGCCGTGGCGCCGCTCGCCGCCTATCTGCCGACCGCCGCCATGGCCGCCGTCCTCTTTCTCGTCGCCTGGGGACTGTTCGACTTCCGCCAGATCAGGATCATCCTGCGCAGCAGCCGCTCGGAAACCGCCGTGCTGGCCGTCACCTTCGTCGCCACGCTGGTCCTGCGCCTGGAAATGGCCATCTTCGCTGGCGTTCTCGCCTCGCTGCTGCTCTTTCTCGCCCGCACCTCGCGGCCCAGTCTGCGCTCGCTCCTGCCCGACGCCGCCGACGCCAACCGGCCCATCGTCGAGCGCCCGCCCGGCGCTGCCGAGTGCCCGCAACTCAAGATTCTGCGCGTCGAGGGCGCGCTCTATTTCGGCGCCACCCATCATCTCGGCGAATACCTCTATCGTCTGGCCGAACAGCATCCTGAGCAAAAGCATCTGCTCTTGATGGCGCGCAGCATGAATTTCGTCGATGTCGCCGGCGCCGAACTGCTGGCCGCAGAAGCCCGGCGGCGGCGGGCGGCAGGCGGCGCCTTGCACTTCCACGGCCTGCGCGAAGGCGCCTCGCGGATGCTCTGCCGGACGCCATTTGCCGAGGCAATCGGCACGGACACGATCCATCCGAGCAAACGGGCGGCAATCGCCCATATTGTCGAACGTCTGGATAAAACGGTCTGCCAAGGCTGCCCGCTCAGGGTGTTCGAGGAATGCGCCGGGCGGCAGATTCCCCCAGGCTGAAAACAGCCCGGCCCGCCGTCGCTGACGGCGGGCCGGGTTATTCCTCAGGTTTCAAGCCTGACCGCAGGCGGTGCGCAAGCGTCCGCCGAGGGCCATGAAGAAACGCAGGGTGGCCACGGTTTCCGGGTCGCGCATGATGCTCCACAAAGCGCCGATGCCGCCTGCCGCTGGCGCTGAGTTCTTTTCTTCCTGAATGGTCGCATCAAGGCAGCCCAAGACGCGCTCAACGTTTTTGGCATGGGAAACCAGCACCGGCAAGGCGTCGACCAGCTTGCCCAGCGCCCCGCTCGCTTCAAGCTGCTCGACCGCCCCGACCAGACGATCAATGCCGCAGCGCATCAGCCGGTCCATCAGGTTGAGGGCGTCGCCAAAGGTGCCCGCCAGACGGTTGACCATGTCGTCGGTCATCGCGTCCTGGGCCGAAGCGACCAGACGCGCCATGTCGGTGAGGCGATCAAGATCACCGGCGGCGACCATGCGCGAAATGGTCGGCAGGGCGTTTTCGATGCCCGAACGGTTGACCTGGTCGATCAGTTCCAGACCGCCGCCGAAAGCGCCGGTCAGCCGTCCGACCATGTCTTCGGTCATGGCGTCCTCGGCGGAACCGAGCAGGCGGGCCAGTTGCGCCAGGCGGGCGAGGTCGCCGTTATCGACCATCTCAGCGAGGATCGGAACGGCCTTGTCGAGGCCGCTGCGATTGACGCGATCAAGCAGTTCGACAGCCTCGCCGACGGTATTGGCCAGCCGCGCCACCATGTCGTCGGTGAGCGCGTCGCGGGCGGCTTCGACCAGCTTTTCGGCCTCGGAATTCACAGGGATGAGGGAAGCGTTCATGGCCGGCTCCCTAGAGAAGTCCGCGGGCAGAAGTCCAGTACAGCTTGTTGTAGGCGAGCTTGAACCAGTGGATGGCCTTGCTCGGCGCCTTGGGGTCGGGCGGCGTCGTGTAATTGAACATGGCGTAGGTGGCGCGCTCCTTGCCCGCTTCGATGAAGCAGAAGACCTTGCCGTCGTACTGGCGCACCGGAATGCCGAGCTTGACGATGGAGGCGATATTCTCGCCCAGGGTTTCGGCTTCAAAGTGGGCGGTCGAACCGGCCTTGCTGATCGGAATATCGGTCGTATCGCCGAGGACGAAGACGTTGTCGCGGCCTTCCATGTTGAGGTTGGTACGGTTGGTCGGAATCCAGCCGTTCTGCCCAAGGCCGGATTTTTCGACGACCTCCATGCCGCGGTGAGCCGGGATCGAGATCAGCAGGTCATACTGGACTTCGGTGCCTTCCTCGCTCTTCAAGGTTTTGGTCGCGCCGTCGACTTCCTTGATGTTGAAGAAAGTCTCGTAGGTGATGCCGAGCCGGTCAAACTCCGGGGCCGCCCACTTGGCGACGTTCTCCAGACTGTGCACGCGGCCGATCGGGTAGGTGTAGTGGAGCTGAACCTTGTCACGAATGCCGCGATCCTTGAAATAGTCGTTCAGCATGAAGGCGATTTCGAGCGGCGCCATCGGGCACTTGTGCGGCACGCCGACGGTGATGACCACCTTGCCGCCCTGAAAGGCGCGCAGGGCCTTGACCATGCTGACCGCCGTTTCCTCGGTGTAGAAAGTCTCCGAGTTCTCGGCAAGGCCGGGGATGGTTTCCGGCGCCATGCGCGAGCCGGTGGCGATGACCAGAATGTCGTAACCGTAGGTCTTGCCGCTCTGGCTCTTGACCCGGTTATTGTCAAGCTGGAACTCGGTGACCGGGTCGACGTGAAATTCGATGCTGTGTTCGAGGAGGCTTTTCTGGTCACGATAAAGCTCGTCCGTCGACATGCTGCCGACGGCGACGTAAAGCAGCCCCGGCTGGTACATGTGGCGCTCGGAAGCCGACAGCATGGTGATGCGCGCTTTGCCCGCCTTGATCTCGCCTTGCAGGCGGCGGGCCAGATTGTTGGCCAGAATGGTGCCGCCCATGCCGCCACCGATAATCAGTATCTTCATTGTCTCTCCTCCTCGTCTGCGATTGAGTAGTGCTGCTGCTACTTCATCTTGCGTACGGTCACATGCCAGACATTACCCTCCTCGCGGGTACCCAGGTGGGCATGGCCGACCTTCTTCACCCACTCCGGGATGTCGTTGGCCGAACCCTTGTCGGTAGACAGGACTTCCGCTTCGTCGCCAACCTGCATCATCTTCAGGCCAGCGATCAATTCCATGAGCGGCCCGGGGCAGAAGCTGCCGCGAGCGTCGATAATTCTCTTTTCAACCAATTTTGTCTCCTTTCGCTGTGGTGTCAGAAAGACCAGACCTGCCCGTCGCGGGCGTCATCCAAAAACTTGGTCAAACCCATGGCGTCGCCGACGAAGGGCTTGAGATCCTGCGCGCCGATTTCGAGCAGATCCATCGCCATCGAGCAGGGATAGATTTTGGCATCGCCGAGTTCGACGGCCTGTTCAAACAGGGTCATAAAGTGCGGCGCTTTCTTCTGCTCCATGACCTCGCCGATGCTGCCGGCGGCCGGGGCGTGTTCGGGGCCGTTCTTGAAGAAATACGGCATGGCGTTCATCGAAACGAAAACGATCACTTCGCTGCCGCTGACGGCGCCGACCGAGGCGATCATGGCCGCCATCTGCAACGGCTCGCGCTTGTCGGAGGTGAGGATGATGCTGATGCGATTCGTGGACATCTGTACTCCAGACTTCAGAAGCGCCGCCCTCGCCGGGCGGCGCGGTTGAGGAAAGAGAGATGCGACGCGCCCGGTCGCCATCCCGGTCATGGCCCTGCGTCATGGGCCGCCCGCGCCAACGGCTTCGAATAAGCGCCTGCCTTGCCTAGTGTCGGAAGACCCGTCAAAGCTGTCCATAACCCTCTTGATACCAGAGGGGCTACCACAAAGGATTATTAACGCGGTTTTGCTTCAAGTGAATACCGATCAAATCTATTCCCCGCCGGCAGCCGCGTGGCGGCGCGGCTTCGGGTCGATGCCGAGCAGGCCGCGCATACCGCGCTCGACCACCGCGACCGCCTGCGGCGCTTCGATCGACATCATCTGGTCGAGCGCCCAGCGGCGATCGTCCGGATCGGGCAGGACCGCCTCGATGCAAGCGCCGAAATAGCGCCGAAAGCCGAAATCCGGCCCGCTCTCGTCGTATTCAAATTCGGCGTACTCGCCCATGCGGCGGTTGATCAGGTCGATGAAGCGCCGCTGGCGTCCGCCGTCCGCCGCCGGGCCGATGAGGTGATCGAGATTTTCCTGATAGATCTCGGCCAGCCGGATCACCAGCGCCGTCGTGAAGGCTTGCCGCCACTCGCCGTCGTCGTGGCGGTAGGCGATACGGTCGGCGGCGGTGACGAGCAAGGCGAGAAATTCGGCAAGCACGTCGATGAAAGGGCCGCCAGCATCGACCGCAAATTCAGCCCGCCGCACCGACTGTAAGCCGTGCGCCGAAGCCTTCCAGATGGCGGCGGCGATGGCCGTGGCAATCGCGGTGGGCGGCCGTTCGCGCTCATCCCTGAACCAGTGGCGCTTGACGCGGACGCTCATCGGCGCCTCGCGCCCGGCGCGTCCTTACGCCTTCTGAATGTAGAACTCATACTCGTGCGGCCCGGTCTGCGTGATTTCGAGCAAGGCCAATCCGGTCGCTCGCGTCCAGTCCTCGACATCGTCCCGCGACCCCGGACAGTTGCTGATCAGGCACAGCACCTCGCCGGAGCGCATACCGTTAATCAGCTTTCTGGCTTCGAGAATCGGCCCCGGACAGACCGAGCCGCGCATGTCGAGGGAGGCGCTGACGCTGCGGTGAGCGGCAGCGCCGCGCCGGATGTAATAGCCGCTGCTGCCATCGGCGAAACGCTCGGTCTTGAGAACGCGGTTGCCGGTGCTGGTCGCCCACGCATAGAGATCGGCCTCGGTTCCCGGACAGTTCGAGATGAGGAGCATCACCTGCCCCTGATCCAGACCGTCGATCACCTTCTTGGCGCCGATGATCGGCCCGGGACAACTCAGTCCCGCCATGTTGAGCGTCACGTCGGCTTGCAGCAAAATTTCATCGGTCATTCGATTCTTCCTCGGTTTGGCCGCAGCGCCGGTCAAGCGGCTTCGCCGCCCAGCCCTGCGATGATTTTATGATGGACAAACACCCCGCAGCCCAGCCGTCGGGCAAAGCCCAGGCCACGGGCCTGGAGCAGCAGGGAATGCGCTGGCGACAGTTCGTATAGTACCAGTCCGAAACCCCTGATCTGGCGCGCCCCATCGTCGAGCGTCGCGGCCCGGCCACAGATCAGTCTGGCGCGCGCGCCGAGCCTGTCAAGCTGGCCGACGATGTCGGCGACAAAGCCCTGCTCGTCTCTTGCCGCCGTCGCCACGTTCCGCGCCTGCAAGGTGGCGAAAGGCGTCAGTGGCCGCAGGCTGGGGATGCCGATGGTCAAGGCCACGTCGCCGACCGGCAGGCGGCGGCCAGTCAGCCGCCGGGCATCGTCGGCGCGGTCAGCCGGCAGGCGCAGGATCAGCCGCGAACGGCGCGACAGAATCAGGCCGTCAGCGGTCAGCGGCGCCCGGATGGGATGAATGCCACAAGCCTCGTCTTCGCCCAGCCACGGCAAGGCGTCGACCAGCGCCGCTTCGAGCGGAAAGGCGTAGGCGCTCGGCAAGCGGTCGCCGGCCAGCGCGAAAGCCAGATCGACCATCGGCCTCTCCGGCTGGCCGACCGGCGCGGCGCAGGCGGCTGCGTCAATCGGCATCAGGCCGCCCCTGCCGCGCCCTGCGCAGCGGCCCAGCGGCGCAACAGTTCACCCCACTGGCCAGCGGTCACCGGATCGATGTCGACCAAGGTGAAACGCTTGCCTTCGCGGATGCGCACCCGCAACAGGCTGATGCCGCCGTGGGCAAAATCAAGCTGCTGGAGTTGAATCTCCTGGCCGCTGATCGGCGACCGGAAAGCGGCAATCGCCGTCAGCCTGAGCTTGTCCTGGTCGTCATGCGGCGCGCCATCCGGCAGCGACCCAGCGGATTCAACGGGATCATCGGCAAGCATTCTGGCGCTCTTCAGGCAATTGGGAGGGTCGTATTTGGGCGCAAAGAATGAGGCGGCGTCCATATCCACTTGGGGTAAGCCTGTGGCTAACCCCTGCGGGTAGTTTCGACACCCCCCCTATCCGGTTTATTACTTCTAACCGCCAAGAGGGATGGTTCGAGACCGGGGCCGCCATTAGCATGGCCCATCGTCGCAGGCTTGCCCGCCTATCCACACCGAACAGGAGAATGTTTCATGGCAAAGAAAATGCACGAGACGCCGCATCTCGACCAACTGGAGAACGGCCCCTGGCCCAGCTTTGTCACCGGCCTGAAACGTCTGGCGAAAGACAAGGACTATGTCGTCGATGTGCTCGGCCAGCTTGAAACCTCCTACAAGACCCGCAAGGGCTACTGGAAGGGCGGCACCGTCAGCGTTTTCGGCTATGGCGGCGGCGTCATCCCGCGTTTTACCGAATTGAAAGACGCCGAAGGCAAGCCGGTCTACGGCGACGCCGCCGAGTTTCACACCCTGCGCGTCATGCCGCCTCCCGGTATGCACTACAGCACCGACATCCTGAGAAAGCTCTGCGACATCTGGGAACGCCACGGCTCCGGCCTCATTGCCCTGCACGGCCAGTCCGGCGACATCATGTTCCAGGGCTGCACCACCGAGAACGTGCAGAAAGCCTGGGACGAAATCAATGTGCTCGGCTTTGACCTGGGCGGCGCCGGCCCGGCGGTGCGCACCTCGATGTCCTGCGTTGGCGCGGCGCGTTGCGAGCAGTCCTGCTACAACGAGGCGGCGGCCCACCGCGTCGTCATCAACAGTTTTCTCGACGAGATTCACCGCCCGGCCCTGCCTTACAAGTTCAAGTTCAAGTTTTCCGGCTGCCCGAACGACTGCATGAACTCGATCCAGCGTTCCGACATGGCCGTCATCGGCACCTGGCGCGACAACATCCAGACCGACGAGGAACTGGCCCGCGCTTGGTTCACCAAACATGGCATGAATGAACTGGTCAATGATGTCGTCGCCCGCTGCCCGACCAAGGCCATTCAACTGAAAGAAGCGAAGGATCTCAAGGCCGGCGGCACGGTATCCGCCGTCAGGCTCTCCGACGGCCACGGTCTGGAAATCGACAACCGCGACTGCGTCCGCTGCATGCACTGCATCAATGTGATGACCGGGGCGCTGGCCCCCGGCAACGATCGCGGCGCTTCGATTCTGGTTGGCGGCAAGCGCACCCTCAAGATCGGCGATCTGATGGGCACCCTGATCGTACCCTTCATGAAGCTCGACAGCGACGAGGATCGGGAAAAACTGGTCGATCTGGCCCAGCGCATCATCGACTTCTTTGCCGACAACGCCCTCGAGCACGAGCGCACCGGCGAAATGATCGAGCGCATCGGCCTCGTCTCCTTCCTCGAAGGCATCGGCATCGACATTGATCCGAACATGGTGTCGCAGCCGCGAACCAATCCTTACGTCCGCGTCGATGGCTGGGATGACGAGGTTGCCCGCATCAACGCCAAAGCCGAACAGGCCGCCTGAAAGGGAGACAACGATGAGCCAAACGCAAGCCGCCGCCACGCCCCGCCGCCCGATCGAGTGTGGCGTCCCCGACGCTATGGACTATATGCACCCGGCCCTGGTCAATAATTTCGGCAACTGGCAGCGCCACGACCGGCCACGCCCCGGCGTCCTGCGCCACGTCTCCCGCAGCGGCGACCAGGTGTGGACGGTGCGCGCCGGCACCCAGCGCCAGATGGATGTCCACACCATCCGCAAGCTGTGCGACATCGCCGACCAATACGCCGAAGGCCATGTCCGCTTCACCATCCGCTCCAATATCGAATTCATCGTCGCCGACGAGAAAAAAGTGACGCCGCTGATTGAAACGCTGGAAAAGAGCGGTTTCCCGGTTGGCGGCACCGGCAATTCGGTATCCATGGTGGCCCACACCCAGGGCTGGCTGCACTGCGACATTCCGGCCACCGACGCTTCCGGCGTCGTCAAGTCGATGATGGATCAGCTTTACGAGGAGTTCAAAAACGAGGAGATGCCCAACCGGGTGCGCCTCTCGACCTCCTGCTGCGAAATCAACTGCGGCGGTCAGGCCGACATCGCCGTCATCATCCAGCACACCAAGCCGCCGCTGATCAACCACGATCTCGTCGCCAACGTCTGCGAGCGGCCCGCCGTGGTCGCCCGCTGCCCGGTTGCCGCCATCCGTCCGGCCCTGGTCAATGGCAAGCCCTCGCTCGAAGTCGACGAGAAGAAATGCGTCTGCTGCGGCGCCTGCTACCCGCCGTGCCCGCCGATGCAGATCAACGACCCGGAAAATTCCAAGATCGCCATCTGGGTCGGCGGCAAGAACTCGAACGCCCGCATCAAGCCGACCTTCATGAAGATGGTCGCCGCCGGTCTGCCCAATAATCCGCCGCGCTGGCCCGAAGTCAACGAAGTGGTTGGCCGCATCCTGCGCACCTACAAGACCGACGCCCGCCCCTGGGAGCGTATGGCCGACTGGGTTGAACGCATCGGCTGGCCGCGCTTCTTCGAGAAAACCGGCCTCACCTTCACCAAGTACCTGATCGACGACTGGCGCGGCGCGCGGGCCAACTTGAACGCCTCCACCCACGTCCGCTTCTGAGCCGGGGAGTCTCGCCATGAAGTTCGGCATTCTGGTCAACGAAGGCCCCTACCAGCACCAGGCGGGCGATTCCGCCTATCTGTTCTGCAAGGCGGCGCTCGCCAGGGGACACGAGATCCATCGCGTCTTTTTCTACCACGACGGCGTCAACAACGCCTCCAAGCTGACCGAGCCGCCGCAGGACGACCGCAACATCGTCTCGCGCTGGTCGAAGCTCGCCGAGGAGTTCGATATCGACCTCGTCGTCTGTGTTGCCGCCGCGCTGCGGCGCGGCATCAAGGAAGAAAACCTGGCCCCGAATTTTCGCATTTCGGGTCTCGGCCAGTTGGTCGAAACCGGCATCCAGGCCGACCGCCTGGTCACCTTCGGAGATTAGAGCGTGGCGCAGAAGAAATTCATGTTCGTCAATCGCAAGGCGCCGCACGGCTCGATCTACGCGCTGGAGTCGCTGGAAGTGGTGCTCATCAGCGCCGCCTTCGATCAGGATGTCTCGCTCGTCTTTCTTGATGACGGCGTCTATCAGCTCAAGAAGGGCTGCCAGACCAAGGGCATCGAAACCAAGAACTTCTCGCCGATCTACCGGGCGCTGGAAGGCTACGACATCGAGAAGCTCTATGTCGAGCGCGAGTCGCTGGCGGCGCGCGGCCTGACCGAGGACGATCTGCTGGTCGACGTCACCGTCCTCGGCAGCGCCGAGATGGGGCGGCTGATGGAAGAACAGGATGTCGTACTGAGTTTCTGAGGGGACACTATGCTGCACATCATCAACAAATCGCCGCTCGACCGGCCCAGCCTCGACAGCGTGCTGCGCCTGGCCGGTTCCGGCGCTGTCCTGCTGATTGAGGACGCGGTTTACGCCGCCACGGAGGGCCACGCCGCTGCCGATCAGGTGCGCGCTCTGGCGGCAAAAATGAAGGTCTTTGCCCTGACGCCCGATCTGGAAGCGCGCGGCATCGCCGACCGGGTCATCGAAGGCGTCGCTGGCGTCGATTACGGCGGTTTCGTCGATCTCGTCAGCGAATATCCGAACTGTCAGTCCTGGCTGTAAAAACCACTCAAGGAGGAATTTCAAATGCCCAATATCGAAGTCAATGGCAAGAGCATCGAAGTCGACGAGGAAGGCTATCTGGTCAATCTCGCCGACTGGAGCGAAGACGTCGCCAACTACATCGCCCAGACCGAAAACCTGAGCATGTCGGATAACCACTGGGAAGTGGTCAATTTCCTGCGCAGCTACTACGAGGAATTCCAGATCG
>JAITMS010000001.1 GCA_031277255.1 Azonexus sp.
ATGGGAACGCCGGGCCTCGTCGTCCATTTTCTCGCCATGCTTGAACTCGCCCGCGAAAAACTGATCGAGTTCACCCAGAGCGAGGCGTTTCAACCCATTTATCTCAGAGTGCGCGGCGATGGAACCGGGTCAGGTCAAGAAAATCCTTGAAGCGGCGCTGCTCGCCGCCCGCGAGCCGATGACGCCGAACGACATGAAAAAAATGTTTGACGGCGACATCTCGACCGACACCTTGCGCCGCCTGCTCGACGAACTGAAGGAAGATTGGCGGGAGCGCCCCGCCGAACTGATCCAACTCGCCTCCGGCTGGCGTTTTCGCAGCCGCGCCGAATACCTGCCCTATCTGGAACGCCTCAACCCCGAAAAGCCGCCCAGATACACCCGCGCCGTGCTCGAAACCTTGGCCATCATCGCCTACCGCCAGCCCGTCACCCGTGGCGACATCGAAGAAATCCGCGGCGTCGTCGTCAACGCCAACGTCATCCGCACCCTCGAAGAACGCGGCTGGGTCGACGTCGTCGGCCACCGCGACAGCCCGGGCCGCCCGGCGCTCCTCGCCACCACCCGGCAATTCCTCGACGACCTGGGGCTGCGTAGCCTGAGCGAACTGCCGCCGCTGGAACAGATCAGCCAGACCTTGGAGTTGCACCATGAAAACCCGTAAGACAGAGGACAGAGGACAGAAGACAGCGGACAGAAGACGGCGAGCCGATGGCGCTCCCGCCCATACTCCCCTCTCCCCTCGTGGGAGAGGGGCTGGGGGAGAGGGGGAAAGTGACAGTCGCAACCGCCGTCCCCCTCTCCCCAAGCCATCTCCCGCGAGGGGCGAGGGGCTATCCAAAACGAGCGGACGCGCCAATCGCGGCGCGGTGGGCCGCAACGGCAAGCCGTTGCCCGAAGCCAAACCGGAACGGCTGCAAAAAGTCCTCGCCCAGGCCGGGGTTGGCTCCCGCCGTGAAATGGAAGAATGGATCGCCGCCGGTAAAATCAGCGTCAACGGCAAACCCGCCGTCATCGGCCAATCCGTCGTTCCCACCGACAAAGTCAAAATCGGCGGGCGGCTCATCAACATCCGTTTCACCGGCAGCGCCCGCCCGCCGCGCGTGTTGCTTTACCACAAGCCGGAAGGCGAAATCGTCTCGCGCGACGACCCGCAAAACCGCCCCTCCGTCTTTGCCGCCCTGCCGCGCCTGCGCGGCGGCCGCTGGATCGCCATTGGCCGCCTCGATTTCAATACCTCCGGCCTCCTTCTATTCACCACCTCCGGCGACCTCGCCAACCGCCTGATGCACCCCAGCGCCCAACTGCTGCGCGAATACGCCGTGCGCGTTCTCGGCCCGCTGACGGTGGAAGCGCAGCAACAACTCCTCGCCGGCATCGAACTCGAAGACGGCCCCGCCAGCTTTGCCAGCCTCGCTGACGCGGGCGGCGAGGGCGCTAACCACTGGTATCGCGTCAGTCTCTTTGAAGGCCGCAACCGCGAAGTGCGGCGGCTGTTCGAAGCCGTCGGCTGCGCCGTCAGCCGCCTCATCCGCGTCCGCTACGGCCCCTTCATCCTGCCGCCGCAACTGAAACGGGGCCGGGTGCATGAACTGGCCGAAGCCGACATCAAAACCCTGCTGCGCGAGTTGGGGAAAAACGAGGGGGAATGAGGCGAGGCCCGCCAGCGCCTAGAGCAGTTTTGATTCAAGTGAATACAGATAAAAATACCGTTCGCCCTGAGCCTGTCCCTTCGACAGGCTCAGGACAGGCGAAGGGCGGTGCGGAGAGAGTCTGGAGGCTTCAACCGGGCTTCGACAGGCTCAGCCCGAACGGGAGTGTAAGCACTTGAGTGAAAACCGATCCAGCTTGATGCCTCGCCGCCAAACCAGACCGAGAAGATCAAAGCGCCCCGGTATGACCAGAGGCTATTGGCTTCCGAGCTTTTTGCCGCCCGGCGCGAAACCCTTGTCCCATCGCTTGCGCAAGGTGTCCGACGGCGATTCGCCGAACTTTCTCTTGTAATGCGCCGCGAAGCGGCTCAGGTGCGAAAACCCCCAGTAGCTGGCAATATCGGCGACGGTATGTGTTTCCGGAGAGGCGTGCAGCAATTCGTCATGCACGAACTGCAAGCGTTCATTGCGCAGATAAGCCATCGGACTGGTGTTGCGGAAATCGCGGAATCCTGTGTACAGGGCGCTTACGCTGACGCCTGCGTGGGCGGCGAGATCGGCGATGGTCAGTGGCTCGCGGGCATGGGTACGGATGTAATCCTCGACCCGCTTGACGTGGCAGGGTGCGATCGGCGGCGCGGGTTGCTGGAGTTCGCTGCTGTAATTGTTCGGCTGGGAGTGCAGCAGGGTGGCGACGACCATATGTTCGAGCGAAGTACGCAGCAGCGGCAAGTCAAGACCCGGTCGCGTCGGACTGTCCAACATGGCGAGCAGCCAGTTGACGAGAGCCGGCCAGGCGCTGTTGCCGGCAGGGTTCATGCCGATGCCCAGATTGAAATGCAAGGGCCGATTCAGTTCATGGCCGAGGTGCTGCGCGCAGATGCGGTTGAGCAGGTCGTCGTCGATCTGGACCATGATCTGGTCGCAGTTGGCATTGATTGTCTGGCGGAGCGGCAGGGTCGGTGAAATGACGGCGCCCATGCGCGAATGGGTGCGCACCTGTTCGGCGCCGCAAGTGACCTGGGCCGATCCAATGAAAGGCATCATCACCAGCAGAAAACTCGATAAGCGCCCGGCATCTATCGTGACAGCCGGTCCGTAGCACAGGCGGTTGAGGGTAATGCCACCGAGCGCGATGCGACTCATCGCCGTATCGACCCGGCAATTCTTCTGATCGATGACGACCAGTTCATGCGGGCAGTAGACGCTGGCGACGCGGGTTTTGGCTTCATCGGGGTCAGCGGTCTTGAAAAGAGCATAGTCGGCAAGCGCATCCCTGGCTACGGTAAAAAAACTGGGGGTAGGAAGCATGGTCGTCTCCTTTGCTTGCGCATCCATCAGGACGAGAAATCTGTTCTCATGCCCGCTTGCGTTCTGGTTTTTATGGTGATAACTCAGCCGCAGGGCGTAATCTGAGATATCTCCCGTGCCGGGTCTTGGTTAACGGTGCAAGGAAAATGATTGAAAGTGCACGATTTTTGTCGTGGCGAATAAACTGGATCGCTCCTCGGCGCAGCTTATCAAATTTGTCAAAAATACCATTATTGCTGGATAGCAACAATGGGCTGAAGCGCCCGGGTTCCATTTACCAGAAAACGTAAACCCGTTATAATCCACAAGTTTGGTTCTCCCGCCGTTGGCTTGGCGGGCGTCTTTTTTCACGAGATGGGCGTTTCGCCCATTTTTTATTTGTAATCATGGATTTAAGCGCGCTGATCGAGACGACTGTGAGCGGTCTGGGGTTCGAGCTGGTTGACATCGAGATGTCGCCGCGCGGGCGCACCATTCGCGTTTTCATTGACGCGCCGGCCAAGGAAAACGGCGTCGATGTCGAGGATTGCGCGCAGGTTTCCCATCAGTTGTCGCGCTTGTTTACGGTCGAGAACATCGACTACGACCGTCTCGAAATCTCCTCGCCGGGACTCGATCGCGTGGTCAAGAAGGCTGCGGATTTCGAGCGTTTTGCCGGGCGCGGCATCCAGATCAAGATCCGCATTCCGCAGGATGGCCGCCGCAATTTTCAGGGCGAACTGCTTGGCTGCCGCGATGGCAAGGTGGGTTTGCGCCTGGTGAAAAACGCTCTGGAAACGGAAGATGTGGAACTGGCGTTGAACAATATTGAAAAGGCGCGTCTGGCGCCGCGTTTCGACTAAGGAATCAGGAGGTTGTAGCGTATGAGCCGTGAAATTTTATTGCTGGTCGATGCGCTGGCCCGCGAGAAGAACGTCAGCCGCGAGATCGTTTTCGGCGCGCTGGAAATGGCGCTGGCCTCGGCGACCAAGAAGCGCATCCATGACGAAGCCGAGGTGCGCGTGGCGATTGACCGCCATAGCGGCCATTACGAGTCCTTCCGCCGCTGGCAGGTGGTGCCGGATGATGAGTACGTCAATGAGTTTTTCGAAATTCCGCTCTCCGAGGCGACTCAGGATGATCCTGAAGTCGAGGTCGGTGATTCGCTGGAGGAGCCGCTGGAGCCGATTGATTTTGGCCGCATTGGCGCGCAGGCCGCCAAGCAGGTGATTTTGCAGAAAATCCGCGACGCCGAGCGCGAGCAGGTTTTGAATGATTTTCTCGAACGCAAGGAGCACGTCGTTTCCGGCGCCATCAAGCGCATGGAGCGCGGCAACGCCATTGTCGAGGCGGGCAAGATCGAGGCCGTGCTGCCGCGCGACCAGATGATCCCCAAGGAAAACCTGCGCGTCGGCGACCGCATTCGCGCCTATCTGCTGCGCATCGACCGCAATGCCCGCGGCCCGCAGATCATTTTGTCGCGCACCGCGCCGGAATTTGTCATCAAGCTGTTCAAGATGGAAGTACCGGAAATCGACGACGGCCTCATGGAACTCAAAGCCTGCGCCCGCGATCCCGGCTTGCGAGCGAAGATCGCCGTCAAGTCGAACGACCCGAGGGTCGATCCGATCGGCACCTGCGTCGGCCTGCGCGGCTCAAGGGTGATGGCGGTGCGTAACGAAATTGGCGGCGAAAATATCGACATCGTGCTGTGGTCGGCGGACCCGGCGCAGTTCGTGATTGGCGCGCTGGCCCCGGCGGAGGTGTCGTCCATCGTCGTCGATGAGGACAAACACGCGATGGACGTGGTGGTCGATGAGGACAATCTGGCGATCGCCATTGGCCGCAGCGGCCAGAACGTCCGCCTGGCTTCCGAACTGACCGGCTGGGTCATCAATCTGATGACCCAGGACGAATCGGCCAAGCGTTCCGAGGCCGAGTACGCCGAAACCCGCGTGGTCTTCATGGAAAAACTGGACATCGACGAGGAACTGGCTGATCTCCTGATTGAAGAAGGCTTCTCGACGCTTGAAGAAGTCGCCTACGTGCCGCTGGCCGAAATGCTCGAAATCGAGGGACTGGACGAGGACATCGTCAACGAATTGCGTAATCGCGCCCGCAATGTCCTGTTGACCGAGGCCATCGCCACCGAGGAAAAGCTCGAAAGCGTTGCCGAAGACCTCATCAGTCTCGATGGCATGACCAAGGAACTGGCTGCCCGGCTGGCTGAGCAGGACATCAAGACCCGCGACGATCTCGCCGAACTGGCGGTGGATGAATTGACGGAAATGACCGGCATCGACGAAGAGCGTGCCAAGGAACTGATTATCAAGGCGCGTGCTCACTGGTTTGAGTGAGCGGGAGGGTGCAAAGCATGTCCGCAACAACCGTTTCACAATTTGCCGAAGAACTGAAAATGCCCGTCGCGGCCCTGCTCGATCAATTGGGCAAGGCCGGGGTGGTCAAGGCAGGCGGCAAGGATTCACTGACCGACCAGGATAAAACCCGGTTGCTCGACTACCTGCGCCGCGCGCACGGCGACGACGGGTCAAAAACCAAAATCACCTTGAAGCGCAAGGAAACCACGGCGCTCAAAACCAAGGACGCGCAGGGCCGGGCGCGTACCGTGCAGGTTGAAACACGCAAGAAGCGCGTGCTGGTCAAGCGCGATGTCGCCGATCCCTTGCCGGAAACCGAAACGCCGGGCAGCGCCGAAGAAGCCGCAACGCCGGTCCCGGAACCCTTGATCGAAGCGCCGACGACTGCCGCCGAGCCGCCGCCGGAGCCGGTGGTCGCGGCAGAGCCGGTCGCCGAAGCAGTTGAGGAAGCGGCGTCTGAAACCAAACCGGCGCTCGACCGCGCCGCCATCATCGGTGAGAAGGAATTGCGGCAGCGCGAGGAAGAAGCCCGCCGTTCCAGCCGTCTGCGTGAAATCCAGGAGCAGGAACTGCTTGCCAAACAGGCCCGCGAAGCCCAGTTGGCCCAGGTGCGCCAGCAGGCCGAAGCGGCGGCGGCGGCGGCCAAACAGGCCGAACAGGCGCGGCAGCAGGCTTCCGCCAAGGCCAAGGACGCGCCAGCCGGTGAAAAAAGCGAGAAAGGCGAGCGCGGCGACAAAGCCGGCACCCTGCACAAACGCGCCGACACGTCGGGCAAAGACGGCAAAAAAGGCGGCGGTGGCCGCGACGACGGCAAGAAAAAGCAGGGCATCAAAACCCGCTCGGCGGATACCGGCTCATCATGGAAAACGGGCCGTGGCGGCCCGAAAAAACAGGGTCACAGCGACGAAGGGCAGGGCAGTTTCCAGGCCCCGACCGAAGTCATCGTCCGCGACGTGCATGTGCCGGAAACCATCTCGGTTGCCGATCTGGCGCACAAGATGGCGGTCAAGGCCATCGAGGTCATCAAGGTGCTGATGAAGATGGGGTCGATGGTTACCATCAATCAGGTGCTCGATCAGGAAACGGCCATGATCGTCGTCGAAGAAATGGGCCACAAAGCCTTTGCCGCCAAACTCGACGATCCCGACGCCTTTTTGGACGACAGCGCCGAACACAAGGACGTGGCGCTGGAACCGCGGCCGCCGGTCGTCACCGTCATGGGCCACGTCGACCACGGCAAGACCTCGCTCCTCGACTACATCCGCCGGGCCAAGGTGGTTTCCGGCGAATTTGGCGGCATTACCCAGCACATCGGCGCCTATCACGTCGAAACCGGGCGCGGCATGATTACCTTCCTCGATACGCCGGGCCACGAAGCCTTTACGGCGATGCGGGCGCGCGGGGCCAAGGCCACCGACATCGTCATTCTGGTCGTCGCTGCTGATGACGGCGTCATGCCGCAGACGCGCGAAGCCATCCACCACGCCAAGGCGGCCAATGTGCCGCTGGTGGTGGCGATCAACAAAATGGACAAACCCGAAGCCAATCCCGACCGTGTCAAACAGGAACTGGTTGCCGAAGGCGTGATTCCCGAAGAATACGGCGGCGACTCGCCCTTCTGCCCGGTTTCGGCCAAAAAAGGCGCGGGCATCGACGAACTTCTGGAACAGGTTCTGCTGCAAGCCGAAATCCTCGAACTCCAGGCGCCGAAAGACGCGCCCGCCAAGGGCCTCATCATCGAGGCCCGGCTCGACAAAGGGCGCGGCGCGGTAGCGACCATGCTGGTCACGTCGGGCACCTTGAAGCGCGGCGATGTCGTCCTTGCCGGACAAGTCTTCGGCAAGGTGCGCGCCATGCTCGACGAAAACGGCAAGCCGATCGCCGACGCCGGGCCGTCGATGCCAGTCGAAATTCTTGGCCTGTCGGACGTTCCGGCGGCGGGCGAGGAAGCCATCGTGCTGGTCGACGAAAAGAAAGCGCGGGAAATCGCGCTCTTCCGTCAGGGCAAGTTCCGCGATGTCAAACTCGCCAAGCAGCAAGCGGCCAAGCTGGAAAACATGTTCCAGCAGATGGAAGAAGGCGAAGTCAAAACCCTGCCGCTGATCGTCAAGGCCGACGTGCAAGGCTCGCAGGAGGCGCTGGTGCAGACGCTGGCGAAACTCTCCAACGACGAAGTGCGCGTCCAGATCATC
This sequence comes from Azonexus sp., assembly GCA_031277255.1. GTDB lineage: Bacteria > Pseudomonadota > Gammaproteobacteria > Burkholderiales > Rhodocyclaceae > Azonexus. The sequence goes on from JAITMS010000001.1 coordinate 7,513, forward strand.
CACGGCGACGTCGGCGCCATCAGCGAATCCGACGTCAACCTGGCCCAGGCTTCCGGCGCCGTCATCATCGGCTTCAACATCCGCGCCGACGCCCCCGCCAGGAAGCTCGCCGAGAATTTCGGTGTCGATATTCGCTACTACAACGTCATTTACGAAGCGGTCGACGAAGTCAAGGCCGCCCTGTCCGGCATGTTGTCGCCGGAACGGCGCGAGCAGATCATCGGCATGGTCGAGATCCGCCAGGTCTTCCACGTCTCCAAGGTTGGCGCGGTGGCGGGCTGTTATGTCCTCGAAGGCATGGTCAAGCGCGGCTCCCGCGTTCGCCTCTTGCGCAACAACGTCGTCCACTGGGACGGCGAACTGGATTCCCTCAAACGCTTCAAGGACGATGTCAAGGAAGTCCGCTCCAACTTCGAGTGCGGCCTCTCGCTCAAGGGCAACAACGACATCGAGGAAGGCGACCAACTGGAAGTCTACGAAATTCAGGAAGTGGCGCGCACGCTGGCATGAAGAAAAAGTCATTCCAGCGCGGCGACCGGGTCGCCGAGCAGGTGCGCCGCGACCTGGCCGACCTCATCCAGAACGAATTGAAAGACCCGCGCGTCAACATGGTCAGCCTGACCGCCGTTGAACTGACGCCCGACTACGCCCACGCCAAAGTGTACTTCACCACCCTCGACGACGCCCATCTGGCCGCAGTCGAACAGGGCCTGAAACGCGCCGCCGGTTTCTTGCGCCGCGAGTTGGGGCGGCGCATCCACATCCACACCCTGCCCGAACTGCACTTCATCCACGACGACTCGATTGCCCGCGGCGCCAGCCTGTCGGCGCTGATCGACGAGGCGGTAGCGGTTAGCGAGAAAACGCCGGAGGATTGAGAGGATGAGGAAAACAGAAGGGTTCCACTACGCGCTTGCCGCTTTTCTTGTGTTCATGGCTGCCGCCGTATTTGCACAAGCGCAGACATTGGAATCACTGCGATCCGCAGCCGAATCCGGTGATGTCGTCGCGCAAAACGATCTTGGCAAGAGGTATGTCAGGGGGCTGGGCGTTGACAAGGATTACGCTCAGGCCATGAACTGGTTTCTCAAGGCTGCGGAACAAGGTTATGCCAATGCCCAGACTAATGTTGGCACCCTATACCTCAACGGCTGGGGTGTTGCCATCGACGAAGGGAAGGCACTTGACTGGTTCCGCAAGGCTGCCGGGCAAGGCTTTCCCCCCGCCCAGTGCAAGCTTGGCAAAATGTACGAGCTTGGCATAGGCGTTGCCAAGGACGAGGCACAGGCCATCGATTGGTATCGCAAGGCCGCTGAACAGGGGGACGCTGAAGCGCAATTCAAAATGGGCGAGATGAGCGTGTACAAGTTTGATCTTAAACAGGCCAACGCTTGGTATCTCAAGGCTGCCGAACAGGGATACGCCAATGCGCAGTTCGTGCTTGGTCAGAGCTACGATTTTGGCCTTCGCGTCCCGAAGGATGAAGTCAAAGCCGCCGACTGGTATCGTAAGGCCGCTGAACAGGGGCATCGTCCGGCTCAACTCAATCTCGGCTTGATGTACGAAACGGGCAGAGGCGTTCCCAAGGACGAAGAACAGGCCAACGCTTGGTATCGCAAGGGACAGACAGGGATGACTACGCAAGAGGTCGACGACGACAGGTCATTGCTTGAAGTCTACCGGGGCTTGCATGAGCAGAGACAGCCGTCCCCCTGAGCGGGCGTAGCAAATGTAGATTGGTAGAGCGCAGCGAAACCCATCTTCACAATTTTCAATAATTCAAGATCGCTCGGTATCGGATACCTATCGGCGCCATTCCCTCCCAGCGGGAATTTTTCTTCACCGTAAATTTGATGATGGGTTTCGCTACGCTCTACCCATCCTTGCTGAGAAAGAGGATGCCTTGACTGCAACGGCGCAACAACCCCCCAAACGCACCTGGCAACGGGTCGATGGCGTTCTCCTGCTCGACAAGCCGCTGGGCCTGACTTCCAACGACGCCCTGCAAAGAGCGCGGCGTTTGTTTTCGGCGGCCAAGGCCGGGCATACCGGGACGCTTGATCCGGCGGCGAGTGGTCTGTTGCCCTTGTGTTTTGGCGAAGCGACCAAGTTTTCCGCTGATTTGCTTGATGCCGATAAAACCTACGAGGCGGTTGTCTGCCTTGGCGTCACGACCGATTCCGGCGATGCCGAGGGGCGGGTGATCGCCACGGATCCGGTCGATGCTGTCGATGAGGCCGCCATCCGCCGGGTTCTGCCGCAATTCACCGGGGCTATCCAGCAGATTCCGCCGATGCACTCGGCGCTCAAGCATCAGGGGCGGCCACTGTATGAACTGGCGCGTCAGGGGATTGAAATCGAGCGGCCCGCGCGGACAGTGACGATTCATGGGCTGGAATTGCTCGATTTTTCCGGGACAACGCTGGCGCTCCGCGTTCATTGCAGCAAGGGCACGTATATCCGCACGCTGGCGGCTGATCTGGGCCGTGCGCTCGGTTGCGGCGCGCACCTTGCTGCTTTGCGCCGCACCGAGGTGGGCGGCCTCGATCTGAATCAAGCCGTGACGCTGGCGGAACTAGAGGCGCTTGACGAGTCCGGGCGTCATGCCCGCCTGCTGCCTGTGGATAGCTTGCTGCAATCGTTGCCGCGCGTCGATCTCGACCCGGTTGCGGCGGAGCGTTTCAGGCATGGCAACCCGGTCGATCTGCCGCCCGGCCTCAGTGGCAAAAGCCGCGTTTATGCCGATAACCGCCTGATCGGCCTCGGTCAGCCCGGCCCGGCTCAGCGTCTGTGGCCGAAACGTCTGGTGCAATCGGCGGCATAGGCGCGTATAATTACAGGTTCTCCGTCGCCAACGGAGAGATATTTTTAATCCGGCGCTGGCTCTATCAAACCGGGGCGGCGTCTTGACCATGAAAGAGGGTTTTGAAATGGCATTCACTACTGAAATGAAAGCGGGCGTCGTTGCCGAATATCAACGCGCCAAGGGCGATACCGGCTCGCCGGAAGTGCAGATCGCGCTGTTGACGGCGCGCATCAATGATCTGATGCCGCACTTCAAGGCGCACACCAAGGATCACCATTCCCGCCGCGGCCTGTTGCGTCTGGTTTCCCAGCGCCGCAAGCTGCTTGATTACCTCAAGGGCAAGAATATTGATGCCTATCGCAGCCTGATTACCAAACTGGGTCTGCGCAAGTAATTCCATTTCCAGATCAAACGATTACTTTGTCGACTTTGCTTGCCGTGCAACAGCACTGTCTGCGCTTCGTCTTCGCGTACTCGCTTGATCTGAAAACGGAATAAGTGGACCTTGCCTTGAAAGAGCGGCCCGGAAATGTCCAGGCCGCTTTTTTGTTTCTGCCGCGACGCGGCTCTGCTATTGTTGTAAGTTGTTGTTATTGTTGTTAAATATGATGAGAGAGAAAGGGACATATGTTTAATGTCGTGAAAAAAACGTTCGCCTATGGCGATCATCAGGTGACGCTCGAAACCGGCGAAATTGCCCGTCAGGCGGGCGGCGCGGTGGTGGTGTCGATGGAGGAAACCGTTGTTCTGGTCACCGTCGTCGGAGCCAAGAGCGCCAAGCCGGGTCAGGATTTTTTTCCGCTGACCGTTGATTATCAGGAGAAAGTCTATGCCGCCGGACGTATTCCCGGCGGTTTTTTCAAGCGCGAAGGCCGTCCGTCGGAGAAGGAGACGCTGACCTCGCGCCTGATCGACCGGCCGATCCGCCCGCTGTTCCCGGATGGTTTTTACAATGAGGTACAGGTCGTCGCCACGGTGCTTTCGCTGAACCCGGAAGTCGACTCCGACATCCCGGCGATGATCGGCGCTTCCGCCGCGCTGGCGATTTCCGGCATTCCGTTTGCCGGGCCGATCGGCGCCGCCCGCGTCGGCTACGTCAACGGCCAGTACGTCCTCTGCCCGACCTTGAGCCAGCTCAAGGACAGCCAGCTTGATCTGGTCGTTGCCGGTACCGAGGCCGCCGTGCTGATGGTCGAATCGGAAGCCGAGGAACTGCCGGAAGACGTCATGCTCGGCGCGGTGGTGTTCGGCCATACGGAAATGCAGAAGGCGATCAACGCCATCAACGAACTGGTCGAAGAAGCGGGCAAGCCGGAATGGGATTGGCAAGCCCCGGCCAAGGACGAGGCGCTGGCCGCCCGCCTGCGCGACATCTGCGGCAGCCGTCTGGAAGAAGCCTACAACATCACCGTCAAACAGACGCGCAGCCAGGCCGTCAAAGCCATTCGCGCCGAGGCCGTGGCCGCGCTGTGCACGGACGCAGCCGATGCGCCCGACGAAAACACCGTCGGCAACCTGTTCTTCGAGATGGAAGCGGCGATTGTCCGGGGCCGCATCCTCGCCGGTCAGCCGCGCATTGATGGCCGTGACACGCGCACCGTGCGCCCGATCGCCATGCGTTCCGGCGTTCTGCCGCGCACCCACGGTTCGGCGCTGTTTACCCGTGGCGAGACGCAGGCGCTGGCGGTGGCGACGCTCGGCACCAACCGCGACGAGCAGATTATCGACGCCTTGGCGGGCGAATACCGCGACCGCTTCATGCTGCACTACAACATGCCGCCTTACGCGACCGGCGAATGCGGCCGCGTCGGCACGCCGAAGCGTCGTGAAATCGGTCATGGACGGCTGGCCAAGCGGGCGCTGCTGGCGGTGCTGCCGAAGCCGGAGGATTTTTCCTACTCGATGCGCGTGGTGTCTGAAATCACCGAATCGAACGGCTCCTCGTCGATGGCCTCGGTCTGCGGCGGCTGTCTGGCCCTGATGGACGCGGGCGTGCCGCTCAAGGCGCACGTCGCCGGTATCGCCATGGGCCTCATCAAAGAGGGCAACCGCTTCGCCGTGCTGACCGACATTCTCGGCGACGAAGATCATCTGGGCGACATGGATTTCAAGGTCGCCGGCACCACCGGCGGCATCACCGCGCTCCAGATGGACATCAAGATCCAGGGCATCACCAGGGAAATCATGCAGGTGGCGCTGGCCCAGGCCAAAGAAGCGCGGCTGCACATCCTCGGCCTGATGCAGGCGGCGGCGGCTGGCCCGCGTCAGGAAATGTCGGCCTACGCGCCGCGCCTCTACACCTTCAAGATCAACCCGGAAAAAATCCGCGACGTGATCGGCAAGGGCGGCGCGGTGATCCGGGCGCTGACCGAAGAAACCGGCACCACCATCGACATCCAGGATGACGGCACCATCACCATCGCCGCCACCGCCGGCGAAGCCGCTGCCGCCGCCCGCGCCCGAATCGACGCGATCACGGCGGAAGTCGAGGTCGGCAAGATCTACGAAGGCACGGTGCTGAAAATTCTCGACTTTGGCGCCATCGTCTCGGTGCTGCCGGGCAAGGATGGCCTCCTGCACATCTCGCAGATTGCCAACGAGCGCGTCAACAAGGTCGAGGACTACGTCAAGGAAGGCCAGACCGTGCGCGTCAAGGTGCTGGAAACCGACGACCGTGGCCGCGTCAAGCTGTCGATGAAAGCCGTTGCCGCCGAAGAAGCGGCGGCAGCCAGGCCGGAACCGGAGCGGCAATAAGCAGGCCGAACGCTCCAGAAAGCACAAAGGGCGCCGCGCGGCGCCCTTTGTTTTTTGGCACGGGCCGGTTACTTGGCCATCTGCTTTTCTTTGAGTTCGTCCAGCGTCTTGCAGTCGATGCACAGCGTTGCCGTTGGCCGCGCTTCCAGGCGCTTGATGCCGATCTCGACGCCGCACTTGGAGCAAAAACCGTAGTCGCCACCATCGATGCTGGCCAGGGTTTCATCAATTTTCTTGATGAGTTTGCGCTCGCGGTCGCGGTTACGGAGTTCGATGGCGATATCCGTTTCCTGGCTGGCGCGGTCATTGGGGTCGGCGAACACCGTGGCTTCATCCTGCATGGTATGCACGGTGCGGTCGATATCCTCGCTCAACTCCTTTTTCAAGGCAGCGAGGATTTTGCGGAAATGCGCAAGCTGCTTCGCATTCATGTATTCCTCGCCCGGCTTGGGTTTATACGGAACGAAATTTTTGTGGAGCAATTCTTCAGCCATTTTCCTGGAGCATCCGGTGACGAAAAACCCGATTAAATATCAGAAAGGGCCAGGCGAGGCAAGGAAAGTTTGTTTTTTAGCAATAAGGCATGATCTGGCACGGCTTTCCGCCAGGTGCTAGAATGCGCCCTCGCGTGTCGGGGCGTAGCGCAGTCTGGTAGCGCATCTGCTTTGGGAGCAGAGGGTCGTGAGTTCGAATCCCACCGCCCCGACCAATCCTTTTGCTTCACTACAACCTCGCGCGCCCGTAGCTCAACTGGATAGAGCAGCTGCCTTCTAAGCAGCAGGTCGGGGGTTCGAGTCCCTCCGGGCGCGCCATCATTTTGGGGAAAAAATGATTCTGGTCACCGGGGGCGCGGGTTATATCGGCTCGCATACTGTCGTCGAATTGTTGGCGGCAGGCTATCAACTGCTGATTCTCGATAATTTTTCCAACAGTTCGCCCAAGGTGCTTGAGCGCATCGAGCGGATTGCTGGTCGGCGGCCATTGCTGGTCGAGGGCGATATCCGCGACCAGCCACTGCTGACCCGGTTGTTTACCGAGCATCCGGTGCAGGCCGTGATCCATTTTGCCGGGCTGAAGGCGGTTGGCGAATCGGTCGGGCAGCCGCTCCGTTACTACGACAATAATGTCGTCGGTTCGCTCCGGCTGTTCGAGGCGATGGCTGCCGCTGGCGTGTTCAGGCTGGTCTTCAGTTCGTCGGCGACGGTTTATGGCGATCCGGCGACGGTGCCGATTGATGAGAGCTTTCCGTTACAGGTGACCAATCCCTATGGCCGCAGCAAGCTGATGATCGAGGATATGCTGCGCGACCTGGGCCAGGCCGATGCGCGTTGGCGGGTTGCCTTGCTGCGCTATTTCAACCCGGTTGGCGCGCATTCAAGCGGCTTGATCGGCGAAGACCCGCGCGGCACGCCGAACAATCTGATGCCCTATGTGGCGCAGGTTGCCGTTGGGCGGCTTGGCGAACTCAGCGTTTTTGGCGGTGATTACCCGACGCCCGACGGCACCGGCGTGCGCGATTACATCCATGTCGTCGATCTGGCCCGCGGCCATCTCGCGGCGCTGGCGCAATTTGACCGCTTGACCGGCGTCCTGCCGATCAATCTCGGCGCCGGGCGCGGTTACAGCGTGCTCGAAGTGGTCGCCGCCTTCGCCCAGGCGAGCGGTCGGCCCGTGCCTTATCGCGTGGTCGGGCGGCGGGCGGGCGATGTCGCCGCCTGTTACGCCAATCCGCAGCGGGCGCGCGAACTTCTCGGCTGGCAGGCAGAAAAGGATCTGGCGGCGATGTGCGCCGATACCTGGCGCTGGCAGTCGATGAATCCGCAGGGTTTTGCCGCTTGAAATCCCGATTCACTGAGCCATCTGGCCGTTGGCGAGCGCATTATTCTCCGTGGGCGTCAGTGTCGGTTTTTTTTACAATCATTGGCAAAGTTACCCGTTTTGCTGACAGCCGATGGTGAATATCGTTTTGGATCAATGAGTTGAGATGAGTGCTTGAGATGGTGCGAATATTGCGTGTATTCGAAGATCAGGATTTTAGGATGGTGCGCAGATGACTGAGCAAAATACTCATGCCGATTCAAAGCAGAATAACGCTGACGGAAAAAGCCGTGGCCGCCGCCGTTTTCTTGGCGCTGGCGCCGCGACGACGCCTTTTCTCCTGACCCTGGTCAGCCAGCCGGCGCTGGGCGTCGCCTGTTTTACCCCGTCGCGTTCGCTGTCAAAAAATACCAGCCTGTCGCAGCAAGATAAATACGGCAACTGCCTGAACGCCAAATCGCCAAGCAGCTACGCGGCGCAGGCCAGTACGGGGGACGGCTGGCCGGTGCCGCCCACGACCCTGATGCACCCAACCTTCTATCAGGGCGGGGTGCTTCTGAAGACCTATTTCGCCAAGCCGACCGGGCCTAACGGCGAATTGACCAGCATGACCCTGGGCGAAGCTATTCAGGAAACCTCGCAAGGCCAGGTTCATGCCTATCTGATCGCGGCTTACCTGAACAAGAGAGGCGGCGGCGGCGCGGTGATTCCCGATAACGTGCTGACGGAGACGGATATTCTGGGCATGTGGCAGGAATACGTCACGAAAGGCTTCTTTGAGCCGATGGCCGGGATCAACTGGTATGCCGACGACATCATCAATTACCTGCAAACCAACGGTATCGTAGGTTAGGTAGCGGCGCGCCAGACCTCATGCCGGATGCCGGGCGCTTTCTCATCCGCCGCTGGGCCGACGGTTGCGCCGTATTTGACCAGACTTCGGGCGATACGCACGCCCTCGATAGCGCCTCGTCTGCCGGATTTGCCGCAGACAGGCAGGGTCAATCCGCCCTTGCCGCCATCGACGCCGCCCTGCGCGGCCAATGGCCGGAAAAGAACGACGAAGAAATCGCCTTGCTGGCGGCGGATTGCTTAGAGCGGCTCGAAGCCTGCGGCCTGATCCGGGCAGAGGCTTGAGTTGGATCGGGTTGGCGATCTGTCCCTGAGCGGCCTTGCCGCGCTCCTTGCCGACGGGCGCTTTGCCGTGCACACCGGCAGTCTGGTGTCGCGCATTCAATCCACGTTGCCGGATGTGGCGCGTTCGATCCATGTGCTGTACGCCCATCATCCCTATTCAGCGGCGCCGGAATTTGCCGATTTTCATGTCGAGCTTGGCCGCCCGCGCAACTTGCGCCGCTGGTTTAGCCGCCAGGCCGAATTTGTCGTCGATGGCGAGCGGCCATTCGAGCCTTTGCCGCGCGATCAGGCCCCGGCGTTTCTCGAATGGGGCCTCAACTGGTCGATTGCCGCCTCTTGCCACCAGTGGCTGACCATTCACGCCGCCTCGCTGGAGCGAAACGGCCAGGCCGTGATTTTGCCCGCGCCGCCCGGCTCCGGCAAAAGCACCCTGTGCGCGGCGCTGGCCTTGCGCGGCTGGCGTTTGCTGACCGATGAAATGAGCCTGATTGACTTGCAAACGACAGCCGCTTACGCGCTGGCGCGGCCCATCAATCTGAAGAATGCCTCGATCGACCTGATCCGTAGCTTTGCCCCGGCAAGCGTCTGGGGGCCGGAAACCTACGATACCGCCAAGGGCCGGGTGACGCACCTGCGGCCGCCCGCCGACAGCGTCGACCGCATGTTGGAGTCGGCGCAGCCGCGCTGGATCGTTTTTCCGCGCTATGCCACCGGGGCCGAGCCGCTGCTGACGCCGCGCGGCAAGGCGACGACCTTCATCCACTTCGCCCGCAACGCCTTCAACTACAGCCAGCTCGGCGCGCTCGGCTTCGAGGTGGCTGGCCGTCTGGTCAGTCAGTGCGATTGTTACGATTTCACCTACAGCCGCCTCGATGACGCGCTGGAGGTCTTCGACTGGCTGGCCGACGGCGGCAAGAGCGATGAAAACTGAAGAACCCCTCTCCGGCCAGGAACTGATCGCTGCCATCCGGCATCCCGAAAGCCTGCGTGATCTGCCCCTGCGGCGCTGGGACAGCCTCTTGCGGGTGGCCCGGCGGGCCAATCTGCTGGGCCGTCTGGCCCAGGGCGCGCGGCGGGCGTGCCGTGACGAGGAATTGCCGCCCGCGGTGCGGCCCCACCTCCAATCGGCGGCAACCCTGCTCGCCCACCAGCGGGCGGCGATAGCATGGGAAACCGGCCATCTGGCCAAGGCTTTTGCCGTCCATGATTTTCCGGTTGTTCTCCTGAAGGGAGCAGCCTACGCCGCCGCCGGTCTGGCGGCGGCTGATGGCCGTCTCTTTGGCGATGTCGACATTCTGGTGCCGCGCGCCAATCTCAACCACGCCGAAGCCGCCCTGATGCGGCAAGGCTGGGCCAGCGGCGGCAGCGATCCCTATGACCAGCGTTACTACCGGCAATGGATGCACGAAATTCCGCCGATGACGCATCGCGGACGCGGCACGGTGGTTGACCTGCACCACAACATCCTGCCCCTGACGGCGCGTCATTCGCCGGATGCCGGGCAGTTGCTGGCCTGGAGCCGAGCCTTGCCGAACAGCCGTTTCCGGGTGCTGTGCCCGGCTGACATGGTGATCCATAGCGCCACCCACCTGTTTTATGAAAGCGAACTGCAAAACGGTCTGCGCGATTTGTTTGATCTCGACGCCCTGCTCGGTGAATTTGCCGCCGCCGGGAGCGATTTCTGGGCGCAACTGACCGCCCGCGCCATCGCCCTTGGGCTGGCGCTGCCCGTCTATCTGGCCTGCTGTTATGCCGGACGTTTGCTCGACACCCCCGTACCGCCGTTCGTTCTCGCCGAACTGGCGCGGACGGCGGGGCTTGGCGCGCTGGCCCGCCGCCGCTTTGACGCCCTTTATTTACGCGCCCTGATGCCGGATCACCCCCTGAGCAGCGGCTCGGCCACGGCCTTGGCCCGACTGGCCGTCTACCTGCGCGGCCACTGGCTGCGTATGCCGCCCGCTCTGCTGGCGGCCCATTTGAGCCGCAAAGCCGTCATCCGCCTGTTCCGCAATACCAGCCGCAGCGCCTAGGGCAGTTGACGCTTTGCTTTCGCGTACTTGCTTGATCTGAAAAAGGGAATCAGCCGGTCAGTCGGGCAAAGCGGCGGGAGGAATCGGGAAAATCCATCGACATGGCAAAAGCGGCCAGCGCGCCGATGGCGGCGGCGACTGCGACGGTGCGCCATGTGCAGGCAATAGACGGCCACGCGCTGGCACAGGGCAGCGCGGTGACAGCCGCGCCGACGACCACGAAAACGACGGCATACCACTGATATTCGCTCAGGCGTTTCCAGACGCGGGTTTGCGGCTCACCGCGCCAGGCTTCCTCGACGAACCGGGTCAGCCCGGTGAGCAGCAGATAAAGCCCCATGATGAGCGTGAGGCGGGCATCGAGACTCCAGAGCCGCAGCAGGATGGGCGCGATGAGCAGATTGGCGGCGATGGCGTAAAGCGGCGTGGCATGAATGGGCTGGCCGCAAAAGGGCGTCATCAGGCAGATGCGCGAGGAGGGGTTGGTCACGCGCAAACCGAGCGCGGGGTCGATCCCGGAATCGAGCAAACGCCCGTGACAGCAACCCTGAACCAGACAGCGCAGGCGTCCGATGACCATGATGATCGGTGAGGCGATTGCGAAAGCGGCAAGCAGCACGAGGGTATCGGCGCCGGCGAGCGGCGCGAAGAGCGTGCCGATCACGCCGCCGAAGATGGCGCCGTAATAGCCGAAGGGCCGCAACAAGGTGGGCGAGCCTTCCACCCACTGCGCCCATAGCGCCCCGCCGACGAGCACGCAAACGCCAGTGATCGCCACGGCGTACAGCCCGTTCGGCCCGGCCAGCGTGGCCGCGACCAGCGCGCCGATGAACGCGGCGCAGCCGGAATAGACGGCGTGATTGAAAATACGCAGCGGGCCGACGCGGCGGGTGCGCAGCGAGTTGGCAAGGTGCTCGGCGGCGCTCATGCAGGCGCGCAGAAGGCGGGCCCGGTAGTGAATGGCGCTGTAGACGAATGCGGCAGCGAGAAGATCGGCGATAGCGTGCTGCCCCGTGGTCAGGCAACTGATGGTGATGGCGATGACCCATGCCGACGCGAGCCAGCGCCAGTAGCCGCCACGCTGAATGAGCGCGGTCATCACGATCAGCGCCCACAGCACATGAAACGAAGGAAAGGCGTTATGGCCCGCTGGCGCATCCAGCGCCCGATCCAGTCGCAGCAGGCCGCCGAAAAAGCCGCCGCCCTCGAAAGGACGCGGCGGCGCGGTGAAGGGCAGGAGCAGATAAAGCAGAAAGCACACGCACATGGCCATGATTGCCGAGACGATGTATTCGCGCAGCGCCGCGCGTGTGGGCGCGAGGAAAGCGGCGAGGGGAACCAGCAGATAGGCGGAAGCGTAGAAAATTTCCGTCCAGGCAATGACCGGCCAGTCCTCCTCGAAAGGCAGATAGAGACTGATTCTTTGCGTATAGCCGCCGAGGATGCCAATCACGGAATAGAGCGCGAGCCAGGGAAGAATGGCGAGCATGAAAGCCGATGCGCGATCCGCGCC
>JAITMS010000122.1 GCA_031277255.1 Azonexus sp.
GCGGCTGGGTGCTCATGGGGAGATTGTCTGGTGGCGGGGAAGCAAGTATAGCCGCGGCGGCGCGAGGATTGGACGAGAAAATCCGGCAAGAAAAAAGCCCGTCGAAACATCAACGGGCTTTAGGAATTGGCGGAGTGGACGGGGCTCGAACCCGCGACCCCCGGCGTGACAGGCCGGTATTCTAACCAACTGAACTACCACTCCAGTTTGACTGCGTATTTTAACTGCAAACTGCCAAAACTTGGCGTCCCCACGGGGATTCGAACCCCGGTTACCGCCGTGAAAGGGCGATGTCCTAGGCCTCTAGACGATGGGGACCCGGACTTTTTCCTCCGCGCGCTTTGGTGGAGGTAAGCGGGATCGAACCGCTGACCTCTTGCATGCCATGCAAGCGCTCTCCCAGCTGAGCTATACCCCCGCCGCGAAGGAAGCGCGCATTATAGAGAGCGTCCCGGCCCTTGTAAAGTGGCTTTGGCGATTTTCAGAGATGTTTGCCGAGCGCCGCGCTGACCTTTTCAATCACCTTCTCGCGGCCCATCATGGCGAGCAGCGCATCAACCGACGGTGCCTCCGCCCGCCCCGTCAGGATGATCCGCAAGGGCATCGCCAGCCGGGGCATCTTGAGGCCGTGCCGGGCCAGGGTTGCCTTGATGAGGGCGGCGATGGCCGGTGCTTCCCAGGCGACATCGGCAAGACCGGCGACAAAATCGGCCAGCGCCGGCAAGGCGTCGGCGCTCAGATGCTGGGCGAGCAGTTCGGGGGCGGCTTCGATGCCGGTATAAAAGCCCTGAAGCGCGTCGGCCAGCGCCTTCAGGGTAGGGCAGCGGTCGACATAAAGGGCTGTTGCTTTGACGAGATCGGGGCCGTCGGCGGTGACGACGCCACGCGCCGCCAGCCGCGCGCCAACGCGGGCGGCGAGGTCGGCGGGGGGCAGGGCTTTCATGTAATGCTGGTTGAGCCACAGGAGTTTTTCGGTATTGAACTGCGCCGCTGAAGGCGTGATGTGGTCGAGATTGAACCAAGCCGCCAGTTGCTCGCGCGAAAACACCTCGTCATCGCCATGCGACCAGCCCAGACGGGCCAGATAGTTGATGACCGCCTCCGGCAGAAAGCCGTCGGCGTCATACTGCATCACCGATACCGCACCGTGGCGCTTCGAGAGTTTCGTCCCGTCGTCGCCGAGAATCATCGACAAATGGGCGTAGGTCGGAATGTCAGCGCCCAGCGCCCGGAGAATGTTGATCTGGCGCGGCGTGTTGTTCACATGGTCATCGCCCCGGATGACGTGACTGATGCCCATGTCCCAGTCATCGACGACGACGCAGAAATTGTAGGTCGGCGTGCCGTCGGCGCGGGCAATAATCAGATCGTCAAGCTCGGCATTGGCAAACTCGATCCGTCCCTTGACCTGGTCATCCCAGGCGACGACGCCATCCCGCGGATTTTTGAAGCGGACCACCGGCGGCACATCGGCCGGTATCGGCGGCAGGGTTTTGCCAGCCTCTGGCCGCCAGCGGCCATCGTAGCGCGGCTTCTCGTGCCGCGCCTCCTGCTCGGCGCGCAGCGCCTCCAGTTCCTCCTTGCTCGTGTAGCAAGGGTAGGCCGTGCCCGCCGCCAACATCTGCCGGATCACCTCCTTATAACGATCCGTCCGCTGCATCTGGTAGAACGGGCCTTCGTCCGGCGTCAGTCCGAGCCAGGCCATGCCGTCGAGAATAGCCTGCACCGCCTCCGGCGTCGAACGGGCGACATCCGTATCTTCAATGCGGAGAATGAAAGCGCCGCCGTGATGCCGGGCAAAAGCCCAGGAAAACAAGGCGGTGCGCGCCCCGCCAATATGCAGAAAGCCAGTCGGGCTGGGAGCGAAACGGGTACGAACAGACTTCATGGGCGGGGCAATCCAGACAAAAACAAAGGCGCTATTCTAGCCGAGCCAGGTTTGACCCGCCGCTTGCCTTATGTTGTAATGCGCGCCTCGCGAACGGGCGGTTAGCTCAGCGGTAGAGCACTGCCTTCACACGGCAGGGGTCACTGGTTCGATCCCAGTACCGCCCACCAAATACCGATGTTAAGGAGTGTCATGAAGTGTCAAAAACCCGCATGTCTCATGGCATAGAGGGGGTTTTTGTCTCAGGTGGTCTCAGTCGGTATCTTTCCATACCGTCACTTCTTACGGTATGTTTGACGGTATGTGCAGCAGCAATCTTCCAGATGCCGTCAGAGACCCGCCATGCCCCTTACAGATACTGCTATTCGCCAAGCCAAACCTACCGACAAACCCGCTAAGTTGGCAGATGGCGGCGGCCTATACCTTTTGATTAACCGAGCCGGGAAATACTGGCGCTGGGATTACCGGTACGCTGACAAACGTAAGACCCTCGCTCTTGGCGTCTACCCTGAAACCGGACTTGCCAAAGCCAGAGAACGGCACAAGGCGGCGCGTGCCCTGCTGGCGGATGGTGTAGACCCCGGCCAAGCCAAGCAGGAGAAAAAACGGGCTGCTGTGTTGGCCGCTGAAAATTCGTTTAGAGCCGTGGCGGAAAAATGGCTAGATATGCGTGCCCCTACGTGGTCGCACTCGCACTTGGTCAAGACCCGCCAGCTACTCAAGCGCGATGTTTACCCCATGCTGGGGATGCTGCCTATAGCGTCCATCACATCTGCAAAGGCACTTGAGATGGCCCGCAAGATTGAGGCAAGGGGAGCTTACGAAATGCCCCGCGTGGCTCTGGTGGCCGCCAGTCAGGTTTTCAAATTCGCTATCGGCTTAGGCCATATCGAGAACGATCCAGCGCAAGGCATGTCCCGGCAACTGAATCCGCGCCCGCCAGTCGAGCATTACCCGCATGTCACACAGGGACAATTGCCTGACATGCTGCGTAAACTTGATGCAATGGGTAGTGCGCCTACCGTGCTGGCCGTCAAGTTGAACATGCTGACATTCATACGTGGAGGTGAGTTACGCTGGGCGGAGTGGTCAGAATTCGACTTGGACAAAAAGGTGTGGACAGTGCCCACGGGCAGAATGAAGGGCAGTATCTGGCTCAAGCAAAAAGGCAATGACCATGTCGTTCCATTGTCGCGTCAGGCACTGGCCGTGCTGGGTGAATTGCGCCCGCTGACGGGGCATCACGCACTGCTGTTCCCTGGACGCGACAACCCTAAAAATGCGCTGACCGGCGCGGCGATGAACAAGGTATTCCACCGGATGGGACTTAAAGGCGAGCAGTCGGTGCACGGGTTGCGTGGGCTGGCGTCCACCTTGCTTAACGAGTCTGGCGTGTTTAATGAGCGTGTGATAGAGGCTCAGCTATCGCATAAAGAACGCAACGCCGTAAAGGCAGCGTACAACCATGCTCTGTACCTGCCGGAGCGCACGCGGCTTATGGACTGGTGGGGTAACTACCTTGAGCACCAAGCTGGAGAGAACGTGATGCCGCTGACGATGGTGGCATAGCATGGGGTGTAAGGGGTAGCGAGTTCGAATCCCGCCGCCCCGACCAATAGAATCAGTAAGTTAGGCCAATCTTCCGGTTGGTCTTTTTGCTTTATGGGCCTGCGAGGGAACGATTGGGGGAACACTTGGTGGGTGCTGTACCCTGAATCACTTCGTTTTGTGGCCGCCTGATTTGCTCACGTCGAAGCGCCAGTAAGTAACCAAGGCCGGTCATAGTGATCACGTTCGAGCCGTATTTGATCCAAAAAATCATTTATTGGGTAAAATTTGACTCGTTATACTTGATTGCCTCAAATGACCATGGGAGAATTTGACCTGTTAAGTCAGTCTACGGGTCAGATATGGACCAAATCATTGAAAAACCTTTGCCTGTGGAAATCCAGCAGTCCGTTCGCCAATTGGGCGAGCGCATCCGAACAGCCAGGCTGCGCCGACAACTGAGCACAGAGGAGTTGGCCCAGGCCTGCGGCATCGGACGCCGTACCCTTTACCGCATTGAGAACGGCGAACCGGGCGTGGCCGTCGGTACCCTGCTGGCGGTATTGTGGAAGCTCGGTTTGCTGGACACCGTACGCACAGTGGCAGATCCTGACACTGACGAACATGGGAAAATCCTCGAAGCCGCCCGGAGGCCACAGCGTGTGCGCGCCTCTGCGCCGAACAACGATTTCTGATTCGAAACCGCCATGGCTGCGACCGAAAAATCCTGCTACGTCTACATCCAGTTGCCGGACACCTTCGAGTGGGTGCCCTGCGCCTCCCTGAAAGTCCGCGAAGTCGGCGCTGGCGCATTTCAGGGTACTTTCACCTACGGCAAACGTTATCTCGAACGACCCACCGTCGTGTCGCTCGACCCTTACCACCTGCCACTGTCTACTCGACCACTGTACTTCACCAAGCTCAAGGGTATTCCAGGCGCTGTGCGCGACGCCAGTCCCGACGCCTGGGGACGCCGCGTAATCCAGGCCCGCCTGGGCCGCCCCGAAGCCGCTATCGCCGAAATGGAATACCTGCTCAATGGCCCCGACGACGGCGCGGGGTATCTCCGCTTTGGCCTGTCTGTCTCACCACCTGGCCCCTCAAGGCCGTTCAACCGTACCCATCAGTTGCAAGCACTCGTCAACGCTGCCGAGCGGTTGGAAGAAACGGGCAAGTTGCCTTACGAAATTCTGGAAAGCCTGGAGCCTGGCACCAGTATGGGCGGAGCACGCCCCAAAGCCACTGTCGAAGATGAGCACCGCCTCTACTTGGCCAAGTTTCCCGAGAAACGGGATCAGCACAATATGCAGCGTATTGAATACGCCACACTCGAACTCGCTCGCGCCGTCGGCCTGCGCGTGTGCGACACCCGCCTGGAGCGTGTGGGCCAAGCAGAGGCCTTGCTCCTGTTGCGCTTCGACCGCGACTGGAACCCCGATGCCCTGGCTTATGCACGGCATGGGCTGGTTTCCGGCCTCACCCTCCTCGATGCCGAAGACGGCTATACCGGCCGCGAGCGATGGTCCTACCGCCTGCTGGCCGACGAACTGCGCCGCTGGTCGGTCAAGCCCGACGATGACCGGCGCGAGCTGTTCATGCGCATGGTCTTCAATGCGATGGTCACCAACAATGACGACCACCCGCGCAACCACGCTTTGCTGCGCACACCGGCAGGCTGGCGGCTCTCCCCCGCCTACGACATCGTGCCGGTACCGCTCGTCTCGCAAGAGCGCCGTGACTTGGCGCTGGAAGCCGGGCGCTTTGGCCGGGTAGCCAGCCTTTACAACCTGTTGTCTGATTGCGGCGCCTTTGGGTTGTCTACCGACGAAGCTCGAGGCTTGGTTGAGCGGATGCTCGACGCCGTCCGAAGCTGGCGCGAATTATTCTTCCGGCATGGGGTGGAAGCGCGTTCCATCGAGATGCTGGAACAGGCCATCTTGCCCGGTTGCTTCTTTCGCACCGAATCTGTCGGGCAAATTTGAAAGTGCTCTGGAATGTCCGCTTTGCTGCGGATAAGCAGGGCTGGCGGCGGGTACGATGGCACTCTTCGCAACAGGGAATATCTTCGAGACCGCTTGCCCCGCCCCCCATTCGCAGAATAGAGAGGGGTAGCGCCACCTCTCCGATAACCTGTAGCGTCGTCTTGATACGGTTCGCTTGATCTGAAAGTGCAATTGCCCTGACCTGTGAATCTGGATAAGCTTTCCCCACTCTTTCGCGCCAACATGCAGCCATGTCCGCCATCTCCCTCCATCAACCAGCCACCTATGACGATCTCATCGCCCTGCCGCCCAACAGAGTCGGCCAGATCGTGCGCGGGACGCTCTACAGCCACCCAAGACCCGCCTCCAAACACACCCGCTCCAGTTCAGCTCTGGGCGGAAAACTCTTCCCCAACTTCGACATGGGCGATGGTGGCCCAGGCGGTTGGTGGATATTGGATGAACCCGAACTCCACCTCGGCGAGGATGTACTCGTTCCCGATCTGGTCGGCTGGCGTCGTGAGCGTATGCCCGTCTTTCCCGGAGTCGCCTGGTTCGACCTTGCCCCTGACTGGGCTTGCGAAATCCTCTCGCCCGGTACTGCGCGGCTGGATCGCATCGAAAAAATGCCGCTCTACGCCGCCAATGGCGTTTCGCACCTCTGGCTCGTCGACCCTGAATTACGCACACTCGAAGCCTACGAAAACCAGCAAGGCCGCTGGATGCTCATCGCCTCGCACGCCGATCAGGAAGTGGTGCGCGTCGCTCCCTTCGCCGCCGTCCCGCTGGAACTTGCCTGGCTATGGGTATAAGGACAGGACATATCCTGCCACGTCGATGAACAAGGGCGGTGCTTGCCCTGCTCGTTGGCTTTCGCAGATCAAAAATGGAGCCGAATGTGGCAATACCCGATTGCCAGCCAAGCACCGGCAGGCCATTTTTGTTTTGCCCGCGAGGAACTGCTGAGATGATTGATATTGCCGCTTGCGCCCGTACCCGTTACACCGCCAAGGCTTATGATCCGGCGCGCCAGATTCCCGCGCCGCTGGTGGAGCAGTTGCGCGCGCTGGCGCGGTTGTCGCCGTCGTCGGTCAATTCGCAGCCGTGGCATTTCGTTGTTGCTTCGACGGCGGAAGGCAAGGCTCGTGTCGCCAAAGCGACGCAGGGCGCGTATGCCTACAATGCGCCGAAGATACTCAATGCGTCGCAGGTTTTCGTGCTGTGCACGCGGCATACGCTGACCGATGCGCATCTTGCCGCGATCATCGCACAGGAAATCGAGGATGGCCGTCACCCCGATGCCGAGGCCGAGCAAGTCCGGCGTGATTCGCTTTGGGGTTATGCCGATCTGCATCGCTACACGCGCCGCGACGCCCAGAGCTGGATGGAAAAGCAGACCTATATCGCGCTTGGCGCGCTGTTGCTGGGGGCGGCGGCGTTGGCAGTGGATGCGACGCCGATCGAAGGCTTCGACAATGCCGCGCTCGACCGCGAACTGAAGCTGCCGGAACAGGGCTTCGTCAGCAGCGTGCTGGTGGCCTTCGGCTACCACGGCGCGGATGATTTCAATACCGCCCTGCCGAAATCGCGTTTGCCTGAGGCGGCGCTGTTTACGGATATTTGAGCCGGTCGGACCAAGGCGGCGACCGCCCCGGCAGGTTTACAGGGCCGTAGGATGGGTAGAGCGCAGCGAAACCCATCAAATTGGCGTTTCCACGCGCGGCAACGATGGGTATCGCCTTCGGCTCTACCCATCCTTGTATTATCAATTTGCCTTGAATTGCAAGGTAAGGCAGAGCGACTGGACGCCGTACCCATCCTTGGGTTTCCAAGCCTGTGGTGTAGATTTCTGCGCCAGTCGCTCATTC
>JAITMS010000166.1 GCA_031277255.1 Azonexus sp.
CGTCCTGAGCTTGTCGAAGGACGGTGCGGAGAGAGGATACGGCGGCTTGAACCGGGCTTCGACAGGCTCAGCCCGAACGGTATAGGGGGCGTATACACTTGAATCAAAACCGCTCTAGCTCGCTTTTCTCGGCAAGAACCGCGACAACTACCTCTTTCAGGACAAAAGCGTCATCCAGATCATCGACGAACTGTTTGCCGACTGTGTTAGTCTCGGCAAACTCCTTCCCGCCTGGCGCTGGGACTTGGCTGACGCCTCCATCTACCTCCAACACGGCATGACCGTTCAGTATCAAGAAAGCGACCTTGCCTTTCTGAAACGTTTGCTGGCCGAAGAAGGCTTGTTTGCACCAAGGGGGAAAACCGTTTTCCCGCCAGATGCGCCTCGCTTTTGATGGCAGTTTTTAATGGTCGTTGTATTAACACAACAAATGTTGTTTCAGCGCAAACAAAGCCCCCTGCCCGCTTGACCCGTCCGCCGCCGCGCAGTCAAATGCGTCCTTCATTTCACCGCCGTATTTTCCCCAGGAGCAACGACATGCCTGCCACTGCCAACGAGGTTTTCCAGCGCTAAGCCGCAGGCGATTCGTCATCTTCGCCGCCCGGAACGCGCTGCCAAGCGAATCCGGGCCGGGAAAAAAACCCTGGTCTGCCGCCAGGGTTTTTTTATGCCCGGAGCGGCTGGACAACAGAACATCCCGCCGCCGGATTCCATACCGCATCATCTTCTGGAATCCATCATGGGCATTCAATTACAACTGAACAAAGGGCGCGTTCCCGTCAAAATCTGGACGCGCGACATCGAAACCAAGGCCATCGAGCAACTGCTGAATGTTGCTTCATTGCCGATCGTGCATGGTCACGTCGCCGCCATGCCGGACGTTCACGCCGGAACGGGGGCAACCGTCGGCAGCGTCATTGCCACCCGGCGGGCGATCATTCCCGCTGCCGTCGGCGTCGATATCGGCTGCGGCATGAACGCCGTGCGCACGACCTTGACGGCCAGCCAACTGCCGGACAATCTGCGCGCCCTGCGCCTTTCTATCGAAGGCGTGGTGCCGTGCGGCTTTGCCCAGCACGCCGCCAGCAAAATGCGCGGCAGCGCCTTGCAGCGCGTTGGGCGCTCGCTCGATGCGCGGCTCGACGTGATCGTCGGCAAGCATCCGGGCCTCGTCAAAATGCAGCGCCGCTTCAATGAAACCTGGTTGTGCCAGATCGGTACGCTCGGCAGCGGCAATCATTTCATCGAACTCTGTCTCGATGAAACGGATCGCGTCTGGCTCATGCTGCATTCCGGCTCGCGCGGCATCGGCAACGTCATCGGCCGTTACTTCATCGCCGCCGCGCGTAAAGACATGCAGCGCCAGCAGATTCGCCTGCCCGACCGCGACCTCGCCTATGTCGCCGAAGGCGCTGAACTGTTCGACGATTATGTCGAAGCCGTGGCCTGGGCGCAGGATTACGCCCTGCTCAATCGCCGCCAGATGCTGGCAGCCGCGCTCGACGCGCTGAAAACGCGGCTGCCGCCGTTCCGCATCGACGGCGAGGCCATCGACTGCCACCACAACTACGTCGCCCGCGAGCGGCATTTCGGCGAGGATCTGTTCATCACGCGCAAGGGCGCCATCTCGGCGCGGGCGGGCGAATTGGGCATCATCCCCGGCAGCATGGGGGCGCGTTCCTACATCGTCCGCGGCTTGGGCAATCCGCAATCCTTTGCTTCCTGCGCCCACGGCGCGGGACGGCGGATGAGCCGGGGCGCCGCCAAACGGCGTTTTTCCCGCTTTGATCTGGCCGAGCAGACGGCAGGCGTCGAGTGCCGCAAGGATGGCGGCGTCGTCGATGAAATTCCCGCCGCCTACAAGGACATTGACGCGGTCATGGCCAACCAGCGCGATCTGGTCGAAGTCGTCCATACCCTCAAGCAAGTCCTCTGCATCAAGGGCTGAGCCATGACCCGCAAAATCGCCGCCCTCGTCATCCCGGTGAGCCGCCCGCGCAACCCGCTGGTCGTTGCAACATTGACCCGCCGCGCTGGCGCGCACGGCAACACCGGCAAGGCCAAACGCCAGCAGATGCGGCAGCGCGTGCAAAACGCCCTGCCCGCCCTGCTGGCGGGCGATCTGGCCGAATTTGAACTCGATTGACTTTAACCCAGGAGAAACCCATGACCGCACCACCGCCACGCCATCAAGCGCCTGCCAACGAATACCCCGGAGCCATCCATGCAAGCTCGACTCGCCGACGAAATCATCGCCTATCTGCAAGGCGAACGCACCGTCTATCCCTATTATCGTGACCGCTACGGCATCGGCCTCTTGCGCCATCACTGCCAGCGGCAGCCGGGCGGCCGCGCGCCGGTCGCCGCGCTGCGCCGTTCGGCCTATGCCGGCCTTCTCGAAAAACCGCGCATCCGCGCCATTCTCGCCCGCTGCGGCCGCGCCATTGACGACGCGGCGCTCGCCATCAATGACTACGACGCCGATCAGACCGCTTTCATCCTCACCCTTGCCACCTGGGGCGCGGAAAAACGCAGCAACCGGGGCTGGCAACAAACCTCCCGCCCCGGCGTCAATCTCGTCCTGCAACTCAATTTCAGTGGCGAGCACGCCCGGCATTACCGCCGTCTCGGTGACGTCGACGGCGTCTTCGCCTACTACGGTCACCCCATCTCCCGCCAACGCAACACGCTGGCCTGGGCGCGCCTCGACATCGACTGGGCGAGCGGCAGCGCGCTCATTGAAGAAATCCAGACCGACTGGCTGCGCGAGGTGGCGGCACTGGAAAAGCGGCTTCTTGAGCGCCGCCGCGCCGGAGCCGCCGACAATTCATGGCTGCGCTGGGGCCGCTACGACCTGCCGCTGGGCCGCGCCCTCGACTACTGCCGCCACCTCGCCGAACGCTATCGGCCGATCTGGGCCGAGGCCATGCTCTGGGCCGCCATCGCCTTTCTGCGCGACGAACTGGGCTTCCACGCCATCCACTACCACAGCGAAGACAGCGGGCGGCTCCTCAAACGCCTCAACGGCAGCCTGCCGCCCCGCTCCCTCTACAGCGACCTGCCCCGCCGCTTCTGCTTCCGTCCCACCAGCGACTGGCCCGATTTTCTGCTTGCCGACAAAGCCAACCGCCAGTTGCGCCAGCAGCATCCCGGCGTCTGCCTGTTCCACCTTGATTGATGGCATCTCTGCCCATCCCGGCTTCCTGAAGGTTGCACCAAGTGCTACTATAAGTCACCCGTGAAGATAACTTGCCCTCTGTGATGCGTACCTTCAAAACAGCCTGGTTTGCCAAGGCAGCCAGAAAGGCCCGCATTGCCGACGCCGAGCTATGCGAAGCGATTCGCCAAGTCAGGCAAGGGCAGGCAGATGATTTGGGTGGGGGCGTATTCAAGAAACGGCTCAATCGCAACAGGCACCGCTCAATCATCCTCGCCCAAGGCAAATGTTGCTGGGTATATGAATACCTGTTTGCCAAGAAAGACAGGGAGAACATTGAAGATGATGAACTGCTGGCTTTTCGCGCACTGGCCAAAGGCTACGCCAGCCTGACCGGCAAGCAGATTGAGCAACTGCTGCAAGACAAAGATTTGATGGAGATTTGCCATGACGACCAAACCGAAATTCAAGAGTGACGCTTTCGCGGCAATCCATTCTTCCGCACAGGCTTTGTTCAAAGTCGGCGCGATTGACAAAGCAACGCTGCGCAACTTTGATGCATCCTGCCTTGTCGCGCCGGAGCGGATCGCCCCGGAAAAGATCAAGGAAATCCGGGAGCACAACCACGTCAGCCAACCCGTATTTGCCCGATTTTTGAATACCAGCGAATCAACCATCCAGAAATGGGAAAACGGCGCAAAACGCCCAAGCGGAATGGCCCTCAAGCTGCTGGCCGTGGTGCAAAAACATGGGTTAAAAGTTCTTGCGTAAAACCGAAATCAGCACGAAAGTTAGAGCACTTTCTGTTCAAGTATTGACATCCTTTTCCGTGCCCATGCACTTTGCTCCCCTCGCCGGCTTGCGGGAGAGGGGCTGGGGGAGAGGGTGGCATCCTGATTGGCGGTGGCGGCAATGGATACGCCGCTGGCCCTCTCCCGGCCTTCGGCCACCCTCTCCCGCAAGCAGGCGAGGGGAAAACCGTAAGCACTTGAACAGAAAATGCTCTAAACGTCTTACGCCAACGCCAGATAAAGCCCATACCCCGCCGCCCCCAGCAGGGCGCCGAAGGGTAGGTCGATCAGGTAATGCTGTTTGGTGAAAATACAGGAAATGGCGATCAGCAGCGGGAAGGCGTAAACCGACGGCCCGATCATGGCCTGGGCGTGCAGCGCCGTCAGCATGGCGACCGAGACGTGCATACTGGGAAAGCAATTGCTCGGCGCATCGAATTTCTGGACGAACAGGAGAAATTTCTCCGAGGCGCTTCGCCCGGTATTGACATCGCGCCAATGCTCCGGCGTGCGCACCGGGTAAATCGTGAAACAGGCCATCTGCATGAACAGCAGCATGATGAAACTGAAGGCCATCAGCGTGAAATGGCGGGCGTCGGTGGCAATCCAGTTGAGATAGAGAATCGCCGGGTAATAGAGAAAACTGTAAACCCAGGCCCAGACTGGCCAGAAGGGCAGTTTCTCATCAATGGGCGAATGAAAAAAACGCGCCTTTCTGATCGGGTGGCGCTGGGTGAAGAAATAAAACTGGTAAGCGCCAACGATGAGAATGGCGCTGAGGATGATGTTGATAAAATAATCTTGAGTTTTCATGGCACCTTAGCTAGAGCATACCAAAGCGATCCAGCACATCAAAAAGAGAGATAATTGCAGCCAGAATAAAGGCAATTAAAAACCATTCAATATATTTATTTATTTGCTTAATAACCATTGATGCCTTTAATAAGTCAGGGTTGTTTTTTGCTTTAAATGTCAAAACTCGATTCGCCAGGGCTAAAATCACCAAGGCAAAAAATGCTCCGTACACAAATAGCCCAAATATTACATCTTCCATTTCATTTTTTTACTTTCCTAGCGCCGTGACAGTATTCATCACCCTGCAAATGCCCGATCATTGTACCTGTTGCCATCCCGTCATCACCCCGCCACCCGCAGCCACGCCGCGCCGCCGCCTGCGGGGTGGTTGGCGAAGCCCGCTTCGCCGCCGTGCAGGCGGGCGACTTCGCGGACGAGGGCAAGGCCGAGGCCAGTGCTTTTCTTGCCGGTGGCGGGCCGGGGCAGCGAGTAGAAGCGGTTGAACATTTGCCCCAGGGCGTAGTCGGGCGCGCCGCCGCCGTGGTCGCGGAGGGCGAATTCGAGCATTGGCCCGTGCGGGCGGACGGTCAGTTCAATCTCTCCGCCGTCGGGCGAAAATTCGATGGCGTTGTCGAGCAGGTTGAGAATGGCCTGTTGCAGCAAAAAGGCGTCGCCAGCGATGGGGCGCGGGGTGTCGATGACGACGCGGGGATGAAGCTGGCGTTCGGCCAGCGCCGGGCGGCGCAGTTCGAGACAGCTTTCGATCAAGGCGGCGGGTGAGAGGCGTTCCTGGCCTTCCGGCGTTTGCAGTTGTTCGACGCGGGCCAGCATCAACATGCGTTCGATGGTCGCTTGCAGGCGTTCCGACTGCTCGGTGATATGGGCGGCAAAGCGGCGGCGGTCATCAGCGGGCGGGTCGCTTTCGAGAATTTCAGCGGCGCCGCGAATGGCCGAGAGCGGGCTTTTCATTTCGTGGGCGAGGTTTTGCACGTAACGCTCGACGTATTGTTTGCCTTCCAGTTCCTCGCGCATGGTGGCTAAAGCGCGGGCCAGTTCGGACAGTTGCCGTCCGCCGCCGGTCGGCGCGGCGGCCTTCTGGCCGCTGGCGACGGCAATGGCGTAATCGCGCAGACGGTCGATGGAACGGCCCAGCCAGACGGTGAAAACGAGGCCGATCAGGGCTGTCGCCGCGAGCAGAATCAAACCGGCGTCGCGCACGCGCTCGGCCCCGCGCTCGACATAGGGGACAAGGGAAATCATCGGCTTGGCCACCGACAGCACGCCGATCCGCTCGCCATGATGGATGACGGGGGCGGCCACATACATGACCGAGGTGAGCGCATCATCGGGGTCGTCGCGGCTCTGGCGGGCGCCGTATTCGCCGCGCAGGACGCTGGCGATGTCCTTCCAGCGGGAAAAATCCTGGCCCGCCGCAACACCTCTGGAATCGTAGACGACGATGCCCTGGGCATCGGTAACGATGATGCGGAGATCGACGCGGTTTTTCCGCACCTCGAAAATTTCCGCCCCCGGCTCGCGGCGCAGCGCCTGGCTCAAGGTTTCGGCAAAGGGGCCGCTGGCGATGCGGCCCGCCGCCAGATCGGGAGCGGCCATTTCAGAGAGCACCGCCGCCGTGTCGACCAGTATTTCTTCCGTCGCCTGACGGATGCCCGGTTCGGTTTCCCTGGCGAAAATATTGAGGATGAACCAGCCCGCCAGCCCGACAATGAGGAAATAGCCGAAAAACAGGCGGACGGAAATACTCACCGCGCCGCTTTCACGTAACCGCGCCGACGAGGCTGTAGCCCAGCCCGCGATGGGTCTGGATCGCTTCTTCGTCGCGCACCGCCCGCAGCTTGCCGCGCAGGGTCTTGATGTGCGTATCAACGGTACGTTCCAGACTTTCGCCGCCATCCTGCCAGACCGCTTCCATGATCTGCGACCGCGACAAAACCCGCCCCGGACGCTCGACGAGGAGCGCCAGCAGCAGGTATTCGTAGCGGGTCAGATCGAGCCACTGGCCGTAAAAAGCAATGCGCAGCCCGGCGCGGTCGATGGTGAAACGCCCGCCCGCCTGGCCCGCCTGATCGGCCTTGTCCGCCGCCGAGGCCGGCCTCGCCTCCCGCTGGCGGCGCAGAATGGCGCGGATGCGGGAGACGACCTCGCGCGGGCTGAAAGGCTTGGCGACATAATCATCGCCGCCCAGTTCCAGCCCGACGATGCGGTCGACCTCATCGGCGCGGGCGGTGAGAAACAGCACCGGAATATCGGAATGACGGCGCAACTGGCGGCAGACATCGAAGCCGCTCATGTCCGGCAGGCCGACATCGAGCACCACCAGCGCAAAACGCTCCGTCCCGGCCAGTTTCTCCAGCGCCTCGCCGCCAAGGAGGCAATGCGCGCTGGCAAAACCTTCGCTCTGCAAGGCATAGGCCAGCGTCTCGGCAATGGCTGGCTCGTCGTCGACAATGAGGATATTCATAAAAACCGATCCAGTAATTTCCGGCTTTGCCGGTCGAGCGCCGTCAGGTCGCGGATCAGGAACTGGATGCCGTGGCCGTCGGCGATCAGGAGCCGCGTCGGCGACAGGCGGCGGATGTTTTCTTCACCCTTCAGGACCAGTTCGCAAGCGCCGCGGTCAGTCTCCACCTGCCAGGCGCTGGGGCAGGCAAAGCTCGATACGGAACGGATACGGGCGATTTCCGGCACGAATTCGCGGCTCGCCAGTTCCGCCTCGATCAATTCGCGGGCCGACGGCGGCAGGTCGGCGAGGCGCTCGATCCAGACGATTTCGTGACCGTCGGCGCTCATCAGGGACAAACCCTCGCCCGGCGCGGTGATCGGAAAGGCCCGCAGCGGCGTGACGTGATCGAAGCGTTGGCCGTCGCCGGTCAGCACCGAGAGACGCCCCCAGGGGTCGCGCTGGATGTTGAGTGCGGTCATGGCGGTTGTCGAGTTCCCGTCACAGGCCGAATCAGGCGATCTGGATGAGGACGTGTTTTCCGAGGACATGGGCCGCCGCTTCGATCTGGTCGAGTTTTGAGGCATGACGCAGATCAAACAGGCGATCAACCTGCGGCATGTGCCACCCCAAACGGCGCGCCAGTTCAGCCTTTTTCACGCCTTGCTCGATCATTGCCTGATAGACCCCCAGCTTGGCGCATTCAAGCGCCGAAGGGCGCACCGTCTTTTGTCCTTTGCCGGGCTTACTGGCAGGCGGCAAGGGCTTACGTCCGTCCACATAGAATGAAAGGCCCGTTTCCAGCGCGTCGATGGCGTTGAGCAAGGCTTCGTCATCATCCGCGCCGAAGGTGATGGCTTCAGGCACATCGTCAAAAGTGACGAGCACGGCGCCGTTGTCGTCCGGGATCAGATTGACGGGGTAATCGAACATTTTTCTTGCTCCTTACTTCAGTCCGAGTTGACGTTTGATTGCAGCTTCCAGCCCTTTGCCAAGTTCTTCGGTTCCGTGCATGGGCAGGACGGCTTGCTTGCCGTTGAGAAACACTTTGAGATGCGACCCCTTGCCTTGGGCAAAGGTCGCGCCCTGTTGCTCCAGCCACTTCTTCATCTGCTTCGAGTTCACGGGTAAAGTTTAACAGATATGTTGTGTTTAATGGATCTCAGCCTCAGCCATATGCCGTTGCTGCGCCTGATACAGCCGGTAATAATGCCCCTCCGCCGCCATCAATGTTTCGTGATTGCCGGTTTCGACAATCCGCCCGCGATCCATCACCACCAGCCGGTCGGCCTTGCGCAGGGTGGAGAGGCGATGGGCGATGGCGATGGTGGTGCGGCCTTTGACGAGATTGTCGAGGGCCTTCTGGATTTCCTTTTCGGTTTCGGTATCGACCGCCGAGGTTGCTTCGTCGAGGATCAGGATACGCGGGTCGATCAAGAGCGCGCGGGCAATCGAGACGCGCTGGCGTTCGCCGCCGGAAAGCCCCTGGCCGCGCTCGCCGACCAGCGAATCGTAGCCGTGCGGCAGGCGCAGGATGAATTCGTGGGCGTGGGCGGCGCGGGCGGCGGCAACGATCTCCTGGCGCGTCGCCTCTGGTTTGCCGTAGGCGATGTTGTCGGCAATGGAACCGAAAAAGAGGAAAGGCTCCTGCAAGACGAGGCCGATGTGGCGGTGAAACTCCGCCACCGGCAGGGCGCGCACGTCGACGCCGTCGATCAGCACCTGGCCTCCCGAAACATCGTAAAAGCGGCAAATCAGATTGACCAGCGTCGATTTGCCGGAACCGCTGTGGCCGACGAGGCCGATCATTTCGCCCGGCGCGATGCAGAGGTCGACATCCTTGATGACGGCCCGCGTACCGTAGCGGAAAGCCGCGTTTTTCAACTCGATGCGACCGCTGACCTTGTCCAGATGCTCAGGCCGGACTGGCTCAGGGACGCTGGAGACGTGATCGAGAATCTCGAAAATCCGCTTGGTCGAGGACGCCGCCCGCTGGGTCGCCGAGACGATGCGGCTCATCGAATCGAGCCGCGTGTAGAAGCGGCCAATGTAGGCGAGAAAGGCGGTCAGCACGCCGACCGTCGAATCGCCCCGGGCAATCTGCCAGATGCCGAACACCCACACCACCAAGAGGCCGATTTCGGTCAACAGCGTCACCGTCGGGCCGAACAGCGACCAGGTTTTATTGAGCCTGTCGTTCATCGCCAGACTGTGCTCGTTGGCGGCGCGAAAACGCTCGCCCTCGCGCTTTTCCTGGGCAAACGCCTTGACCACGCGGATGCCGGGAATGGTGTCGGCCAGCACATTGGTCACCTCGGCCCAGACGCGGTCGATTTTCTCGAAGCCGGTGCGCAGCTTTTCGCGCACCACGTGAATCAGCCAGGCGATCACCGGCAGCGGCAGCAGCGTCACCAGCGCCAGCCACGGATTGATCGAAAAGAGAATCACCGCCGTCATGGCGATCATCAACACGTCGGTAGCGAAATTGAGCAGATCGAGCGAAAGAAAGATATTGATACGATCCGTCTCGTTGCCGATGCGGGCAATCAGGTCGCCGGTGCGCTTGCCGCCGAAATATTCGAGCGACAGGCCGAGCAGATGTTCATACGTCTGCGTCCGCAAATCGCGACCCATGCGCTCCGACACCCGCGCCAGCGTCCAGGTGCGCAGCCAGCCCAGCGCCCAGGCCAGCAGCGCCGCGCCGAGCAGCCCGCCGAGATAGAAGCCGACCAGCGGCCAGTCGATCGGCTTGCCGTTCTGGAAGGGAATCAGCACATCATCCATCAACGGCATGGTCAGATAAGGCGGCACCAGCGTTGCCGCCGTCGAAGCCAGCGTCAGCACGAAAGCGAGCAGCAGACGCCCCCGGTAAGGCCAGGCGAAACGCCACAGACGGAACAGCGTCCACGTCGACGGCGGCGTCGCCGCCTCACGGGCGCAGGCCGGACATTCCTCCTCGCCGGGCGGAATCGGCGTTTTACAGAACGGACACAATTCATCAAGAGGCCGCTCGACCGCTTGCCCATTGACCCGGCTGTCGCGCTGCCGGTCGAACTCGCCCATCAACCGCAGCGCCGCCAGATTGCGCCCGCCGGTATAACGCCAACAGGCCAGGCGACCCGCGCCATCCAGCAATTCCAGCGTACCGACGCCCGCATGGTCATGCTGATCGAGCCGCAGCCCCGCCGCCAGTTCCCAGCTTTCAACACGCTCGCCAGCGGCGCTCCAGGCCAGCAACCGGCAATCGGTCAACAACACCAGCCCGGCGGCAAAATTGAGGCGCTGATCGAGATCCGTCTCCAACCACGCCGCCACGCTTTCATCCACCCGCAGCGCGGCGCTGACGGGGGCAGGCAAGGCCATCGGCAATGGCGCGGCGGCTGGCAAGGCAGAATTCGGCATCGGCGGAGTATAGCGGAAGCCCCCGGCGCGCTCCCAGCAGACGCTGTCTTGACCGGGCAATTGAACATTGAACTTTTGAACCGCGACCCGCCAACTCCCGTTCGCCCTGAGCCTGTCCCTTCGTCAGGCTCAGGACAGGCGAAGGGCGGTACGGAGAGCGGGTGTGGGAGGCTTGAACCGGGCTTCGACAAGCTCAGCCCGAACGGTGTGTTCAATATTGAGTTGCTGGGTGAATAACCGCTTCACTGTAACAGACGCCCAAATCACGGTAGATTACGCTTTCTGACAGCGTGAGAGCCGCCGCCATGGAAAATCTGCATCTGTTTCTTGCCCACGCCATCGAGCTTGAGAGCGATTCCGCCCGCCGTTATGAGGAACTGGTGGCGGCGATGGAAATCCAGGGCAGCCCGGAAGTCGTCCGTTTTTTTGAGCGCATGGCGCACTATTCCCGGCTGCATCTGCGCGACGCCATCCGCCGCGCCGGTCATCTGCCGCCACCGCTACGCCCGGAGCAATACTGCTGGCCGGACGGTTACAGCCCGGAAGCGGCAGCCTGGGAAAGGGTCGATGGCTTTCTCGATGTCGCCGGGGCGATGACCATGGCCCTCGAAGGCGAACGGCGCAGCCATGCCTTCTACGCCGCCATCGCCGAGACGACGACCAATCCGCGGATCAGGAAGCTGGCCGGTGATTTCGCCATCGAGGAGGCCGGTCACGTGGCGCTCTTGGAAGCGGAACTGGCCCGCCTGCCGGAAACCGAGTAATCAGGCGGCGCGGTTCCCAAGCCAATCAGGTGGACAGGGCATGGGTTGTGTTGGCGGGAATAGACGCTTTATTTATTACTGAATTGAAAGCTAATCTGCCCCATTTATTACTCGCCGACGCCATCACTGACTTCTGCTCGGCCCACTGAGGAACGGACATGTTTGCCAGTGAATATATCTACCGCCGAGCCTGCCGCAAGGGAATTGTCAATGGCCGTTATTGGATTCAGGCTGACGGTAGCAAAAAACTGTGGCCGGTGACTCGGCAGGCCAAGCGTACTCCTGAAATCTATGGCCGCGATGTTTTTGCGCAAAACGACGCCTATCTAGAATTGTGCAATCCGGGATGGGAGATGCAGGAACAGGCGGCAATGATATTATTAATTATATCACCATACTTGCTGTTTATATTTTCATTTTATGGGTTTGCGATACACCCTCTTTTTACTGGAAAGGTTATTTTCCCAACACTTGAAACTCATGACGCGGGTTCTGGGGGCCTTTTGATGGGCTGGTTGTTTTTTTTCCTGTCACTCTGCTTTTGTCAA
This sequence comes from Azonexus sp., assembly GCA_031277255.1. Taxonomy (GTDB): domain Bacteria; phylum Pseudomonadota; class Gammaproteobacteria; order Burkholderiales; family Rhodocyclaceae; genus Azonexus. The sequence goes on from JAITMS010000166.1 coordinate 11,919, forward strand.
TGGTTTGGTGGGGATCCTACATCATAGGCAGTGTCCCAACCTGTTTCTTCACCTATGCCCGTGGCCGCATCCGCTTCAACCGCTTAACGCGCAAAGTGTATGTATTGCGCCCGAAAAAACTAGGCGGCAATACGGTATTCGATTGGGATCGTCTGTGCGCGATCATTGATCCCGACTACGGCTACCGACTCAGAGAAAAGCCTTTGATAGGAAAACCGCCCGAACCTGGAAAGCCCTTGGCTTTGGCGGCAGGGCAGCACGTGCTGACCCTCTACCACCCGCCCTTCGACCCCGATGATCCCGAAGCCGAAGGCGAAGACGCCTTCTTTGTCGGCCCGACACTTGGCTCTATCGAAGACATCGCTCCCTTATGGGAATACATCCGCCGCTACATGCAATACGGCCCTGGGCAGAAGGGTATCCCCGAACAGGCCGATGTCGCCGACAGCATCTACTGCGGCAAACCCAGTTGGTCGCAATTCCGCATGGAATGCAACCCGTATCTCCTGCAAACGCCTTTCCACATGCTCAGCCAAGTCACCTGCTCCTGGCCCAAATTCCCCAAGGAATGGGAAAGCGACTCCGGCATCGGCGAACCCGAAGACAACCCGGTGCAAACCGGCGCGGTGATGACGGCAATGGTCTATCGGATGCAAGGCAAGCTCTCGAAAACCGACGAAGTCGAACTGATGCGCCGCTACGGCACCGAACAGGGGCTGGCCGACGCGCTGGCGCGGCAAGATGATGGAATCTGACCAACCCCCTCGTCCTCGCTGACCACAACGCCGCCCTTGCGCCCGGAGCAATACTGCTGGCCGGACGGTTACCGCCCGGAAGCGGCGGCCTGGGAAAGGGTCGATGGCTTTCTCGATGTCGCCGGGGCAATGGCCATGGCCCTCGAAGGCGAACGGCGCAGCCATCCGCTTGCGGAACACCGCGCTCAACTTCTCTTTCCTGCGCCGCTTGGCCATCAAGCTCTTTCGCGCCGATACCTCCCGCGCCATCAGCCTCCCAAAAAAACGAAAGGCCGCCGGAATCCAGAGTATCTCGGTACTGTGTTGAAATTACGGGAGATTTGATGTTCCGGTCCTGGTTGTCGGGTGAATAGCGCCCGGCTGCCGGTTGCCGCCGCGTAGCAGGACGATCAGCGCGCCTTCGCCGCCGTCTTGCGGGCGGGCCTGGCAGTAGGCGAGTACATCGTCGCGCTGGGCCAGCCAGCCGCGTACCAGCGGGCGCAGGATGGCGGTTTTTTGCGGCGAACCCAGGCCTTTGCCGTGCACCACGCGCACGCAGCGCAGGCCCAGGCGCAAGGCTTCGGCGAGAAAAGCGCCGAGTAACTGGCGGGCTTCATCACGGTTCAAGCCATGCAGGTCGATGTCGTCCTGCACCACCCAGCGGCCCCGGCGCAAATCGCGCAGGACGCTGGCGGCCAGACCGGGACGTCGGTAATGCGGCTCGTCGCCGCCTTCGAGCCGGTCTTGCAGGCCGATTTCGCCAGAGAGGCTTTCACGCAGCGCCGCCTGTTCGTCGGCCAGCCGCTGCAAGGGGCGCGGCGGCGGCGGCGCGGGCGTTCGCTCGGCGCGGTTGGCGGCAGGCAGCGGCTGGCTGCCCGCCACCGCCGCGTGAAAGGCGGCGAGGTCGTCGGGGTCGATCATGCCGGGCCGTTAGTGCGGTTTTGCTTCAAGTGCATACACATCCCCAATGCCGTTCGCCCTGAGCCTGTCCCTTCGACTTCGCTCAGGACAGGCGAAGGGCGGTGCGGAGAGAGCGTCTGGAGGCTTGAACGGAAGTGCAAGGATTTGAACAGAAAATGCGCTAGTGTAGTGCTGCATTCTGTTTATAGCTTAATCGTTTATTTGCACGGATGACTTTTTGCAGGATGTCACGAGCGCTTTTAGTCCAGATGAAAGGTTTTGGAGCGGTGTTGTGGTG
>JAITMS010000167.1 GCA_031277255.1 Azonexus sp.
GTCCTGAGCTTGTCGAAGGACGGTGCGGAGAGAGGACCGAGGCTTGAACCGGGCTTCGACAGGCTCAGCCCGAACGGTATAGGGGTGTGTACGCACTTGAATCAAAACCGCTCTAGCCATGCCCAGCCGCCCCGGCGCGCCTGGTGACCGTCAGCATTGCTCCCAGGGCAGGCCATCGAAGCGCCAGCCGTTCTTGCTGCCGCGATGGTGCTGTTCGTCGAGATCGCCCTCGAAGCCGTGGGTGACGTTGTAGATATTGTTGCAGCCCGCCGCCGCCAGGGCCAGGCCAGCTTCCTCGGAACGCTTGCCGCTGCGGCAGATGAGCACCACCGGGCGCTCGCTCCTGCCGCCAATCAGTTTTTTCACCTCGCCGACGAAGTGCGGGTTGATCTCCCAATCGGGGCCGTCGTTCCACGAAACGTGCAGCGCCTCTTTCGGGTGGCCGACAAAGAGGAATTCCATCTCGCTGCGCACATCAATGAACAGCGCCTCCGGCTGCTGTTGCAGAAACTCGTAGGCGTCTTTGGGGAGCAGGTGTTTCATGGCGGATCGCTCAGTCAACATAATGTTTGATACTGCGGCGGCGTCCGGGCCGCGATTTCTGGATGACCACGCCGCGCACCGCCGAAAGATCGGAAATTATCGCACGGCCATAGGCCGGATTGAGCGCCGCCAGACACCATCCGTCGCCGTCTCGCAGCAACTGGCGGAAAGTCCATTGCCCGCCCTGGCGGGCGACGACGAAGCTGCCGTCCTCGGCCAGTCCTTCGGGTTCGATGACGATGATGTCGCCAGCGGCAAATTCGGGCAGCATGGCGTCGCCCAGCACTTGCAAGGCGAACACCCCGGCGGCCTCGCAGCCGCTTGCCGCCCGTACCGGAATCGCTGTCAGGGGTCGTGACGCCTGTTCCCTGCTGGTCATGGTCAATCGCTCCTTGAGCCGAGATTAATCGAGCTTTGGCCGCCGGTCTGTAACCCATTGCGGTAGTTGCCGGCAGCATGGTCGCCGCCGAAGATGCTCCCGCATGAAGATCTGCATCGTCTCCGACAGCCACGACAACGGCCTCTCGCTCCTCCGCTGCCTGAACGCCGCCAAGGCGCTCGGCGCCAGCGCCGCCATCCACTGCGGCGACATCATCGGCGCCAACACCCTGCGCGTCGCCCTGGGGGCCGGTCTGCCGCTGCATGCCATTCACGGCAACAATCTGGGCGACCCGACCGCCCTGTACCAGCTCGCCGCCCGCTCGGACGGCCTGTTGACCTATCACGGCCAGGACGCAAACCTCTGTCTCCATGAGCGCAAGATCTTTGTCGTCCATTACCCGAACTACGGGCGCGCCATGGCCCTGACCGGCGATTTCGACCTGGTCTGCTGCGGTCATAGCCACGAGGCGATGGTGGCGCACGAAAGGAATATCAACGGCGGCACGACCTGGCTGGTCAACCCCGGCACCACCGCTGGTCTTGGCGCGCCGGAAGCGACCTGGATTCTCGGCGATCTGGCGACCATGCAGTTCGCTATCCGCCAAGTTCCTGATACCTGATCCGGCTACCCATTCGGGTAGTGTCATTGCCCTTAGCGGTTATAGACGCCCGGAATCGGCTTGGGCCTTAATTCCAACTTCAGATCAAACGATTACTTTGTCGACTTCGCTTGCCGTGCAACAGCACTGTCTGCGCTTCGTCTTCGCGTACTCGCTTGATCTGAAAACGGAATAATACGCCGTGCCATGCCATCTGGGCCGGATGGTCCCCGATTGATTCCCGGAGATTCGACGTGACGGGCAATATTGCAACCAACTCAACCCTACTGGTCGTCGGCGGCGGCATCAGCGGCATGACCGCCGCTCTCGAAGCCGCGGAATGCGGCAAGGAAGTCGTTCTGGTCGAGAAGCTGCCGACCCTGGGCGGCCGCACGGCTCACCTGTACCGCTATTTCCCCAAGATGTGCCACCCGACCTGCGGCCTTGAAATCAACCTGCGTCGGCTCAAGGGCAATCGCCGGGTGCGCGTCCTGACCATGACTGAAGTCGTCGCCGTCGATGGCGAGCGCGGCGACTACCGCGTGACCCTGAAAATCGCGCCGCGCTACGTCAAGGACAACTGCACCGCCTGCGGCGATTGCGCCGAGGCGATCAGCAGCGAAATCGCCAACGTTTACGAGTACGGTCTGGCCAGAACCAAGGCCGCCTATCTGCCGCACGTCATGGCCTATCCGCAGCGTTATGTGCTTGATCCGTCGATCATCGGCACGGCGGAAGCCGAACAGGCCAAAGCGGCGTGCAAGGTTGGGGCCATCGACCTCGGCATGGCGGAGGAGACGGTTCAGCTCAATGTCGGCAGCGTCATCTGGGCGACCGGCTGGCGGCCCTACGATGCCGCCAGGATTCAGCCCTACGGCTATGGCCGCTACCGGAACGTCATCACCAGCCTCGAATTCGAGCGTCTGGCCGATCCGCGGGGGCCGACCGGCGGCAAGCTGCTGCGTCCTTCCGATGGCCGGGAAGCGAAGAACATCGCCTTCATCCAGTGCGCTGGCTCGCGTGATGAAAACCACCTGCGCCACTGCTCGCGCATCTGCTGCATGGCTTCCCTCAAGCAGACGCAATACGTCGGCGAAGCCTATCCCGACGGCAGCGGCAAGTCGACCATCTATTACATCGACATTCGCGCCATCGACCGTTTCGAGGACTTCTACCAGAACGTCCAGGCCGACCCAGGGGTCAGTTTCATCAAATCCAAGGTCGCCAGCATTGTCGAGGACAAGGACGGTAATCCAGTCCTCCACGGGGTCGATACCGAGGGCTACCACCGCTACGCCACGACGCACGATCTGGTGGTGCTCGCCGTCGGCATGGAACCCGAAGCCAACAGCATCCGCCTGCCGGACAGCATCCTGACCGATTCATCGGGGTTCATCGAAAATTCCGCCGACGGCGGCATGTTCGGCGCTGGCGCCGCCGCCAGCCCGCTCGATGTCAACCGCGCGGTGCAAAGCGCCACCGCCGCCGCCTTGCGGGCGATCCAGGTGATTCACAAAACCGCGGCCACGGAGAGCACGGCATGAGCGAAATGAAAACTGCCGCCTATATCTGCACCGGCTGCGGTATCGGCGACAAAATCGACGCCGGGACGCTGGAAAAAATCGCCGCCAAGGAAGGCAAGATGGCCCTGGTCAAGCGCCACGAGTTCCTCTGCGGCGCAGCCGGGGTGCAGATGATCCGGGACGACATCGATCAGGAAGGCGTCACCCATGTGATGCTGGCGGGCTGTTCGCGCCGCGCCAAGAGCGAAGCCTTTGATTTTCCGGCTACCGCCACGACCCGCGCCAATCTGCGTGAGGGCGTCCTGTGGGTGGTGGCCGAGGGCGGCGAACACGACGAGATTCGTCAGGAGATGGCCGACGACTACGTCCGCATGGCCTGCGCCGAACTGAAGAAAATGAAGGTGCCAGCGGGCAATCCGGCGACTGCCAACAACAAGCGCATCCTCGTGGTCGGCGGCGGGTTCTCCGGCATGACGGCGGCGCTGGCCGCGGCGGACGCCGGTTATCAGGCGGTCATCGTCGAAAAGAGCGGCCAGTTGGGCGGCTGGGCAGCCAGGACCTGGAAGCGCGTACCCGCCGCCATGCCCTATGCCGAGCCACAGGAAACCGGCGTCGCCGAACTGATCGACCGCATCGTCTCGCACCCGAAGATCAGCGTCCATCTCAACGCCACCGTGGCCGAGACGCGGGGCGCGCCGGGGCGCTTCGCCGTCGATGTCGCCACTGAAAGCGGCGCGGCCCATAGCGAGGAGGTTGGCGCCATCATCCAGGCCAGCGGCTTTACCCCCTACGACATCGCCAGACTGCCCGAACTGGGCGGCGGCGCGCCGAATGTGGTCGACCACGCCGGTCTTGAAGCCCTGGCCATCGCTGCCGACGGCGGCGCGATCAAGCGCAGTGACGGCGCCGAGGTGAAAAGCGTGGTTTTCGTCCAGTGCGCCGGTCAGCGCGACGATTCCGGCGCGCACCTGCCTTATTGCTCCGGCCATTGCTGCGCCACCAGCATCAAGCAGGCGATGTACTTCAAGAACGCCAACCCCGATGTCGACACCGTGGTCATCTATCAGGATCTGCGCGTGCCCGGCATGGGCGAGGATTTCTACCGCAGCGCCCAGAACAAGGGCGTGATCTTCACCAAGGGCAAGGCGACGGCGGTGAAAGCGGCGGGCAACGGCTTGCGGGTCGATTTCCGCGACCTGATCCTTGACGAGGACGCTGCCGTCGAAGCCGATCTGGTCGTGCTGGCCACCGGCCAGGTAGCCAATTCCGGCGTCGATATCGAACTGCCGGACGAGGACCCGGCCAAGGCGCAAAAAGTGTCCATCCTCAATCTGGCCTACCGTCAGGGCAAGGATCTGCCGATTCTCAAACACGGCTTCAACGACTCGCACTTCATCTGCTTTCCCTACGAGACGCGCCGCACCGGCATCTACGCCAGCGGCCCGGTGCGCCGCCCGATGGATATGCAGCAGGCCGGGGAGGACGCCGTCGGCGCGGCCCTCAAGGCCATCCAGGCGGTTGAGAACGCCAGTCTTGGCCGCGCCGCCCACCCGCGCTCCGGCGATCTCTCCTTCCCCAACGTGCGTCTGGAAGGCTGTACGCAGTGCAAACGCTGCACGGTCGAATGCCCCTTTGGCGCCATCGACGAGGATGAAAAACGTTTCCCGGTCTTCAACGAATCACGCTGTCGGCGCTGCGGCACCTGCATGGGCGCCTGCCCGGTGCGCGTCATCTCCTTCGAGAACTACAACGTCGATACCGTCGGCAGCCAGATCAAATGTCTGGATATGCCCGACGAGTTCTCGGAAAAGCCGCGCATCCTCATCCTCGCCTGCGAGAACGACGCCTACCCGGCGCTCGACATGGCCGGTCTGCAACGCCACGTCTATTCCGCCTTCGTCCGCGCCATCCCGGTGCGCTGCCTCGGTTCGGTCAACATGGTCTGGATTACCGACGCGCTCAACAGCGGCTGGGACGGCATTATGCTGATGGGCTGCAAGAAAGGCGACGATTACCAGTGCCACTTCGTCAAAGGCTCGGAGATGGCGCATTACCGCATGAGCAAGGTGGACGACACCTTGCAGCAACTCGGCCTGGAGAACGAGCGCGTCGTCACCCACGAAGTCGCCATTACCGACAACGCCCGCTGCGCCCGGCTGATCAACGACTACGTGGCGCAGATCATGGCTATCGGCCTGTCGCCAATGAAGGGTTTTGGTTGAGTATGACATCATGACAGAAGCAGCCTATCGCAACGATTTCCTCAAGGAAGTGGAAGCCCATGTCGAGGCCGGCCACGAGGTCAAGAGGTGCATGCAGTGCGGCGTCTGCGCCGGCTCCTGCCCCTTTGGCCCATACTGGCAGCATTCCCCGCAGAAGATTTTTATGATGATCCGCGCCGGCAAGCGCGAGGCCGTGCTGAGTTCCGACGCTATGTGGATGTGCACCTCCTGCTACAACTGCATCGCCCGCTGCCCGCGCAAGCTGCCGATCACCCACATCATGCACGGCCTCGCCAACTACGCCCACCGCCTGGGTCTGGCCCCGAAAGGCCAGCCGACGCGCGACTTCGCCGTCATGTTCTGGCAGAACCTTGCCCGGCGAGGCCGCGTCAATGAACTCAAGCTGACGCTCGGCCACTATTTCAAGGACGGCATCGGCGCTGGCATCAAACAGGGGCTGGCGATGAAGGCGGTCGGCCTCGGCCTCTACAAAGCCAAGCGCCTCAATCCCCTGGAAATTTTCGGCGGCCACAAGGTCGCCGATCTCTCCGGCTTTCACGCCATCGTCGCCAAGGCGCGCGAAATCGAAGACCGCAAGCGCGGTCTGGCGTCCTGAGGAGGAAAACCCGCATGGCCAAGAAGAATATCGCCTTCTATCCCGGCTGCTCCTCGCAGCGCAAATCCTCAGCCGCCAACTACCTGACATCGGCGCGCGCGATGTGCGAAAAACTCGACATCACCATGAACGAGATCCCGGACTGGAATTGCTGCGGCGCTTCGGTCGGCTATGCCGAAGGCGGCGAGTTGCCGCGGCTGGCCATCACCGCCCGCAACTTTGCCCTGGCCGAGCAGCATCTGCCCGGTCAGGACATGGTCTCGACCTGCGCCGCCTGCTGGCTGGCAACGCGCGAAACCCAGGAACGCCTCGCCGCCTCGCCGCAACTGATGCAGGAAACCAATGAGGCGCTGGCCGCCGCCAACTTGGTCTATCAGGGCCAGGTCAAGGTGCGGCACATGGTCGAGGTGCTGATTGAGGATATTGGCTACGAGGCGCTCAAAACACCCGTCGTCAAGCCCTTGCAGGGCATCAAATTCGCCGGTTACGTCGGCTGCCAGACCAACCGCCCCTTTGGCATCGCCGGTGAGTCCTTCGAGAACCCCCTCTATCTCGACAAACTGATCGAGATCGCCGGGGGCGAAGCCGTGCCCTATGACCAGAAAGTCACCTGCTGCGGCGGGGCGCTGGCCTTTTCCGAGCCGGACAAGGCGCAGCGGCAGATTCGGCAGATCGTCGAATCGGCCTATGACCCCGGCGCCGCGATGATCGTCACCCCCTGTCCCTTGTGCCAGGCCAATGGCGAAGTCTACCAGTCGGAAATCAACAAGAAGCAGAACACCCGGTTCAACATGCCGGTGCTCTATTACGCCCAACTCCTTGCCGTCGCCTACGGCGCCACAGCCGCCGAGGCCGGGCTGGACGGGCAGGTCATCCGCGCCGCCCGGCTTGAGAACATCGCCGCATGAGATGACGTCGACGCTGCCAGCCCTCGATGGCGAAGGCTATCTGATCGAGCCGAAGGATTGGGATGAAGCGATCGCGCTGACCCTGGCCGCCAGGGAGCAGATTGATCTGGGGCCTGAGCACTGGGATGTCATCCGCTTCATGCGGGCCTATTACGAGGAACGCCAGATCGCGCCGGACGCGCGGCACGCCATCCGGCGCCTGCAACAACGACTCGGCCCCAATATCGACGCCCGCCGTCGCCTGTTCGAGCTTTTCCCCTACGGCTACGTCGCCCAGGCGTGCAAGATCGCCGGGATGAAGCGCCCGCGAGCGTGGAGCACGGGCTGAGGCGGCAAACACTTGCCGAACTTCAACACGGCGGTTGAATCTCCAGGGAACCGCTGATTTATTCCGTTCGCCCTGAGCTTGTCGAAGGGCGTTCCGATGAAAATCAAGGGCTTCGACAGGCTCAGCCCGAACGGTGGGAAATTAATCAGGGCCACACCCAGGTTTTAAGAAACAGTGAGGAGAGAGAAAAATTGAATCTGACCCCTTTGTCAGAATCTGACCCCTTTGTCACTCAATTAACGCCGCCGCCCTCTCCCCCAGCCCCTCTCCCATCAATGGGCGAGGGGAGCAAAAACCCCTCTCCCGCTTTGCGGGAGAGGGGGTGGGGAGAGGGTGATGAACAGCGGTAATTCGCTTAAAGAAACCGTATTGCGATAAAACCGCGCTTGCGGTTCTTCATGCGCTGGCGCCGATTCGGCCAGCGCCCGGACTCATCAGTCCGAAGGCTCCAGCCCCGTCACTCGTAGAAACCTTCGTCCCTGGCCATTTTCTCGGCGGCCTCCCGTTCCTCGCGCTGCCGTTGCTCGTGCAGTCTTTCGCGGCGTTTCTCCACCGAGTCCTGGTCGAGGTCTATGCTCTGTTCGCCGAACAGCACCTGACGCAGGAAGCGGTAGCCGAATTGCAAAAGCCGCTGTTCGGCTGCCAGTGTGTCGCCGAGCATGGCTTCGCGTTCCGCTTCTGGCACGCGGTAGAGATCGTTGAACGGGCCGGAATCGACGAAAGCGCGGAAGGTGTCGAGGTCGTAGCAGGTCATGAAGAAAAGCTGGCGGCTCCTCACCGAGGGTTTGCCGACCGTGGGGCCGGAGGATTTTTT
>JAITMS010000168.1 GCA_031277255.1 Azonexus sp.
GTCCTGAGCTTGTCGAAGGACGGTGCGGAGAGAGGAACGGAGGCTTGAACCGGGCTTCGACAAGCTCAGCCCGAACGGTATAGGGGTGTGTATGCACTTGAATCAAAACCGCTCTAGCCGCTTCGAGGTCAGGGAACACGGCCAGTTCGGTATTGGCGAAAACGCGCGAAATCCAGGCGCTCCAACTGATCCACTGGTTGTCGGTAACCAGCGCCGTGCGGCGGAAATCGCGGGTGTGGGCGCGGACGAATTTGAGGTCTTCCCAAGTGACATCAATGGTGAAGCCACGCCGGAGGCCGGGGACAAGATGGCTGGGTAGCAGCGCCGTTCTCAATCCCACCAGAAATACCAGGTCGTAGAATTTTTCAACTGGCTGGCAAGCCCGCGAATGCTGGTCCATTCCTCACTCACCTGCATCACCCTGTCGTAGCAGAAAGCAAAATGCGCTTTTGCCAGCGTCTCAGCTTCGGCATTGTCATTGACCGGTTGTTTGCCGCGCAATTCCATTTCCCACACATCGTAGGTCACGAGGTCAGGAACAGCGCCATATTGCTCATGCCAGCGTTTGAATACAGCCACCTGCTCGGCGGGAGAGGGGCAATCATTAAACCCGCCCATGGGAACCCAGGCAGCCAATTCCCACGGCGCTGCCGTCGGGATTTTCGCCAGAATGATTTCGGCAATTTCGTTTTCATTGACGAGTGTGAGTAGCGCATTCTGCGGCTCGCATTTTTTGAATTTCCCCAGAACATCATCGTCCTCGTGCTCCGCCATATACTCGGCCAGCCGATCGGCAAAAAAGCGATCAACATCGACTGCCGCCGCTTCGCGCAGGATGCTTTCGCGCAGACTGGCAGCACCCGCCGCCGTCAACGGCACATCGGCATCCTCGCAGTTGAGTTCCAATGTCTCAGCCAAGGTGTCAGAAACAACAATCAGCAAGGGGGTAAAACCCTCGCGTAATCCCTGCTCCCACAATTCCTCGTGGCGGGCGGCAATTTTTTCGCCGCTTGGTTCGTTTTCAAATAATTCATAATCACAACCCAAAAGATTGATGATCGTTTCACAGGGTTTGGTCATGCTGCTTTCCTTCTCTGTTGAAGTGGCGTTGCAAACAATTTCGGGCCTCACTCACACCGCCACCTCCTCGTCCAGCCAGGCTGTAGCGGCTTCACGGTCGGGGAAGACGGCCAGTTCAGTATCGGCGAAAACGCGCGAAATCCAGGCGCTCCAACTGATCCACTGGTTGTCGGTAACCAGCGCCGTGCGGCGGAAATCGCGGGTGTGGGCGCGGACGAATTTCAAATCCTCCCAGGCGACATCAATGGTGAAGCCGCTCATTTTCGAAAGATCAAACAAGAGATCGACCGTGCCCTCAAAATGCACGGTGTAATTGACCATTTCCTCGAATTCCCGGTAATCGGCCAGGGCAAATTCGCCAAAGACGGCAACGGTGACGCGGTTGGCTTGGTGGTCGACGACGATCATGGCAGGCTCTCCAGTGGTTATTGGCTTAAAGTATGTCATCAATCCTGTTCAAGCGGATTGGCGCGGGAAAAATGCGTGGCGGCGACGCCTGACAGGACAATCAGGCCAATCGCCGTCCACGCCGAAGCATCGAGCTTTTCGTCCCAGAACCACATGCCGAACAGGCTGGAAAAAATCACCGTGCTGTAGGCGATTGCCGCTGCCACCAGTGTTTTGCCACGGGCAAAAGCGCGGGTCATGGCCAGTTGGGCGAAAGTGGCGAAACAGCCGGTGCCGAGCAGCAAGAGGCCGCTTTCCAGGCTGATCGGCGACCAGCCGGCGAACAGCAGCCAGAGGCCAGCGTAGACCGTCGAGATGAGCGAAAAATAAAATACCGTCCGCGTTTCCGACTCGCCGCGCGCGCCCAGTTCGCGCACGCTGAAATAGGCCATCCCGGCCAGCGCCCCCGACAGGAGGCCGAGCAGCGCGCCCCACAACTGCCCGGCGGAGAGGGTCGGATGCAGTAGCAGCGCCACGCCGGCAAGGCCCAGGCCAAGCGAGAACAGGACGCCGCGCCCGACCCGCCAGCCGGTCAGCGCCATGTACAGGGCGAGAAAAATGGCCGAGGTGTAATTCAAGGTCACCGCCGTCGCCAGCGGCAGCAGGGTGATGGCGTGAAAATAGAGGAACAGGGCCGAAAACCCGACCGTCCCCCGCGTGATCTGCCAACGCCAGTGCGGCGTCCGCAAGCGCACGCCGCGCCAGCGCACCAGCCCGAACATCAAGATCAGCGCCACGGCGCACCGCCAAAAGGTGATTTCACTCGCCGAATGCGCCGCCGCCGCCAGCTTGACGCAAACGCCCATGCAGGCGAACAGCAGGCTGGCAAGCAGCATCCAGAGGGATTGCATCGGGCGACCGGCGAAAAAAGCCGGGAGTTTATGCCATTTTCAGTGCCGACAAGCACGGTTTTGCCGTCAAGGAGATCATGGCCGCCCGCCGACAGGAGAATGCAGCGGCGAAAATACCGGAAAAACACTGCTTGCGACGCGCTCTGGCCTATGAAAGAATCGCTGGGCTTTTCAGGCTGGAGCGCCGTCTGCCAGCGGGTGGCCCGGCAAGGCAGCAGCCCGTCGCGCGCCGCTTACATGGTAAAAAACACATTGAACCTATGAGGGAGTATCACATGTCACAAAACACGCATGTCGCCCTGAGCGGCTTAAAAACCACTGAATATGAACATTCTCTGGATAAAGCGGCGCTCAATGCCCTGAGAACCATCCCGATCATGCCGAAACTGATCGAGCTGGTTGAAATGCCAACCAGCATGACGGCGCGCTACGCCATGCTCGGCAGCAATCTGCGCGTTACCGAAAAACAGTTTTCCTCGCTCTACCGAATATTCCGCAAAGCCTGCGACACGCTGGAAGTCCCGGAGCCGCTGCTCTATGTCAGCACCGATCCGCAGATCAATGCCTACACGGCTTGCGCTGACAAACCGATCATCAAAATTTACAGCTACCTGCTCGATATTCTCGAAGACGACGAAATCATGTTCGTCATCGGGCATGAACTGGCGCACATCAAGAGTCGGCATCTGGTTTATACGGTGCTCGGCGATCTGATCAGCACCGGCGTGCTTCGGGTCATCGTGTCGACCATTCCGGGCTTGAGCGTGCTTTATACCCCGGCGGAAATATCGCTCAATTACGCCTACTACCAATGGATGCGGGCGGCGGAATACACCTGCGACCGCGGCGGCTTCCTCGCCTGCCAGAATTTTGAAGCCTCGTGCCGGGCGCTGATGAAACTGGCGGGTTATTCAACCAAATTCGCCAATGAACTCAATCTGGATGAATTTTTTGCCCAAACCAAATCCTTTGAAGAAACCAACGAAACGGCGCTCGGCAAAATCCAGCAGATCCTGCTGAGCTTTGGCCAGACCCATCCGTGGACGGTCTTGCGCACCCGCGAACTGATGAAATTCAAGGATTCCGGCGATTACGACAAGATTCTGCGGCGGGAAATGCCGGTCATCGAGACGCCGCCTGAATCATCGCCGGAAGCCGCTCCGGGCGCGGCGAGTTCCCTCGCCTCGGCAACCTCGAATCTGTCTGCGTCCTTGTCGGGCTTGAAAATCGGCAATCCGTTCAAAAAAGGCTGATTGCCCCGGAGTGCGATAAAACTGGCGAAATATTCACCTCGTTATTACGAGCCAAAGAGCCTGCCCTCGCATTGCTTCTGAGCGGGGGCCAAGCAATCCAGTCAGGTTTTCTCGATTTTCGCCCCGTTTGCTTTTGACAAGCCTTGCTGAAAAATTAGTAACCCCATGCCAAAAACTGACACCACTCCCCCAAGCCCGCACGCTCAAATCCTCAACGACATCACCAACCATCTGTCGGTGGAAACGCATTTCCCGACCTGCATGGAAGCCGCCCTGCTCATCCTCAATACGCTGAAGGATGGCAACGCCAGTCTCGACCGCATCGTTTCGGTCATCAACACGGAGCCGCAGATTTACACCAAACTGCTACGGCTGGCCAATTCGGTCATTTACAACCCCCGTAGCGAAGATATCGACGACATGAGCACAGCCGTCGCCCGTCTTGGCTACAACGAGGTCAGAAATACCTCGCTGGCCATCGCGATAACCCAGATGGCCCATTCGCGCAACGCGCGCTCAATTTTCCCCGATGTCGGACGGCTGGCCTGGGAACATGCGCTGCACGTCGCAACCATAGCCCGCTCGCTGGCCCGCCTCAACCTCGAAATCAGACCGGAAGAGGCCATGCTGCTCGGCATGATTCAGGACATCGGCATTTTCTACCTGCTCTTTCGCGCTGCCGAATACCCGTATTATGGTGACAACCGCGACGCCACTCTGGATTTGCTCCGCAACCACCACCGGGGCATTGGTCAGCGCCTTCAGTACATCCTCGGTCTGCCCCGACAACTCATTCTGGTCGCCGCCAGACAGCAGAGGCCGCAGGATATCGAAACCCTCTCCAGCCTCAACGATTGCCTGTACATCGCCCATCTGCTCGCCGACGAGGTCGCCCCCGGACTCGTACCGCTGACCCCTGAAGAAAAACAGGACATCCCGGCCTGCCACGAATATTTTGGCGGCCTGGTCAGCGAAGCGCATAAAGACGTCAGCGCCTTCAAGCTCATCCTGAACGCCCCGTAATCAGCGCCCCTCGATTGCCGCCTGCATGACCCGCCGGTAAAACTCGTGGAAGTGCTGCATGCCGTCTTCCATCGGGCTTTGGTAGGGGCCGGCCTCGTTCCGCCCGGCGGCGAGTAGCGCCTTGCGGCCGCGATCCATGCGTTCGCCGATGTCGTCGTCCTCGATGGCGGTTTCCATGTAGGCGGCGCGTTCGGCTTCGACAAATTCACGCTCGAAATCGACGATTTCTTCCGGGTAGTAGAACTCGACGACATTCATGGTCTGATCCACGCCCTGCGGCAGAAGGGTCGAGACGACCAGCACGTGCGGATACCACTCGACCATGATATTCGGGTAGTAAGTCAGCCACACCGCGCCCTGCGGCGGCGTCTGGCCACGGTCGCCGTAGTATTCGCGGACGATTTTCTGCCAGCGGTCATAAACCGCCGAACCGGATTTCAGCAGCGAGGTGATGCCGACTTTCTGCACCGAATACCAGGCGCCGAATTGCCAGGTCAGGTCGTCGCAGGTGACGAAATTGCCGAGGCCGGGATGGAAGGGGACGACGTGGTAATCCTCCAGATAGACTTCGATGAAGGTCTTCCAGTTGTAGTTGCACCGGTGCATTTCAACGTGGTCGAGCTTGTAGCCGGTGAAGTCGAAATCTTTTGCCGTCAGCATCCCGGCCAGATCGGCGCGGGCCGAGCGCGGGCCTTTGAAAAGGAGGCCGTTCCAGTCTTCCAGCCGCGTCTTGTCGAGATTGAGGCAGGGGTTTTGCGGAAAATGCGGCGCGCCGATCAACTGCCCGCCCTGATCGTAAGTCCAGCGATGGACGGGACAGACCAGCGGGCCGGTCAATTGGCCGCTGCCTTGCAGCATGATGGCCTGACGGTGGCGGCAGACGTTGGACATCTGCCAGATACCGGCGTCGGGGCCGCTTTCGCCGCCGTTGATCAGCATCTGGCCGTGGTCTTGCCATTCCAGCGTGCGGTAATCGCCCGCTTCGGGCGTCATCAGCCGATGGCCGACGTAACCCGGCCCGGCATCAAAGAGGAGACGTTTTTCCAGCGCATGAATCGCGGCGTCGAAGTACCAGTCAACCGGCAGTTGCGACAGCGCCGGTTGCAGCCGTGACAACGTCGTCATTTCGGACATATGTCAAGTCTCCAGATCAAGTACGGGGAAACCCCGATTCTACCCTCTGGATTTGACCGGGCAAGCCGTGATGGGGTACTTTCGCGTGTTCTCCGACTTTCCCGCATCATGGACTCAAGCCCCATCGTCGACCTGAAATTTGAAGCGGCACTGGCCGAACTGGAGGCCATCGTCGCCCGCATGGAAGGCGGCCAGCTCGAACTGGAAGCCTCGATCGCCGCCTGGCGCCGCGGCATGGCGTTGATGCAGCATTGCCAGAACCAGTTGAGCGTAGCCGAAGCGGAAATTCGCGTGCTGGAAAACGGTGAATTGCGGGACATCGGGCCTGAGGCGCTGGAGGGCGAGTGAGTACCCATCCAGACCACGACGGTAGCAGCCCCTCTCCCCCGCCCCCTCTCCCGCAAGGGGAGAGGGGAGTTGAGCGCTTTACCGAATGGATGAACAACATCCAGACGCGCGTTGAAGCCGCCCTCCACCGCCATCTGCCAAGCGCCGGGAGTATGCCGCAGCGGCTGCATGAGGCCATGCGTTACGCGGCGCTGGGCGGCGGCAAGCGGGTGCGGCCCCTCCTGGTTTTCGCGGCGGGCGAATTGACCGGAGCCGCGCCGGAAAAACTCGATCTCGTCGCTTGCGCGGTTGAACTGATCCACGCCTATTCGCTGGCGCATGACGATCTGCCGTGCATGGACAACGACATCCTGCGCCGGGGCCGTCCAACCTGCCATGTCGAATACGGCGAAGCGACCGCTCTCCTGGCGGGCGACAGCCTGCAAACCCTGGCCTTCGAACTGCTCGCCCAGCCAGCCCTCGGCGACCCAGCGCGGCAACTCGAAATGATCACCCTCCTCGCCCGCGCCAGCGGCTCCTGCGGCATGGCGGGCGGCCAGGCGCTTGATCTGGCCGCTGTCGGCAAGCCGCTGGAACAGCCGGAACTGGAATTGATGCACGCGCTTAAAACCGGCGCCCTGATTCGCGCCGCCGTCCTCCTCGGCGCCTTGACCGGCGCGCCGCTCCCGGCGGAAGAAAACCGCCAGCTTGACCGCTTCGCCCGCCGCGCCGGACTGCTCTTTCAGGTCATCGACGATATTCTCGACTGCACGACGAGCACGGCGACGCTCGGCAAAACAGCGGGCAAGGACGCAGCGGCGGCCAAGCCGACCTATGTCGCCCTGCTCGGCCTCCATGCCGCCCGCGCCTATGCCGCCGAATTGCGCGGCGAAACCTTTGCCGCATTGGCCGTCTTTGGCCAGCGGGCGGCGCGTTTGGGCCAACTGGCCGATTTCATCTGTGACCGGCAGTTCTAGAATGACCGCTACGCCCCCTTTCGCCCTGCTCGACACCATCAACGATCCGGCCGATCTGCGCCGTCTCGACCGGAAACAGTTGCCGCAACTGGCCGCCGAGTTGCGCGCCTTTCTCATTGAATCGGTGTCGCAGACGGGCGGCCATTTGTCGTCCAATCTCGGTACTGTCGAATTGACCATCGCGCTGCATAGCGTGTTCGAGACGCCGCATGACCGGCTGGTCTGGGATGTCGGCCACCAGTGCTACCCGCACAAAATCCTCACCGGGCGGCGCGAGGCCATGAAAACCCTGCGCATGCGCCACGGCCTCGCCGGTTTCCCCAAGCGCAGCGAAAGTCCTTACGACAGCTTTGGCGTCGGCCATTCCTCGACCTCCATTTCCGCCGCCCTCGGCATGGCGCTGGCCGCCCGGCATCAGAGCGAAGAACGGAAAGTCGTCGCCGTCATCGGCGATGGCGCGATGTCCGCCGGGATCGCCTTCGAGGCGCTGAACAACGCGGGCGTCGCCGATACCGACATGCTGGTCATTCTCAACGACAACGAGATGTCGATCTCGCCGCCGGTCGGCGCGCTGAACAATGTCCTGACCCGCATCATGTCGGGCACGACCTACAACGCCGCCCGCAGCGCGGGCCGCCACATGTTCGGCTTCGCCCCGCCCCTCCTCGAACTCGCCCGCCGCGCCGAGGAGCACGTCAAGGGCATGATCGCCCCCGGCACCCTGTTCGAGGAATTCGGTTTTCACTACTACGGCCCGATCAACGGCCACGACCTCGACGCCCTGATTCCGACCCTGGAAAATCTCAAAAAACTCAAAGGCCCCAAGTTTCTCCACGTCCTCACCAAAAAGGGCCAAGGCTACAAACTGGCCGAATCCGACCCGGTGCGCTACCACGGCGTCGGCAAATTTTCCGCCGATCAGGGCCTCCCGGCTGGCGGCGACAAGCTCACCTACACCCAGGTTTTCGGCGACTGGCTGTGCGACCAGGCCGCCGCCGACCCGCGCCTCGTCGCCATCACCCCGGCCATGCGCGAAGGCTCCGGCATGGTGCGCTTTGCCGAGGAATATCCGGCCCGCTATTTCGATGTCGGCATTGCCGAGCAGCACGCCGTCACCTTTGCCGCCGGGCTGGCCTGTGAGGGCTTGAAGCCGGTCGTCGCCATTTATTCGAGCTTTCTGCAACGCGCTTACGACCAGTTGATTCACGATGTCGCCTTGCAGAACCTGCCCGTCCTGTTCGCCGTCGACCGTGGCGGCCTGGTCGGCGCCGACGGCCCGACCCATCACGGCGCTTTTGATCTCTCCTTTACCGCCTGCATCCCGAACATGCTGGTCATGGCCCCCGCCGACGAGGCCGAATGCCGCCGCCTCTTATCCACCGCCTTCGCCCACGACGGCCCGGCGCTCGTCCGCTACCCGCGCGGCGGCGGCAGCGGCGTTCTGCCCGGCGATCAACTCGACACCCTGCCCATCGGCAAAGGCGAAATCCGCCGCCGTGGCCGCGACATCGCCCTGCTCGCCTTCGGCAGCCTGCTCGCCCCGGCGCTGGCGGCGGGCGAAGCAATCGACGCTACCGTCGCCAACATGCGCTTCGTCAAACCGCTCGACGCCGAACTGATTATTGAACTCGCAGGGAACCATAAGCTCCTCGTCAGTATCGAAGAAAACGCCGTGATCGGCGGCGTCGGTTCAGAAATCGGGCGGTTGCTCGCCGCGCGCGGCATCTCGACGCCGCTGCTCTGCCTCGGTCTGCCCGACCGCTTCATCGAGCACGGCGAACAACAGCAACTGCTGGCCGAACTCGGCCTCGATCAAGACGGCATCGTGCGCGCCATTGCCCAACATGCCACCCGCCCCTGACTTTTCCCCGACCGCCCCATGAACAATCTCGCCATCCCCGACGTGCAAAGTTCCGCCGACACACGGCAAATCGCCATCAACAAGGTCGGCATCAAAGCCATCCGCCACCCCGTCCGGGTCAAGGATAAATCGACCGGCATCCAGCACACCATCGCCGTTTTCAACATGTACGTTGGTTTACCGCACAATTTCAAAGGTACGCACATGTCGCGCTTCGTCGAAATCCTCAACGGCCACGAGCGCGAAATTTCGGTCGAAAATTTCCCCGCCATGCTGCGCGACATGGTCGTCAAACTCGAAGCCGAAACCGGCCATATCGAGATGAATTTCCCCTATTTCATCAACAAGACCGCCCCCGTCTCCGGCGTCCAGAGCCTGATGGATTACGATGTCACCTTCATCGGCGACATCTCGCACGGTCAGATCAGCACCTCTGTGAAGGTCGTCGTGCCGGTCACCAGCCTCTGCCCCTGCTCGAAAAAAATCGCCGCCCGCGGCGCTCACAACCAACGTTCCCACGTCACCATCACCGCCCGCATCAGCGATTTCGTCTGGATCGAAGAACTCGTCCAGTTGATCGAACAGGAAGCCTCCTGCGAACTGTTCGGCCTCTTGAAGCGCCCGGACGAGAAGTACGTCACCGAACGCGCCTACGACAACCCCAAATTCGTCGAAGACATGGTCCGCGACGTCGCCGCCCGCTTGAACGCCGAACCGCGCATCGACGCCTACATCGTCGAATCGGAAAATTTCGAGTCGATCCACAACCATTCGGCCTATGCGCTGATTGAAAAGGACAAGACGGTTGCCTGACCGCCGTTCGGCGCTGATCGTGCTCAATCCCGGCAAGTTCCGCGACGACGGCTACGCCATTCTGCCGTCCGCCGTCGACGACAGGACGATAACCGCCCTCATCGACGACCTCGCCCCGCTGGCTGACAGCAGCCGGGCTGGCATCCGGCACATGCTGCGCGACAGCCCCGCCGTGCGCGCCCTGGCCCGGCTACCCGCCGTGCGCGCCGTTGCCGAAGCCGCCCTGGGGCCGGAGGCCGTTGCCGTGCGCGCCATCCTGTTCGACAAAACAGCAAACGCCAACTGGAAAGTCGCCTGGCATCAGGATCTCACCATTGCCGTCCAGCGCCGGGTCGAGACGCCGGGCTTCGGGCCGTGGTCAGAAAAGGATGGCGTCACGCATGTTCAGCCGCCAGCAGAGCTTCTCGCCGACATGATCGCCGTCCGCATCCATCTCGACGACTGCGCCGCCAACAACGGCCCGGTGCGCGTTCTGCCCGGATCGCACCGGGCCGGACGGCTCAGCGCCACGGCAATCGAACAGTGGCGCAGCACAAGATCGGCAGTCATCTGCACAGTCCCGCGCGGCGGGATAGTGGCCTTCCATTCGCTGCTGCTGCACGCCTCGTCACCTGCGACAACGCCAACGCATCGCCGCGTCGTCCATATCGAATACGCCGCCGCCCGCTGGCGATCCCTGCCCGGCGCGCTGGCCTGGCTGGATTGCCACTGAGCGTTCGCGCGATTTTCCCCGATTGTGAAAATGAAAACGGGGCGCTTGAGCGCCCCGTTTGCCGTGCTTACCGCGCCGCTTACTGGGCAGCGGTTTTCTTGGCGGGCAGTTTTTCCTTGATGCGGGCCGATTTGCCGGAACGCTCGCGGAGGTAGTAGAGCTTGGCGCGGCGCACGTCGCCGCGGCGCTTGACTTCGATGGCGGCAACCAGCGGCGAATGGGTCTGGAAAGTCCGCTCGACGCCTTCGCCGGAGGAAATTTTGCGCACGGTGAAGGCCGAGTTCAGCCCCCGGTTGCGCTTGGCGATGACGACGCCTTCGTAAGCCTGCAAACGCTCGCGGTTGCCTTCCTTGACCTTGACCTGGACGACGACGGTGTCGCCCGGCGCAAATTCGGGGATGGTCTTGCCCAGACGGGCGATTTCTTCTTGTTCCAGTTGTTGAATCAGGTTCATGTGAGATTCCTTTTTGTCAAAACATTACTCACCGCATTGCTCCGCTCTCGGAAATTTCCGCGAGGAGTTGCGTTTCTTCCGCAGTCAGACTGCGTTGCGCCAGCAGATCGGGGCGGCGCTTACCCGTTCTCGCCAGCGACTCCCTGAGCCGCCAGCGGCGAATTTTCTGGTGATCGCCGGAGAGTAGCACGACCGGCACGCCAAGGCCCTGATAGACCTCTGGCCGGGTGTAGTGCGGACAATCAAGCAAACCACCGACAAACGAATCTTCCGCCGCCGAAGCGGCGTCGCCCAGAACCCCCGGCAACTGGCGGACAACGGCGTCAATCAAGGCCATCGCCGCCAGCTCGCCGCCGGAGAGGACAAAATCTCCGATCGAAATTTCCTCATCGACCGAACGCTCGATCAGACGCTCGTCAATCCCTTCATAACGGCCACAGAGGAGGATCAAGCCCGCCTCTCCGGTCGAGAGCCGCAACACCCGTTCATGGGTCAGCGGCGCGCCCTGCGGCGAGAGGTAGATGACCCGGCTCGCCGCCAGCCCCGCCGCGCGCTGCGCCGCCCTGGCGGCGGCAATCGCTTTTTCCAGCGGCGCGGCCTGCATCACCATCCCCGGCCCGCCGCCAAAGGGCCGGTCATCGACCCGCCGCCAGGCGTTGTCGGCGAAATCCCGCGGATTCCAGCCCTGCCACGCCCAGCGCCCTTCTTCCAGCGCCCGCCGGGTAATGCCGCTGCCGGTCACGGCGGCGAACATTTCTGGAAAGATGCTTATACAGTCAAAACGCATCACCAGCCACTTTCCCACTCGACGCGAATCCGCCGCCCCGCCTGATCCACCGCCAGCACGACGGCGGCGACGAAGGGCAGCAGGCGCTCACTGCCATCATCGCCAACGACCCGCAAAACATCGTTGGCCCCCGTTTCGATCAGCCCGGCCACCACGCCGAGCCGTTCGCCGACGGTATTGACCACGGCCAGACCGATCAGATCGGCCCAGTAAAACTCATCTTCCCCGGTGGCCGGTAAAGCCTCGCGCGGCGCGCCGACGAAACAGCCTTTCAGCGCCTCCGCCGCCGTGCGGTCGGTCACGTCGGTAAAAGCCGCAACCAAGCCATCGCCATGCGCCTTCAAGCCTTTCAGCGCCGCCTCGCGCCACGGTTCACCGTCCTGAGCCAGCCACCAGACCGGCATCTTGCCCCAACTTAAAGGGTCATCGCCAAAAGGATGCAACCTGATCCAGCCGCGAATGCCGTAAGGGTCGGCCAGCCGCCCCAGAACGACGATGTCGTCGCCGGACAAAAAACTTTAAGCCGCCAGAGCGGCGTTCTGCTTGACCAGACGGGCAACGGTCGGCGACAACTGCGCGCCGTTCTTTTGCCAGTAGTCGAGACGGTCGGCGGCAATGCGCAGCTTTTCGGCAGCGCCCGCAGCGACCGGGTTGTAAAAGCCGATCCGCTCGACAAAACGGCCATCGCGGCGGTTACGGGAATCGGTGACGACCATGTTGTAGAACGGACGCTTCTTGGCGCCGCCACGAGCAAGACGGATAACAACCATGAGATGGATTTCCTGAGTGGAAAAAAGGGCAGAATTATAGCGTTTTGGCGAATAAAAACAAGCGGTTTGCTTGCTGCCCCAGGGCCGGAGCATCAAATCACCCGTAATTTCAAGACGGTACCGAGATACTCTGGATTCCATGCGGCGGCCTTTCGTTTTTTGGGGAGGCTGATGGCGCGGGAGGTATCAGCACGAAA
>JAITMS010000169.1 GCA_031277255.1 Azonexus sp.
CACCACAACACCGCTCCAAAACCTTTCATCTGGACTAAAAGCGCTCGTGACATCCTGCAAAAAGTCATCCGTGCAAATAAACGATTAAGCTATAAACAGAATGCAGCACTACACTAGCATCCTTGGAAATGGGTTGCGACTACGCGGTCGGCGCTGGGCTTCCGGTACTACGGAAGCCCTTCTGCTTTCTGGGGTATTCCTTGGCGCGTTCATGGGAACACCTTCAGTCCGATGCCCTGCTTGTTCCCCCGCCTGTCACGGTGGAATTTGCCTTCCAGAACATCGGCAACCCGGTTGGAGTGTTGATATATTCATCCTTGCGGAAAATACAGAAGGCAAGCACAAAAACCGGATACTCCGGGTCGATGGATTCGAGGCTGTGGTCGCCGCTTTCATCCACGTAGATGATGGTGTCGCTCCAATTTTCCGCGGCGTTCATCGTATCTGGGCGGCCCTTTTCAGTTTCAGGCGAACTGATTGAGCCGCTCGATCAGTTGCTGCATCGCCCGGCCCCGGTGTGAGACGCGGTTTTTGGTGGCGGCGTCGAGTTCGGCGGCAGTCTGCTTGAATTCCGGGACGAAGAACAGCGGGTCGTAGCCAAAGCCGCCGTCGCCGCGCCGCTGGTCGATGATTTCGCCATGCCATTCGCCCTCGGCGATGATCGGCTGCGGGTCGTCGGCGCTGCGGCACAAGACCAGCAGGCTGACGAAATGGGCGCGGCGGTCGGGCTGATCGGCGAGTTCGGCGAGCAATTTATCGTTGTTGCGGGCATCCGACTTCGGCTCACCGGCGTAACGCGCCGACAGAACGCCCGGCAGGCCGCCGAGCGCCCGCACGCAGAGGCCGGAATCATCGGCCAGCGCGGGCAGGCCGCTGTGCCGGGCGGCGTGGCGGGCTTTGGCAAGGGCGTTTTCGATAAAGGTAGCGTGCGGCTCCTCGGCTTCCGGGATGCCAAGCTGGCCTTGGGCGATGACCGTAAAACCGAGCGGCGCGAGGAGGGCGTCGAGTTCCCTGATTTTTTTGGCGTTGTTGGAGGCGAGGACGAGTTTTTTCATTACTTCATTATCGCCATGATTATCATTGTGACGAGAAGCAGGGGCAGGGAAAAAGCAATAATGCTCAGGATAAGAACCAGGACTTTGGGAATGTTGGAGTGCGTCCACAGTGATTTGAGGTTGCGATAAAGGTATACGGGGGTAATGAAAATCCCTTCGAGCGACCACCAGCCAAATACCGCCGAGATCGCTGTACAACTCAATCCGTGGATGGTTGCGTGCTTTTTGCAGTAGCAGCCCTGATATGTTGCTGTCCTGCTGAACTGGACCACTGAGTAGATTCGAGCGAATTTCAAATCAGCGCCGCCTCTGCCGCCACATTGAAAGCAGGTATCAGGTGGGGCGATTACCTGCGCTTCGGCAAGTCTTTCTGGCGATGCGCCCCTTGAGGCGAGCGTTACGGCAGATTTCAGGACGCTGACCAGTTCATTCAGTTTCTTTGCCCGCCCTATGGAGATGCCGAGAAAATGATTGGTGGTCAGCATGATTTTTGTCGGTATTTGATATTCATTCAGATAGATGATGGCTACTCCATTGCCGACCTGGTTGACCTGAAGAATTTTCAGTAATGAAATCCGGTTCTTCGAAATAAGCAATTCCTTATCGGTCAGAGACAAGGAATAAATCTTGGTCAAGTTTTGATAGTTGCCGTTGTCATCCGCTTGTACGAATTTTGCCTTGTATGGTTTGCCGCCAGCCAGCATGAGTGTTTCCTTGCAATCAGGCCGCCAGCGCGCTTTGCTGGGCGGCGATCAGTCGCCCGATGCCGCTTTGGGCGAGGTCGAGCAGGGTATTCATCTGTTCGCGGGTGAATGGCTCGCCTTCCGCTGTGCCCTGGATTTCGACGAGGCCGCCGCGACCGGTCATGACGACGTTCATGTCGGTGTCGCAGGCGGAATCTTCGGGGTAGTCGAGGTCGAGAACCGGGTTGCCGTTGACCATGCCGACGGAGACGGCGGCAACGTGGTCGCGCACCGGGTTGGCCGCCAGTTTGCCGCGTTGCGCCAGTGCTTCACAGGCGTCATGGAGCGCCACCCAGGCGCCGGTGATGGCGGCGCAGCGGGTACCGCCGTCGGCTTGCAGAACGTCGCAGTCGAGGGTGATCTGGCGTTCGCCGAGGGCTGGCAAATCGGTGACGGCGCGCAGGCTGCGGCCAATGAGGCGCTGGATTTCCTGCGTCCGGCCACTCTGCTTGCCTTTGGCCGCTTCGCGCGCTGTGCGCGTGTGCGTGGCGCGCGGCAACATGCCGTATTCAGCGGTGACCCAGCCTTGCCCCTTGCCGCGCAGAAAGGGCGGCAGGCTTTCGTCAACCGAAGCGGTGCAGAGGACGCGGGTATCGCCCATTTCGATCAGCACCGAACCTTCGGCGTGGCGGGTGAAACGGCGGGTGATGCAGACAGCGCGAAGCTGATCCGGCAGGCGTTGGCTGGGACGCATGGGTGAATCCTTATTTGTCGAAATTGTACTTGTCGATGGCGGTGCGGATCTCGGCGATGGCCTTTTCGATTTCGTCTTCCGAGAGATCGGTTTTATAGGCCGGGTCGCGGCCAAATTCGTCGAGTCGGCTGGTGACTTCGCCAAGCGCCATGGTCTGGGTTGAGATGATGCTGCTGGCCTCCTCGACATAGCTCTGTTCCCAGCAGGCGACGACCACCGAGAGGTTATCGGCGCGGTGACCGCCAAGTTCCTCGGCGTCGGACAGCAGCCACGGCACCGCCAGTTCCAGATTGGCGTTGGTCAGCGCGGTGCCGATCTGGCTTTCGGGAATGACGCCCCACAGGCCATCCGAGCACAACAACAGGATGTCGCCGTGTTCCAGGGGCGTCTTGCGCGAAAAGTCGATTTCCGGCGCGGTTGGGCTGCCGAGGCAACTGTAGATCTTGTTGCGGTCAGGGTGCACCGCCGCCTGCGCCTCGGTAATCATGCCTTCCTCGACCAGAATGCGGACGCGCGAATGATCGCGGGTGCGGGCGATGATCTCGCCGCCGCGCAGCAGGTAGAAACGGGAGTCGCCGACATGCGCCCAGTAGGCGACATTGTCCTGCACGACGCAGGCGACGCAGGTCGTGCGCGGCGTATCTTTCATGCGGTGCTGCACGGTGTAGTCGATGATGGCGTGATGGGCGTTGAGCAGACTCCGATGCAGGAAGCGGAAAGGATCGGCCAGCGTCGGCTGGGCTTCACTGCGGAAATTGTCGGTCAGCGCCTGCACGGCAATCTGCGCCGCGACCTCGCCATAATGGTGGCCGCCCATGCCGTCGGCGACGACCATCAGCAAGGCGTCGCGCGAATAGCTGTAGGCAATCCGGTCTTCGTTGTTGGGTCGGCCGCCGCGGCGGCTTTCCTGATAGATGGTGAATCTCATGCGTTCGACTTCCTCAGTTTGTCGACGAAACGTCCGAGCCAGTGGGTATTGTTTTTCGGGCTGGGCGGCGTCACGGTTTCGACCAGCGCCTTTTGCAGGGCGAAGACACTTTGCGGACGATACAGGTAATTGAGGTTGAGACACCAATCAATGATTTCCAGAAGCCGGTCGGAATACTCTCCCTCCCAGCGCAGCATGGCCGGCGGCAGGGTATCTTTTTTCAGGCGCTCGTCGGCGGCCAGCGGCGAGCCGCCGGACAGACAGGCGTACAGCGAAGCGCCGACGCTGTAAATGTCGCTCCACGGCCCCAGATTGTCGCGCGAGCCGTAATGTTCCGGCGAAGCAAAACCCGGCGTGTACATCGGTTTCAAGAGCTGCTGCTCCTGGCTCAAGGTCTGGCGGGCGGCGCCAAAATCAATCAGCACCGGCGTATTGTCGCGGCGCAGGTAGATGTTCGACGGCTTCAAGTCGAGATGCAGCAGCTTGTGCAGATGAACCTCGCGCAAGCCATTCAACAGGCGCGTGAAAACGCTGCGGATGAAGCGTTCGGAAATATGGCCCTTGTGTTTCTGGATGAATTCCTGCAAGGTGCGCCCCCGCTCGTACTCCATCACCATGTAGACGGTGTCGTTGGCGCGGAAGAAATTGAGCACGCGGATCACGTTCGGATGTGAGAGCTTGGCCAGCGCCCGGCCTTCCTCGAAAAAGCACTTCATGCCGTAGCGGAAAGCGCCCTCATGGTCTGGCGTAATGACCGGCCTGGTTTCGCCCTTGCTGCGGAGCGCCAGGCTGTTGGGCAGATATTCCTTGATCGCCACCTGCTTGCCCTTGGCGTCGGTCGCCAGGTAGACGATGGAAAAGCCGCCGAGCGAAAGCTGACGGTCGATACTGTAGTCTTCCAGAATAAAGCCGCTGGGCAGCGGCTGATTGGCTTGTTGTGCCATTGTTCTCGCGGTTATGATGCCAAGTCGGGCATTTTCGGGCGTGTTGTCCGGCCTGTAAAGCGGAGGGGTGCGGGATGATTAGCAGTATGACCGGTTATGCGGCGAAAACGCGAGAAATCGAGCATCTTTCGCTGCAACTCGAATTAAAGGGCGTCAATTCACGCTATCTCGACATTCACTTTCGCGTCGCCGACGAACTGCGCGCCCTCGAACTGCCGTTGCGCGAACTTCTGACCAGCCGCCTGACGCGCGGCAAGGTCGAATGTCGGCTGGCCTTCGGCCTCACCGGCCCGCGCGGCGAGCAGCTCAACGGCGAACTCCTGAAGAGCCTCGGCCAGCTTGACCGCCAGGTGCGCCAGACCCTGCCCGACGCGACGCCCCTGGCGGTTGGCGAAATACTCCGCTGGCCGGGCATGTTCGGCGACCAGAGTCTCGATCCCGCCGCCATCGGCGACGACGTTCTGGCCCTTGCCCGCGCGGCGCTTGACGAATTCTGCCTGAGCCGCCAGCGCGAAGGCGGCAAACTCTCGGCCCTCATCCATGAGCGCGTCGCCGCCATGCGCGCCATCGTCGCCCAGGTCGGCCCGCGCATCCCCGAAGCCCAGGCGCTCTTTACCGACAAACTGCGCCAGCGCCTCACCGACGCTCTGGGCAACGCTAGCGACGAGCGCATTCTGCAAGAAGTCGCCGTCTTTGCCACGCGCATCGACGTCGCCGAAGAAATCGGGCGGCTCCTGACCCATCTCGATGAAGTCGAGCGCGTGCTCAAACAGGGCGGCGCCTGCGGCAAACGCCTGGATTTTTTGATGCAGGAACTCAACCGCGAAGCCAACACCCTGGCCTCGAAATCAGCGATGACGGAAGTCTCGCAGGCGGCGATGGAATTGAAGCTGTTGATCGAGCAGATGCGGGAGCAGATTCAGAATCTGGAATAAGCGTATTTAATCCATTGGATTAGGGCCTGTTCTCGGTAAAAGGAGCCTCACATGAGCATTCAAACGGGTGTCTGGCAAGGCGCAAAGCGCAGACGTAGCGGGGCTACGGCGAGCATTTGCAACGCGGCCAGGTGCCCGTTTGAATGCTCACCCTGCGGGCTGGCCTGGAATCGCCCGGTATGCGTTGTTACGCGAGCCTTGCGTGGAATCACCACGCGGCGGCCCGCGCGCCTAGCCTCCCGGACGATTCCAGGCCAGTGTGAGGCTCCTTTTACCGAGAACAGGCCCTAAAATACGGCATGTCCGAAATCCTCCAAGGCATCGCCGAACTGCCCGCCTACATCCGCCTTGCCGATAAGCTCCTGAGCGCGGAAGAGCGGCAAGACCTGATCGGTTATCTGGCCGGGTATCCCAAGGCCGGGGACATCATGGCAGGCACGGGCGGCGTGCGCAAGCTGCGCTGGCGCCGTGGCGGGCAAGGCAAGAGCGGCGGCGTGCGGGTCATCTACTATTATCACGATGATCTCATGCCGCTCTACCTGCTGACGCTCTTTGCCAAGGGCGACAAGGCCAACCTGACCAGGGCCGAGCGGAACGAGTTGGCAAGTCTGGTTGACGTACTGGTAAACATCTGGAAAGGACGGGCAAAATCATGAGCGCCGCATTTGAAAACATCAAGCAGGGGCTGGAAGAAGCCATTGCCCACGCCAAAGGCGACGAGCGCGGCGTGCGCCTGCACCGCCCCCGCGCGATCGACGTCAAGGCCGTACGCGCCAAGGTCGGCATGACCCAGGAACAATTCGCCGCCCGCTTTGGTTTTTCCACGGCAACCCTGCGGCACTGGGAACGCGGCGATCGCACCCCGCGCGGCCCGGCGCTGGTGCTGCTCAACGTCATCGAGCGCAATCCGCAAGCCGTCATCGAAACATTGGCCTGATGCAAATCACCCTGAAAGCCTCCCCATGACCGGCAATCTCTACATCGTCGCCGCCCCTTCCGGCGCGGGCAAGACGACTCTGGTGCGGCTGTTGCTTGAACAGGAGCCAGCCGTCGAGTTGTCGATTTCTTACACGACGCGAGCGCCGCGTCCGGGCGAGCAGCATGGGCGCGCGTATCACTTTGTCGATGTGGCGACCTTCCGCGCCATGATCGAGCGCCGCGATTTTCTCGAATGGGCGGAAGTGCATGGCAATTTCTACGGCACCTCGCGCTCGTGGCTGGCCGACCGGCTGGCGGCGGGGGCCGATGTCCTGCTGGAAATCGACTGGCAGGGCGCGCAGCAGGTGCGGGCGGCGTTTCCACAGGCGATCGGGATTTTCATCCTGCCGCCGTCGCTGGCCGAACTGGCCCGCCGCCTGAATGAGCGCGGCACCGACAGCAGCGAGGTCGTCGCCCGGCGGCTGGCGGCGGCGGAGGCGGAGATGCGCCATGTTGGCGAATTCGGCTATGTTATTATCAACGACCGGTTGGCCGAGGCGCTGGATGATTTGCGCGCCGTGGTGCGCGCGTCAAACCTGACTTTGGCCGCGCAGCGTGGTCGCCACGCTGATTTTTTTGCCCGATTGATCTGACTATTGAGGTTTTTTCATGGCTCGCGTGACTGTTGATGATTGTTTGAAACGTGTTCCCAACCGCTTCCAGATGACGCTGGCCGCCGCCCACCGCGCCCGCCAGATCGCCAATGGCTCGACCCCTCTGGTCGAGCCTGACAAGGATAAGCCGACCGTCATTGCGCTGCGCGAAATGGCCAGCGGCAGGGTCGGCCTGGAAGTGCTCAATCGCGGCCAGGCCTGAAAGCCGCCACGGTGACGCTTGATGGACCCTCAGCCTGCTATCGCGCCACCACCGCTCCCGCCTGAGGAAGCCGCTCACGCGGCGCTCCTCGCCACGCTTGATTACCTTCCTCCCGCCGATGTGGCGCGGGTCGAGGCCGCCTACGCCTATGCTGCCAGCGCCCATGCCAGCCAAACGCGGATGTCGGGCGAGCCTTACATCACGCATCCGCTGGCCGTCGCCAGAACCATTGCCGAATGGCGGATGGACGCCGACGCCATCTGCGCCGCCCTGCTGCACGACGTGCTGGAAGACACCGGCGCGACCAAGCCGGAACTCTCTGAGCGTTTCGGCAAGGAGGTCGCCGAACTG
Organism: Azonexus sp.; assembly: GCA_031277255.1. Classification (GTDB taxonomy): domain Bacteria; phylum Pseudomonadota; class Gammaproteobacteria; order Burkholderiales; family Rhodocyclaceae; genus Azonexus. The sequence goes on from JAITMS010000169.1 coordinate 7,445, forward strand.
GTCGATGGCCTCTCCAAGCTCGACAAGATGGACTTTGCCTCCTATCAGGAGGCGCAGGCGGAAAATTTCCGCAAGATGCTGATGGCGATGGCGCGCGACCTGCGCGTCATCCTCATCAAGCTCGCCGACCGGCGGCACAATCTCTCCACCATGTCGGCCATGCGCGCCGACAAGCGTGCCCGCATCGCCCGCGAAACGCTTGAAATCCATGCCCCGATCGCGCTCCGTCTGGGCCTGTTCAAGCTCTACGACGAATTGCAGGATTTGTGTTTCCGCCTGATTTACCCGCACCGGGCGGAAATTCTGGAAAAAGCGCAGAAGGCCGCCACCGGCAACCGCCGCGAACTGTTGACGCGGATACTCGACGCCATCAAAAACAAGCTCGACAGCGCCGGTCTCGCCGCCGAAGTCTTTGGCCGCGAAAAAAGCCTCTACTCGATTTTTCGCAAAATGAAGGACAAGCGGCTCTCCTTCTCGCAGGTGCTTGATATTTATGGCTTTCGCGTCGTCGTCGACAGCGTGCCGACCTGCTATCTGGCGCTCGGCGCGCTGCACAGCCTGTACCAGCCGGTGCCCGGCAAATTCAAGGATTACGTCGCAATCCCCAAGGCCAACGGCTACCAGTCGCTGCACACGGCGCTGATCGGCCCCTACGGCACGCCGGTCGAAGTCCAGATTCGCACCCGCGAAATGCACAACGTCGCCCAGGACGGCGTCGCCGCCCACTGGCTGTACAAGGACAGCGAAGAAAGCGGCGCCAGCCTGCAAGTCAAAACGCACAAATGGCTGCAATCCCTGCTCGACATGCAGGGCAGCGACACCTCCGAGTTTTTTGAAAACGTCAAAATCGACCTTTTCCCCGACGAGGTTTACGTCTTTACGCCCAAGGGCAAAATCATGGCCATGCCCGCTGGCGCGACCATCATTGATTTTGCCTACGCCGTCCATACCGATGTCGGCAACCACTGCTCGGCGGCGCGCATCAATCACGAATGGGCGCCGCTGCGCAGCAAACTGCGCAACGGCGATCTGGTCGAAATCATCACCTCGCCGCAGGCAACGCCCAACCCGGTCTGGCTGACCTACGTCAAGACCGGCCGGGCGCGCGGCAAGATTCGCCATTTCATGCGCACCGTGCAAAATGAAGAATCAGCCCGCCTCGGCGAACGCCTCCTGCGTCAGGAACTGCTCTCCCTCGGCGTCGTGCCGGTTTCGATCCCGGCCGATGTCTGGGATCAACTGGTCAAATCCGGCAACCACAAATCGATTGACGAAATCTATACCGAAATCGGCCTCGGCAAACGCCTGCCCTCGGTCGTCGCCCGGCGGCTCCTGGCGCGCGAGAACCTGACGCCCGGCGCGACCGGCGACATGACCCTGGCGATTCACGGCACTGAAGGCATGGCCATCCAGCTTGCCCGCTGCTGCCAGCCGATTCCCGGCGACCCGATCGTCGGTTCGATCCGCAAAGGCGCCGGGCTGGTCATCCATACGGCAGACTGCCCGACCATCGCCAAATCACGCGCCAGCGAACCGCAGAAATGGCTCAATGTCGAATGGGAGCCGGAAGACGGCAAACTGTTCGATGTCCGCATCAAGCTCGAAGTCAAAAACCGCCGCGGCGTATTGGGCCAGGTCGCGGCGGCGATTGCCGACGCTGGCTCGAACATCGAGCACGTCGCCATGGACGCCGACCCGGAGAGTCTCTTTACGCTCCTCCACTTCACCATCCAGGTCGCCCACCGCAAACACCTCGCCAGTGTCATGCGCACCCTGCGCCAAATCCCCGAAGTCAGCCGTATCGCCCGCGAACGGGGCGAGGCGTGAGGCTATGCCGAAACCCTATCCAAACCGCAGCAGGGCGTTACGTCCGCAGAATTTCAGGAGAGGCGTGGCGAGGAGGGAACAAATCGCCCCCTTTATTTGCTTTGGAAAGAGCGTATTGAGCGCCTCAAGATGCGCTCTCCGGGAGGCTAATGATGAAGCAACCACCACCAGAGTATGCAAGTCAGTTAGTAGGGGATTTGAAAAATAAAATATCTCCATATTTGTCTGATTCCTTGAATCAAAGCCAATTTTTCGTAGATGTCGCCGACGCATATTCAGCATGTTCCAGTTTTATTTCCCTAGTCGATGATCTTTTATCGAAAGACATTGTATTGGCCGATCAGGTAGAGGTATTTCTTGCTGATTTGGATGTTCATTTATTGGAGCATTTGGCATATCACATAAAATCCTTGCGGCGACTTATTCCAGATGAATAAGTCGAGTTTGCCCTATTTGTTCTTCAAGGCAATCAAAATATTGCTCTGCGCTATTGGCGGGGCTGTAGCCGCTTCATTTCTATTACTTGCTGTTGCCCAAATAATTTTTGACCATGACGCAACAGGCATGGTTACGCTCATGGAGGCCTACAACCCCTTGGCAGGTGTTGTAGGCGCGCTTCTCTGTGGGTTCATCGCTTACCACAGTCGGTAGGATGGGTAGAGCACAGCGAAACCCATCACGCGCCCAATCACATGTCCTCTCCCAACAATCTCAAAATCCTCGTCCTCGGCGCTGGCGTCGTCGGTGTGACGAGCGCCTGGTATCTGGCTCAGGCCGGGCATCGGGTGACGGTGATCGACCGTCAGCCGGGGGCCGGGTTGGAGACGAGTTTTGCCAATGGCGGTCAGATTTCGGTGTCGCATGCCGAGCCGTGGGCCAATCCGCATGTTTTTTCGCGCTTGCGGCAATGGCTGGGGCGGGACGACGCGCCGCTGCTCTGGCGTTGGCGGGCTGATCCGGCGCAATGGGCCTGGGGGCTGCGCTTTCTCGGCCAGTGTTTGCCTGAGGCGACGCGCCGCAATATCGCCGCCATTACCGCGCTGGCGCTCTACAGTCGGCGGCAACTGGGGCTTTTGCGCGATGAATTGGGCTTGCAGTACGAGCAGTTGCAGCGCGGCATCCTGCATATTTATACCGATGGTGAGGCGTTTGCCGCAGCGGCTGCCGCCGTCCGCCTGATGCAAAGCCTGGGCGTCGACCGCCGGACGGTGGATGCCGACGCTTGCGTCGGCATTGAACCGGCGCTGGCCGATGTCCGGCCTCTGCTGGTCGGCGGCGATTACACCGAAGCTGACGAATCCGGCGACGCCCATCGCTTTACGGCGGCGCTGGCGGCCCGCGCGGCGCTGGCGGGCGTCGAATTCCGCTACGGCTTGTCAATCGTCAAACTGGCGGCGGCGGGCCGCCGACTGGCGGGCGTCGTCGTCCAGAAGGCAGGGGAGCATAGCGGCAGCGAAGTACTGACGGCGGATGCTTACGTCGTTGCCCTCGGCAGCTATTCGCCGCTGTTGCTCAAGCCCATCGGCGTCCGTATTCCCGTCTATCCGGCCAAGGGTTATTCGGTGACTTTGCCGCTGGCCCCTGATGCTCCCGCTCCGGTTGTGTCCCTGACCGATGACGAGCGGAAACTCGTTTTTTCCCGCCTCGGCAGTCGCCTGCGCGTCGCTGGTACGGCGGAGTTCAACGGTTATAACCTCGATCTCAATGAGGTCCGCTGTCAGGCGGTGTTGCAGCGCGTGCGGCAACTCTTTCCGCGCCTTGATCCCGCCGGGACGCCGCAATTCTGGTGCGGCCTGCGTCCGGCGACGCCTTCCAACCGCCCCCTGATTGGCCGCGCCCGCTACCCCAATCTGTGGCTCAACACCGGCCACGGCACCCTCGGCTGGACGCTGGCCTGCGGCTCGGCGGCGGCGCTGGCCGATCTGATCGACGGACGGCAGCCGGAAGCGGCGTTTCCGTTTTTGGGATGTTGATCGACACCCATTGCCATCTCGACGCCAGCGAATTTGCTGACGACCGCGATGCCGTCTACGCGGCGGCCAGCCAAAGCGGTGTTGCGCGTCTCGTCATTCCGGCGGTGTCGCTCGCCAGCTTTGCCGCCGTGCGTGATTGCGCGGCGCGTTATCCCGGCTGTGTTGCTGCTTACGGCATCCATCCGCTTGCCGTCGGCAGCGCCAGGGAAACCGATCTGGCGGCGCTGCGCCGCTGGCTGACGACAGAGCCAGCCGTCGCCGTCGGCGAAATCGGCCTCGATCATTATGTCGCCGATGTTGACCGGCAGCGGCAGAGCTTCTTTTTTGTCGAACAATTGAAACTCGCCCGTGACTTGAACTTGCCGGTGATCCTCCACGTCCGCCGCGCGGTCGACGCGGCGCTCAAGGAACTGCGCCGGGTTTTTGGCCGCAGCGCCGTCCCCGGCGGCATTGCCCATGCCTTCAACGGCAGCCGCCAGCAGGCCGACGAATTTCTCAAACTCGGCTTCGCCTTGGGCTTTGGCGGGGCCATGAGCTTTGCCGGTTCGACCCGCATCCGCCATTTGGCGGCGACGCTGCCGGACGAGGCCATCGTCCTTGAAACCGACGCCCCCGATATATCGCCTGTCTGGCTCAATGGCGGGCGGAATTCGCCCGCCGAACTGCCGCGCATTGCCGCTGAACTGGCCGCCTTGCGCGGCGTTTCGACCGCTGCCGTGGCGGCGCTGACGGCGGCTAACGCCCGCCGGGTTTTGCCCGGAATGATTCCATTTCCAGATCAAACGATTACTTTGTCGACTTCGCTTGTCGTGCCATAGCACTGTCGGCGCTTCGTCTTCGCGTACTCGCTTGATCTGAAAACGGAATGAGTTGACCTGGGTCAACATGGCACTAAAAAAATTAGGGGTATTGCCAATGTTTGATGCAGGCTAAAGAACTGCCTGAGCAGTTGGTTAGTCTGCACGAAATTTCGGACAAAAAGCTGACATGAGCCAAGGGGCTTCTTCGGGGATTCACATTTCCAGCGTCATCATCGGCGCTCTGCCGACGCGCTCGGCGGATGTCGAACGCGCCCTGAGCGGCTTGCCTGGCGTTGAAGTCCATGCTGTCGGCGAAGATGGGCGGATCATTGTCAGTATCGAAACCGCCGATGATGCCGCCACCCTTTCCCATTTTGAAACGATCCGCCAGTTGCCGGGTGTTCTCGCGGCATCGCTGGTGTATCACCAGTACGAAACCAATCCCGATGAGGAGCTGAGATGATGGACATGAAACTGACCCGGCGCGATTTCATCAAGAGCAATGCCGTTGCGGCGGCGGCAGCGGCAGCGGGCGTCAGCGCCCCCGGCATGGCGCTGGCGCAACAGAAAGCCAACGACGGCGTGCGTTGGGACAAAGGCGTCTGCCGCTACTGCGGCACCGGCTGCGGCGTGCTGGTCGGCGCCCGCGACGGGCGCATCGTGGCGACGCAAGGCGATCCCGACGCGCCGGTCAATCGCGGCCTCAACTGCATCAAGGGCTATTTCCTCTCGAAAATCCAGTATGGCCACGACCGCCTGACCCAGCCGATGCTGCGCATGAAGGACGGCAAGTACGACAAGAACGGCGAATTCAAGCCGATTTCCTGGCAGGCGGCTTTCGACATCATGGAAGAAAAAGTCAAGGCGGCGCTGAAGGAAGGCGGGCCGAAGAATGTCTGCATGTTCGGCTCCGGCCAGTGGACGGTGTGGGAAGGCTATGCCGCCGCCAAGCTGTTCAAGGCCGGGTTCCGCTCCAACAACATCGACCCCAACGCCCGTCACTGCATGGCCTCGGCCGTGGTCGGCTTCATGCGCAGCTTCGGCATCGACGAGCCGATGGGCTGCTACGACGACATCGAGCACGCCGACGTTTTCGCGCTGTGGGGATCGAACATGGCCGAAATGCACCCGATCCTCTGGTCGCGCATCACCGACCGGCGGCTGACGGCCAAGCACGTCAAGATTCACGTCTTGTCGACCTTCTCCCACCGTTCCTGCGAACTGGCCGACAGCGAACTGATTTTCAAGCCCAATTCCGATCTGGCCATCCTCAATTACATCGCCAATTACATTATCCAGAACGGCGCGGTGAACAAGGATTTCGTCGCCAAGCACGTCAAGTTCAAGGAAGGCGTCACCGACATCGGCTATGGCCTGCGCCCCAATCACCCGCTCGAACAGGCGGCGGGCAACAACGGCTACCCCGGTCCGGACGGCAAGCCCAAGGGCAACCCGATGGCGGCCAAGGACATCACTTTCGAGCGTTTCGCCGAGTTCGTCGCGGAATACACGCTGGACAAGACGCATGAAATTTCCGGCGTGCCGAAGGATCGTCTGGAAGCCTTGGCCAAGGCGTATGCCGATCCCAAGAGCAAGATCGTCTCGTTCTGGACGATGGGCTTCAACCAGCACGTGCGCGGCACCTGGGTCAATAACATGATCTACAACGTGCACCTTCTGGTCGGCAAGATTTCCGAACCGGGCAACGGCCCCTTCTCGCTCACCGGCCAGCCTTCGGCCTGTGGCACGGCGCGCGAGGTCGGCACCTTTGCCCACCGCCTGCCCGCCGACATGGTGGTCACCAGCCCGGAACATCGCGCCCGTTCGGAAAAACTGTGGAAGCTCCCGGCGGGCGTCATCCCCGACTGGGTCGGCCTGCACGCCGTGGCCCAGTCGCGGGCGCTGAAAGACGGCAAGCTCGGCTTCTTCTGGGCGACGACGACCAACAACATGCAGGCCGGGCCGAACGTCAATGACGAAATTTATCCGGGCTGGCGCAATCCCAAGGCGTTTGTCGTGCAGTCGGACGCCTATCCGACGGTTTCCGCCATGTCCGCCGACCTCATTCTGCCCTCGGCGATGTGGATGGAAAAAGAAGGCGCTTACGGCAACGCCGAGCGGCGCGGCCAGTTCTGGCGGCAGCAGGTCAAGGCGCCGGGCGAGGCCCGCTCCGACCTGTGGCAGTACATCGAATTTGCCAAACGCTTCAAGACCGAGGAAGTCTGGCCTGCCGAAATTCTCGACAAAGCGCCGGAATACAAGGGCAAGACGCTCTACGACGTACTCTACGCCAACGCCGACACGACCCGCTGGGGGCTGGACGAGGTGGCCAAGGTCAACGCCCATGCCATCAAGGGCTACATGAACGACGAGTCGCAAGCCTTCGGCTTTTATGTGCAGAAGGGGCTGTTCGAGGAATATGCCGCCTTCGGTCGCGGCCATGCCCACGATCTGGCCAATTTCGACGTTTATCACCGGGCGCGCGGCCTGCGCTGGCCGGTCATCGACGGCAAGGAAACCCTGTGGCGCTTCCGCGAAGGCTACGACAGCTATGTGCCGAAGGGCGAGGGCATCCGCTTCTACGGCTTCCCGGACGGCAAGGCGGTGGCCTTCGCGCTGCCTTACCAGCCCGCCGCCGAGTCGCCGGACAGCGAATACAACCTGTGGCTGTGCACGGGCCGCGTGCTGGAACACTGGCACACCGGCACGATGACCCGGCGCGTGCCGGAACTGTACAAGGCGATGCCCGACGCCGTGGTCTACATGCACCCGCAGGACGCCAAGGATCGCGGCCTCAACCGCAATGACGTGGTCAAGCTCGCCACCCGCCGCGGCGAAATCCAGTTGCGCGTCGAAACCCGCGGCCGCAACAAGCCGCCGCAAGGTCTGGTTTTTGCGCCCTTCTTCGACGAGCATCGCCTGGTCAACAAACTGACGCTGGACGCCACCTGCCCGTTGTCGAAAGAAACCGATTTCAAGAAGTGCGCCTGCAAGGTGGTCAAAGCCTGATGGTTTGATGGGGAGGGGATGTCGGCGCGGGCGGGTCGGGGAGTGGCCCGCGCCGACGCTACCGGAACATGAGTGACATGAAAGCGCCCACCGCAAAAAGCAGCGCCGCCCGCCGCCAGTTTCTCTTTGATTCGGCGCGGATGGCCTGCGGCGTTGGCTTGCTCGGCCTGGGCCTCGGCCTCTACGCCAAACAGGCGCGCGCCTTGCCCGCCCTGGCCCTGCGGCCGCCCGGCGCTTTGGCCGAGGATCAATTCCTCGGCGCCTGCATCCGTTGCGGCCTCTGCGTGCGCGACTGCCCCTACGACACATTGTCGCTCGCCAAGCCGGAAGCGCCGGTCGCCACCGGCACCCCGTATTTCACGGCGCGGCAGATTCCCTGCGAAATGTGCGAGGACATTCCCTGCGTCGTCGCCTGCCCGACCGGCGCGCTCGATCATGCGCTGGCCGACATCAACCAGGCGAAAATGGGCGTCGCCGTCCTGATCGACCACGAAACCTGCCTCAACTTCCTCGGCCTGCGCTGCGATGTCTGCTACCGCGTCTGCCCGGTCATCGACAAGGCGATCACCCTCGACCACCAGCCCAACCTGCGCACCGGGCGGCACGCCATGTTCCTGCCGACTGTCCATTCCGAACACTGCACCGGCTGCGGCAAGTGCGAGAAAGCCTGCGTCCTCGAACAAGCCGCCATCCGCGTGCTGCCGCCGCAACTGGCCAAGGGCGAACTCGGCAGCCACTACCGCATCGGCTGGGAAGAAAAAAACAAAGCCGGACATTCCTTGATCGACGAATCAGAAATGCTCGATCTGCCCGACCGGATGCCGGAAGGCGTCGATCTGCCCGGCCATTACGATCCGGCTTCCGGCAAGACCGCGCCCGCCCGCGACCTGCCCGACGGCGGGGTGCTGGCCATTCCCAGCAAACCGCCGGGACTGGGGGATTCGCCATGAGCGCCGTCAAGCGCGCTGGCGCTGACGCCATCGCCGCCAAAGGCTGGGTCATCGCCCACAAATGGTTGATTCTGCGCCGCCTGAGCCAGTTCGCCATCCTCGCCCTGTTCCTGCTCAGTCCGTTGCTCGGCGCCTGGATTACCAAGGGGTTGCTCTGGGTTGCCGAGTTTACCAACAGCCCAGACGTCATGGCTCTGTACCAGCGTTGGATTGACTCCTCGCTCTCTCGCGTCTGGATCGTCAAGGGCAATCTCAATTACAGCTATACGCTGGGTTTTCTGCCGCTCACCGATCCCTTTGTCGCCGCCCAATCCATGCTCGCCGGTCATGTGCCGGAAAAACTGGGGCTGATCGGCCTCCTCATCACCGTGCTGTTCTATCTGCTCTTTGGCGGGCGGCTCTTTTGCAGTTGGGTCTGTCCGCTCAATATCGTCACCGACGCCGCCGGCTGGCTGCGCTTGCGCCTCGGCGTCAAAGGCAGCGTCCACCTGGGCCGGGCCACCCGCTACTGGATCATGGGCATGGCGCTGGCTGGCTCGCTGCTGACCGGGACGGTGTTGTGGGAACTCATCAACCCCGTTTCGATGCTGCATCGCGGCCTTTTTTTCGGCATCGGCGCGGCCTGGATGGTGGTTCTGGCGGTCTTCCTGTTCGACCTGTTCGTCATGCGCCGTGGCTGGTGCGGCCATCTCTGCCCAGTCGGCGCTTTTTACAGCCTGCTTGGCCGCTGGTCGCCGCTGCGCGTCGCCGCCCCGGCCCGCGCCGCCTGTAACGACTGCATGGATTGCTTTGAAATCTGCCCGGAGCCGCAAGTCATCCGCCCCGCCTTGAAAGGCGAGGCAAACGGCGTCGGGCCGGTGATTCTGGCCGCCAACTGCACCAACTGCGGCCGCTGCATTGATGTTTGTTCGAAGGATGTCTTCACCTTCGATCTGCGTTTCAATAACCCGGTTTCAACGCTGCCCCTGGCAGCGCCCGCGACCGACCGATCAGCCCGTGTTTGAGGAGGAGTTCGACCATGAAACAGACAGTGAAAACGACCCTGGCCACCCTGGCGGCAGCCGTCTGCTGGGTTCTCGCCCACCCGGCGCTGGCCCAGCAGGAGCCGGTTCCAATGCGCGGCGCTGACGTCGCGGCGACCGATCAGGCCCCGGAGGTCAAGAAATACCTCGGCGGCAAACCGGGCGGACAGGACAAGGTCGCCCGCACCTTCGACGGTCAGCCGCCGGTGATTCCGCACGCGGTCGAAAATTTCGATGAAGTGACGCTCGACGAAAACCAGTGTCTGAGCTGCCACGGCGCCGACACCTACCAGAAGAAAAACGCGCCCAAAGTCGGCGACAGCCACTTCCGCGACCGCGACGGCAAACTCCTGAAGAACGCCGCCGCCGCCCGCTACAACTGTAGCCAGTGCCACGTCCCGCAAGTCGACGCGCCGCCCTTGGTCGCCAACGACTTCAAGGGCGCGGTCACCGTCGTCAAGAGCGGCAAGAAGAACTGACGAAGGGTGTGAAGGCGAAAAACGGGAGTAGGGCGGGTCTTGACCCGCCGGTTCAAAATCAAAATTTGATCTTGGGTGGCGGGTCAAGACCCGCCCTACGAGAGGGAAGCGGCGTTGGTCAACAAAAGCGCAACGCGGCGGCTTTACTGATTCCTGATGCCTGACGCCTGATCCCCGATCACGCCGCGCATCTTCTGCAAGGCTTTGGCCTCGATCTGGCGGATACGCTCTGCCGAAACGCCAAATTCAGCCGCCAGTTCGTGCAAGGTCGCCGCTTCGCCGCCGTGCAGCCAGCGCGCTTCGACAATCCGGCGGCTGCGCGGGTCGAGGGCGGCGAGGGCGGCCTGCAAGCCTTCGTCCTGCAAACGGGCGACAGCCTTGCTTTCGATGACGCGGGTCGGCTCATAGCGCGAATCGGCCAGATAGTCGATCGGGGCGAAGGTGTCGCCGCCATCGTCCGGGCTGCCTTCGAGCGCCAGATCGCGGCCGCTCAGGCGGGTTTCCATTTCGACCACTTCCTCGCGCTTGACGCCAAGGCGCGTCGCCACGTCCGCCGCCTGCGCGCCGGAGAGCGTATTGACGCCTTCATAGTCGTTCTTCAGGCTGCGCAGGTTGAAAAACAGCTTCCTTTGCGCCTTGGTCGTCGCCACCTTGACCAGCCGCCAGTTTTTCAGGATGTAGTTGTGAATCTCGGCCTTGATCCAGTGAATGGCAAAGGACACCAGCCGCACGCCGCGCGTCGGATCAAAGCGTTTGACCGCGGTCATCAGGCCGATATTGCCTTCCTGGATCAGATCGGCGTGCGCCAGACCGTAGCCAAGATAATTGCGGGCCACGGAAATGACGAGGCGCAAATGCGAGAGCACCAGCCGCCGCGCCGCCTCGACATCGCCTTCGTCGCGGAAACGCTTGGCCAGCCCGGTTTCTTCCGCCTCGGACAGCATCGGGTAACGATTCGCCGCCTGAATATAGGCGTCGATATTGCCAACGGCTGCGGGGATGGGAAGGGTCATTGCCTGGGTCATTACGTCGATCCTCAAAAAAGTGGGGGCTATTTTAGCACTCTCGCCATGAGAGTGCTAACAGGGCAAAAAGTTTCGTCCGCCGCCGGGGTAAAACAGTGATACAAAAGGGGTTTGCTTGACGCGCCACGACAAGGAGGCAAGATGGCTATTTTCAGACAATCCGCGCAACTGACGCTGGCCAATCCCGACGGTTTGTATGATCCGGCGGGCTATGGCTACTCGCACGTCGCGCAGGTGGCCGCCGCTTCGCGCCTGGTCTACATTGCCGGTCAGGGCGGCGAAACGGAGGACGGCCATTACGCCGAGGGTTTTCAGGCGCAGGTCAGGCAAGCCTTCAAAAACCTGCTGACGGCCTTGCGCTCGGCGGGCGCTGGCCCCAAGGATGTCGCCAAGCTGACGGTCTACATCGTTGACCACAGCGAAGCCAGGCTGGGTATTTACGGCGCTGAACTGATGGTGGCCTGGGGCGAGACGCCGAAACCGGCCTGCACCCTGGTGCCGGTGCCGCGTCTGGCGCTGGACGTGATGCTGTTCGAGATCGAGGCGGTGGCGGCGCTGCCGGGTTGAGACTTGATGACGCAGGGACGACGCAAGTCAATCCATGACGGGGCCGTTTGGCCGCCGCCACGGTCACTGATTCTGTTTCTGCCGCGACGATGATGCTTCCTCCCGCTAGAGCGGTTTCGCTTCAAGTGCATATACCTATACCGTTCGGGCTGAGCCTGTCGAAGCCCGGTTCAAGCCTCCGTATTCTCTCTCCGCACTGTCCTTCGACAAGCTCAGCCCGAACGGGAATGTAAGGATTTGAACAGAAAATGCCCTGGCGGCTATCGTGGCCGCTTCGCCCCCTCGCCGACCGGGCCGCTGCATTTTGGCTCGCTGGTCGCCGCCGTCGGCAGTTATCTCGACGCCAAGAGTCAGAGCGGGGAATGGCTGCTGCGCATCGAAGATGTCGACACGCCGCGCAACGCGCCGGGCGCGGCGGCGGCTATTTTGCGCACGCTGGAAAACTTCGGCTTCGAGTGGGACGGGCCGGTGCTCTGGCAAAGCCAGCGCCTTAAGGCTTACGCGGCGGCGCTCGACCATTTGCGCGAGAGCGGCCTTGCCTACCCCTGCGCCTGCTCGCGCAAGGAAATTGCCGATTCGGCGACGCATCCGGCCATCGACGGCGGCCTCGCCTATCCCGGAACCTGCCGTGCCGGTCTGCCGCCGGGGCGGGCGGCGCGGGCCTGGCGGCTGCGCGTGCAGGACGAGGAAACGGCTTTCACCGACCGCCTGCAAGGGCGGCAAGCGCAGCGGCTGGCGCGGGATGTCGGCGATTTTGTCCTGCGCCGCGCCGACGGTCTGTTTGCTTACCAGTTGGCGGTGGTGGTCGATGACGCCTGGCAGGGCGTCACCGACATCGTGCGCGGCGCTGATCTGCTCCTGTCAACACCGCGCCAGATCGGGCTGCAAAGCTGCCTTGGCTACCCGCCGCCGCGTTACGCCCATTTGCCGGTGGCGACCAACGCGGCGGGCGAAAAACTGTCGAAACAGACCCGCGCCCCGGCCCTCGACGAGCGCCGGGCGGCGGCGGAACTCGTCCGCGCCCTCTCTTTTCTCGGCCAGAAACCGCCGCCTGAACTGGCTCTGGAACAACCCGCGGCGGTTTGGCTGTGGGCGCGGCGACACTGGGATTTCGCCGCCGTGCCGCGGCAGCCTTTCATTGGCCTTGCCGCTTGTCCGCCGCCGTCTCCTCATCCGCCCCCCACAGCTTTTGCCCATAGCCGGTGAGGCCAGTCAGCGTGCGGACGAGGCCATAGCTGACCCAGCGCACGAGGCGGGAAAGCCAGGGCTGGCGGATCAGGTCTTCGCGGCGCGTTTCTCTGGCGCCATCCTGCATCGCCCGGTCGACGCTGGCACGCAACTGGCTGGCGAAGGCGGGATCGCGGACGGCGAGATTGGCTTCCTTGGCGAGCAGAAGGCTGAAAGGGTCGATGTTCGAGGAGCCGACGGTGGCCCACTGGTCGTCGATAACGGCGACCTTGGCGTGCATGAAACTCTTTTCGTACTCGAAAATGCGGATGCCGTGGTTGAGCAGCCACTGGTACAGCGCCTGCGTCGCGTAACGCAGCAGCGGGTGGTCGGTTTTGCCCTGCAACAGCACGGTAACGCGCACGCCGCGCCGGGCGGCGGCCTGCAAGGCGCGGGTGAAACGGACGCCGGGCAGGAAATAGGCGTTGGCGATGAGAATGTCTTTTTTCGCCCCGGCGATGGCTTCCAGATAGGCGTTCTGGATGTCGTTGCGATGGAGGAGATTGTCGCGGATGAGGAAGGCGGCGCGCTGCGGGCCGCCCGGAGTTTTTCTCCCCTCTCCCGCAAGCGGGAGAGGGGTTGGGGGAGAGGGTAAAGGCGCTCTCCCATCAAGGGCGAGG
>JAITMS010000170.1 GCA_031277255.1 Azonexus sp.
CACCACAACACCGCTCCAAAACCTTTCATCTGGACTAAAAGCGCTCGTGACATCCTGCAAAAAGTCATCCGTGCAAATAAACGATTAAGCTATAAACAGAATGCAGCACTACACTAGCACATAAGCTGCGAAAAATATGCACATTGCGAACAGCCAACGGAACGGCCCCAGCGATTGTTTCATGGTGATTAGCCTAATGCCAATTAGACGACTTGCCTTGAAAAACGCAGTATTGTCTAACTCGCAGCTACTGTCAATCTCGCCCCGAAACAGCCGCTGTGTTTCCGTTTGGGCAAACCTAAAACTCTGCGGATGAATGAGAAACCCCTCATCCTCCAACTACCGGCGCGTCACGAACGCCGGTTTTTGTCCCAGGCTGGCCTGGATTTTGGTGGCGATCTGTTCGGCTTCGTCGCGGCTTGTGTAGGGGCCGAGTTGCAGGCGGTAGATGCCGCTGCTGGCGCGGATGCGGAGTGGTTCGGTCAGCCAGTCGAGTTCGCGGGCGAGGTGGTTGCGCAGGTTTTCGGCATTGTCGGGGTTGGCGAAAGCGCCGAGTTGCAGGTAGACGCCGGGGCTGCCGTCGTCGCTGGCGGCGGGGCTGGCTGGTTCGTCGTCGCGCAGGGCGAGGAGGGCGATTTCATCGGGGGGGCTGGGTGAGGGCGCGGCAGTTACAGGCGGCGGCGCGGTCTGGGCATAGGTCGCGCCGGTTGACTGGCCGGGCAGGATGGCTTCGATTTCGACCTGGCCGCTGCCGCCGTCGATGAGGCCGAGTTTCCAGGCGGCGGTGTAGGAGAGGTCGATGATGCGCCCGGCGTGGAAGGGGCCGCGGTCGTTGACGCGGACGATGACCGATTTGCCGTTTTGCAGGCGGGTGACGCGGACGTAGGAGGGCAGAGCCAGGGTCGGGTGGGCGGCGGTCATGGCGAACATGTCGTAGGTTTCGCCGTTTGAGGTTTTCTGGCCGTGGAATTTTTTGCCGTACCAGGAGGCGATGCCGCGCTCCTTGTGCGGCTTGAGGGTGGCGTTGGGCAGGTATTCCTTGCCGAGGACGACGTAGGGGCGGGTTGCCGGTTTGTGCAGCGGTTCCCATTTCGGCTGGGCGTCGGGGATGGCGTCGAGGTTGTCGGGGATGTCGTCGCCGGGGCCGTCGTCTTTGTAGAAGCCGCCGCCGCGTTTGGGCGTTGCCGTCGATTTCGCTGGCGCGCTGGCTGCCGCGCCGCCGCCGGTGCTGGGCGGGCGGGTCGTGCCGCAGGCGGCGAGGAGCAGGGCAGAGAACAGCAGGGCGAGTAGCAGGGGCGGCGATTTCATTTCTTGACCAACATGCGATGGGTCTGGATCGACATCAGGATGCCGATGCCGAACATCAGCGTGACCAGGGCGGTGCCGCCATAGCTGATGAAGGGCAGCGGCACGCCGACGACGGGCAGAATGCCGGAAACCATGCCCATGTTGACGAAGGCGTAGATGAAGAAAACCAGCGTGATGGCCCCGGCCAGGAGGCGCGAGAACAGGGTTGGCGCGGCGGCGGCGATCATCAGGCCGCGGCCGATCAGGAGGATGAACAACACGAGCAGGATGCCGTTGCCGAGTAATCCCCATTCTTCGGAAAAGACGGCGAAGATGAAGTCGGTGTGTTTTTCCGGGATGAATTCAAGGTGGGTCTGGCTGCCGTTGAGGTAGCCCTTGCCGAAACCGCCGCCGGAGCCAATGGCGATGGTCGATTGGATGATGTGGTAGCCCGCGCCGAGCGGATCGGAGGTCGGGTCGATCAGGGTCATCACCCGCCGCCGCTGGTAGTCGTGCATCAGCGACCAGACCAGCGGCAGGGCGGCGCCAGCGGCGGCGGCAAGGCCGAAGATGACTTTCCACGGCAACCCGGCCAGGAAGATGACGAAGAAACCGGCGGCGCCGATCAAAAGCGAGGTGCCGAGGTCGGGCTGCTTGAGAACGAGGCCGATGGGCAGGAGCAGGATCAGACCGGCGATGACGAAATGCCGCGCCGTCAGCATCGCCTCGTATTTCTGGAAATACCAGGCGAGCATCAGCGGCATGGCGATTTTCATAATCTCGGAAGGCTGGATGCGGACGATGCCGAGCGACAGCCAGCGCCGCGAACCATTGACGACGACGCCAAAGAGCGCGACGGCAATGAGCAGGATGACGCCGGTGACATACAGCGGCACGGCGAAGCGCATCAGCGTCTGCGGCGGCGTGCGGGCGACCAGCAGCATGATGACGCCCGCCGCCGCCATGTTGATCAACTGTTTGTCGAGCTTGTCGAAACCATCGCTGGAGGTGGCGGAAAACACCGTCAGCAGACCGACCGCCATCAAGGCCAGGACGATCAGCAACAGCGGCGGATCGAGATGGGCGGTGAGGCCGTGCACAAGGCGCTTGAGCAGTGGTTTCACAAGGTATCCGGCGGCAAGGCGCTAGAGAACTGGCAACCAGGGATTTTTGGGTGGCGCAATTCAGATGGCGCGCGCGTCTGGCAGAACCTCCTCTCTCCCGCTTGCGGGAGAGAGGCCGGGAGAGAGGGTTGGGGGGAGAGGGGGGCGGCCTTGGAGTATTTTCTGTTCAAATCCTTACATCTCCCGTTCGGGCTGAGCCTGTCGAAGCCCGGTTCAAGCCTCCAGTCTCTCTCCGCACCGCCCTTCGACAGGCTCAGGGCGAACGGTATGGGTTGAATGAAAACCGCTCTAACCCCAATGGCACTACCTTAAGCATTTGACATGATTGGAAGGGGCTGGGGATTAGTTGGAAGTGGGCTGAGAGCCTCGAATTGATAAGATCGTGGTGTTCGAAATCACGGTGTTCATCA
>JAITMS010000052.1 GCA_031277255.1 Azonexus sp.
AAGAAAATCATTGCAAAACTGAGCAACCCATATCCCCAAATACCGTTCGCCCTGAGCTTGTCGAAGGGCGGGACATCACCGCCAGCGCGTCCGTTCATCCTTCGACAAGCTCAGGACGAACGGGAAATAAGCCGCAAAGCTCCGGGGTTATAAACCACCAGATTTTATTTACGGACAAATTCCTAGAACGGTAATCCAAAGTAACTGATTAAGAAGTAAAGCAGTACCACGATGATGACACCGTAGGAGAACATATTACTGACCGAGACAGATTTCTCTGCCCGCGACTGGAGACGCTCGGCGCGAGCCATCTGGCTCTCGTTCAACGCCCTGCTCTCTTGCAGCAGCCGCAATGATTCCTTGTTCATCTCGCGCACGTCTTGCGCGAGGGCGTTCTGCTCTCGCAACAAATCCCTGATTTCACCCAGTAGCGCGATTGACTCGTCATTCATGGATCGTCCTCCAGATTCGGTTGGCGACGGGCTATGGCGCGTCTCGCCCTGACCACATAATCGCGCCCGATCTGCCGCCAGATGGCCGTTTCCTCGGCCAGCGCCGCGGCCGTCCACGGGTTGTCGGCCAGCCAGTTGGCCGGTAGCTCAAGCTGAAAACCGTTGCCTTGCGGCTTGACCGTCCACTCCGGCAGGGCGCGGTCGTCACGCGTGCGATGCAGCAGGACGGCCAGCCGCAGGCAGAAAACCAGACGCCAAATGCTGTTGCCGGCGGGGATTTCGCCCAGTTTTTCCAGCTTGCCCCGGTGGCCGAGCACGAGCATGGCCAGCCGCGCCTGATCCTTGTGCGAAAAACCGGGCATGTCGGCATAGGTCAGGATGTAGGCGCCATGCTTGTGATAGGCGTTGTGGGCGATGGAAATCCCGATTTCGTGCAGGCGGCAGGCCCAGGCGAGAAACTGCCGGTCGTCTCCGGCTTCGCCGCCCAGTTGGTCGAAGGCCGAGAGCGCCGTCGCCGCGATCCGCCCGGCCTGCTCGGCTTCGACCTGGTAGCGGCGGCCAAATTGCGCCACCGTCGCATCGCGCATGTCGTGGTGGTGAAAGCGGCCCAGAAGGTCGTACATGACGCCGAGACGCAAAGCGCCGTCGCCGTAGGTCATCTCCTCGATGTCGAGTTCGGCGAGGACGGCGGACAAAATGGCGACGCCACCCGGCAGGGTCAGCGGGCGGTCGCCGCGCAAACCCTGGAGATTGAGCGCCTCAGCCGATCCGGCCTTGACCAGAAGGGCGCACAGCCGTTCCAGGCCGCTCCGAGTAATGCCCAGCGCGCCGCCGGGATTGAGGCTGTTGAGTTCAAGGACATCGGCGATGGCGCGCGCCGAGCCGGAAGAAGCGACCGCCTCCTGCCAGCCGCAACGCTGGAAATCGCGGGCGATCAGTTCAATCTCCTTGGCCGCCGCCGCCGTCGCCTCGCGCAACCGCTTTTTGTCCACCCGGCGCCCGGGAAAAAAATGCGCCGTGTAACTGACGCAGCCCATGTACAGCGATTCCATCCGCAGGGGATCGTGCCGCTCGCCGATGATGAATTCGGTCGAACCGCCGCCAATATCGACGACCAGCCGCTGGTGACTGGCAAGCGGCAGCGAATGCGAGACGCCGATATAGATCAGGCGCGCTTCCTCGCGGCCGCCGATGACTTCGATGGGAAAGCCGAGCGCCGCTTCGGCCAGGGGCAGAAATTGATCGGCATTTTTGGCGACGCGCAGGGTATTGGTCGCCACCGCCCGCACCGCCCCCTTGTCGATGCCGCGCAGGCGCTCGCCAAACAGACGCAGCGCCATCAGGCCGCGCTCCTGGGCGGCGGCGTCGAGCCGCTTGTCAGTCGTCAGGCCAGCCGCCAGACGGACGGGTTCTTTCAGGGAATCAAGGACATAGATCTGGTCATCGACGACCCGGCCGACTTGCAGGCGAAAGCTGTTGGAACCGAGATCGACGGCAGCCACGGTTTCGTAAATCATTGGCTGGAATATGCCCGGAAAAGAATGGCCGCGAATTTTAACATTCGCTTCATCGGGGTTTTATGACGCGTCTGTCACATTCTGCTCACGCAGGCGGCGTTCCAGTTCAGCCAGCGGCAAGGCAAGATCGAGTTCCTCGTCGATCAGGCGGAGCAGGGGCAGCAGTTGCCGGGCCAGCGCCGCAGCGTGCGGCTGCACTGGCTCGCGCCGCCCGGCGGCCAGCAATTCGAGCGCCCGGTTGAGCGAAATCGCCTGCGCCAGCGGGCGGAGATCGCCCGCTTCGGTGCGGTTGCCGCCCGCCGCCATCGCCAGCCGCATCCGCTGCCCGGCAAGATCGAGGAGGCTCGCCGCCGAATCGACGGCATCTTTGGGCACGCTGGCAATGCCAATGCTGACGGTGACGGCGATCATCTCCTCATCGACCGACAGACGGCTGATCTCGACCGCCTCGCGCACCCGTTCGGCGAAGGCGCGACAGAAATCAATCGCCGTCCCCGGCGCAACGATGGCCAACTGCCCCTCGCCGAAATGGCCGAGGCTGTCTTCCTGGCGCACCTTGTCGGCGAGCATCCGGGCAAAGCGGTTGGCTACTTCGCTCGCCGCCGCCGGCCCCAGACGCTCGACGAGCGCCGGAAAATGGTCGAAGCCGATAATGATGGCGCTGGCTTCGACATGATGCCGGGCCGAATGCGACAACGCCTGCGCCGCCTGGACTTCGAGATATTTGCGCGTAAACAGCCCGCTCCGGGGGTCCTGAACCATCTGCTCGCGGCCATTTTCCAGGTCTTCCCTGGCCTCGGACAAGGCCAGCAGATTTTTCAGGCGGCTCAGCAATTCGCTATTGCCCGCCGCCTTGGCGATGAAATCGGAGACGCCCAGCGTCCTGGCGCGGCAGCGTTCGGCCTCGCTCTCCTCGCCGGAGAGAAAAATAAAAGGCAGTTGCTGCAAACGGCGCAGTTTCGAGGCCCGAACCCGCTCCAGCAATTCGTAGCCATTGAGCTTGGGCATCTGCACATCGGAGATGACGGCCTTGATCGTCTGGTCGAGCACCAGCGTCTGCCAGGCCGCCTCGCCGTCGCCTTCCTCGCGCACCTCGTAGTTCCCGGCCAACTGCTGCGCCAGCGAGCGGCGGACGACCCGCGAATCGTCGACGATCAGAACGCGCATCAAGTCGGCCACCTCAGTCGCCAGGCCAGTCGACAGCAAGGCGCGCGCCGCTCAAAACCACCGCCAGTTTCCATAATCGCTTCCCTGAGCGAAACAGCAAGTTGCATACAGATCATCGAATATCAAACACCATCGCCGCCAAATCAAGTCTTTACATAGACGCATATTTCACATACATTTCGCGTTTATGTTTAAAGCAACCGCCCTCCTCCTTGCCGCCGCTCTCGTCGGCGCGCTCCCGGCCACCGCTCTGGCCGCCGGAGAGGAGCGCCCGCCGGAGGAGCCGATCTCCTTCCTCCAACGTTACACCAACGCCACGCAGGATGTCATCCTCGAGGGCCTGAAGCTGGTCGGCGTGCGCTACCGCTTGGGCGGCAATGATGAAAACAGCGGCCTCGATTGCAGCGGTTTCGTCCGCCTCGTCTTCAAGGACAGCATTGGCCGCCTGCTGCCGCGTACCGCCCGCGAAATGAGCGAGGTCGGCCAGCGCATCGACAGCAGCGAATTGAAGCCGGGCGATCTGGTTTTCTTCAATACCATGCGCCGCGCCTTTTCGCACGTCGGCATCTATCTCGGCGACAACCATTTCATGCACGCCCCCCGCACCGGCGCCGAAGTCCGCGTCGAGAGCATGGACAGCAGCTACTGGCTCAAACGCTACAACGGCGCCCGGCGCATCCTCGGCGGCGAAGAAAACTGATCCGGGCGGGAACGGCGGCAGGCCGTTCAACATCCCCGCCTGGAATCGGTTGCCATCCGGCTGGATTGCCCGGAACATTGCAAGAATGATCCCCCAACTCAGTCCGTTCGACGCCTTTCCGCCCGTCAGTTCAGCCCGCGCCGAGATGGGCGGGCTGCTCGCCATCGGCGGCGATCTGTCTCCGGAACGCCTGCTCGACGCCTATCGCCAGGGCATTTTCCCCTGGGGCACGGTCGAGGGGCTGCCGTTGTGGTATTCGCCCGATCCGCGGATGGTGCTCTTTCCCGCTGAATTTCGCCTCTCCCGCTCACTCGCCCGGCGGCTCAGGAGCGGTGTTTTCAAAGTCCGCTACGACAGCGATTTTGCGAGCGTCATCGCCGCCTGCGCGACAATGCCGCGCCCCGGCCAGCATGGCACCTGGATCACGCCGGACATGGCCGCGGCCTACTGCCGTCTGCACCAGCTTGGCTGGGCGCATTCAGTCGAAACCTATAGCGACGGCAAACTGGTCGGCGGCCTCTACGGCTTGCAGATTGGCCGCGCCTTTTACGGCGAATCCATGTTCGCCCTGCGGCCCGATGCGTCCAAAGTCGCCTTCGCCCACCTTGTCCGGCAACTGTCAGCCCGTCAGGTCGGCCTCATTGATTGCCAGGTGCACACCCGGCACCTCGCCTCGCTCGGCGGGCGGGAAATTCCCCGCAGCGAATTTCTCGCGCAACTGCGAACGCTGGCTGCCGACGCGAAAACGCCCGCCCGCTGGGCCGTGACAACCGATCAGGAGGCGTGACATGGCCCTGCCCGATGACGCCGCCCTGCCCTTCTCGCTGCTCCAGTATTACGCCACCGCGCCCTATCCGTGCAGCTATCTGCCCGGTCGTGAAGCCCGCTCGCAAGTCGCCACGCCAACCCACCTGATCGACGGCGAAATCTACACCAGCCTGGTGCGCGCCGGTTTTCGCCGCAGCGGCATCTTCACCTACCGGCCCTGGTGCGACGATTGCCACGCCTGCATTCCGGTCCGCCTGCCGGTTGCCGAACTGCAACTCAAACGCTGCCAGCAGCGCGCCTTGAAGCGCCACGCCGGACTCTCGGCGCGCGAACGGCCACTCCTCTTTTGCGACGAGCACTACACCCTCTACCACCGCTACCAGCAGGCGCGCCATCCCGGCGGCGGCATGGACGACGACAGCCGCGATCAATACGCCCAGTTCCTCCTGCAAAGCCGGGTCGATACCCGGCTGATCGAATTCTCGGAAGGCGACAGCGTGCGCATGGTCAGCCTGATCGACGTTCTCGACGACGGCCTCTCGTCGGTCTACACCTTCTACGAACCGGCCATGCCGGGCAGCAGTTTCGGCGTCTACAACATTCTCTGGCAACAGCAGCAATGCCTCGCCCTTGGCCTGCCCTACCTCTACCTCGGCTACTGGATCGCCGCCAGCCGCAAGATGGCCTACAAAACCGACTTCCAACCCATCGAGGGCCTCATCGACGGCCATTGGCAACGGCTGCCGCCGGTTTGACGGGCAGGCGAAGTCGACAAAGTAATCGTTTGATCTGGAAATGGAATAAGTCCTGATAGACTGTCACTCATCACCAATGAGGAGGTAACCCTGATGGGCACGAGCTACGAAACGGACATCGTTGCATGGGCCAACGAACAAGCCGCATTGCTGCGCGAAGGCCGGTTTGCCGCCCTTGATCTGGAACACTTGGCTGAGGAGATAGAAGACGTGGGCAAGAGCGAGCAACGCGAACTGGCAAACCGCATGGCGGTATTACTCATGCATTTACTCAAATGGCAATTTCAACCAGACCACAGAAACACAAGCTGGAAAGCGACAATTAAAACTCAGCGCAACCGGATAGAACGTCGATTGGAAAAAACACCCAGCCTGAAACCCAGTCTGCTTGATGCCGAATGGATAGCAGATGCATGGGACGACGCCAGAGACGGCGCCGCAAAAGAAACCAATATCGAATACACGCGCTTCCCGGAAGTTTGCCCTTGGCCAATGGAACAGGCGCTAAAGGATGACTTTTATCCAGACCTGTCACACTGAAAAAAAATCAAAAGAAGGCCAGGCAGGCCACCAATGTCGCCAGCTCTCGTGAGCGGCGCTTTTATAAACCCTATTGACTCGGCAATTGAATATTGAACACACCGTTCGGGATGTTCGACCCGCCTCACTCCGTTTTCAGATCAAGCGAGTACGCGAAGACGAAGTGCAGACAGTACGGCTGTACGGCAAGCGAAGTCGACAAAGTAATCGTTTGATCTGGAAATGGAATCACTCCGCCCCCGCGATCCCCATCATCTGATAACAGGTTTGCCGCCCGTAGGTTTCGGCGTCTTGCGGGGTGGTGATTTTCGGCTCGGCGTAGATGTGGCGGATGATGACATTGACGATGCGCGGGCCGTTGCTGCCGTCTTCGGCGTAGAGCTTGATCGGCGAGCCGCGGTCGCGGTTGTACAGGGTCTGGATGGCGTGGTCGCGGACGCGCTCGCAGAAGCGGATTTTTTCGACTTCCGGCATCCCGGCGGGGGTTTCATCGGCCAGGGCGGTTGTCGCCAGCAGGGCGCAAATCGTGGTCAGGCAGAGTCGTTTCATTGGCTCGGTTCCTCATCTTGAAGGGTGGTGAGATAGGCCAGAATGTTCTGAATCTGGGCGGCGTCGAGGGCGTTGAGCACGCCAACCACGCCTTCTTCGTCGTGCGGGCGGTCGCCTTTGAGATAGTGGTCGATCTGGCGTTGCAGATAATTGGTGTACTGGCCGACCAGCATCGGGAACATGCCGCGGCCCCGGCCCGTTTTGCCGTGGCAGGCGGCGCATTGCTTCTGGTAGACGGCCCCGCCCGCCTCGATGTCGCCTTCGGCGCGCGGAATAATCATCACCCGCTCGGCCATGCGCAGGCGGGTCAGGGCGTCTTCCGCGCCGGTATAAGTCGGCATCTTGTTCGACAGTTCGACGCCCGCCAGGTAAGCCGTCACGTCCTTGATGTCGTCATCGGACAATTCGCGCTCCTGGGTGTAGGGGAACATCGGGATATTGATCCGTACCCGCGAGCGGAAATTTTTCAGTTGCGTTTCCAGATAACGCACCTGCTGCCCGGCGAGGCGCGGGTATTCGCCCTTTTTGCCGCCCTGCCCGTTATCGCTGTGGCAGGCGGCGCAGGTGCCGTTGATTTCCTTGCCCTGTTCGAGATCGGCGGCCAAGAGCGGGCTGCGGCCCAAGGCAAGACAGAGGCAGAAGAAGGCTAACAGGCGAAGTGGCGTCATGCGTTTCTCCCGGCGGTAAAGTGGAACGCGGCAAATTGTCGCATCGGCGCGACCACTGAAATTTAACGCAGATCACGCATAATCCGGTCATGCGTTTTTTCTTCTGCATCACCGACGCCGCCGATCAACGGGCCAATCTGCGGCGTCTGGTCGCCTCGCGCTGGATCGTACTGGCCGCCATGACGGCGCTGACGGCGGGCGCGCCCCGGCTGTTGGCGATTCCGCTGCCGCAGGCGCCGCTGTTTGCCGTGCTGGCTATCGCCGCCGCTTTCAATACGCTGGTTCATTGGCGTTTGCGGCAAGCCAGCCGGGCTTCGTCGGGCGAACTGTTCTCCCAGATTCTGTTCGACATCGCCGCCTTGTCGGCCCTGATGTTTTTCAGCGGCGGCGCGACCAACCCGCTGATTTCGCTGCTCTTGCCCTCGCTTGCCGTCGCCGCGCTGACCTTGCCGCTCGGCGCGGTGCTGCTTGCCGGGGCCGTCGCCATCGCCGCCTATTCCTTGCTGCTCATCGTCTATGTACCGCTGCCGATCGCCGATGCGGCACGGGCGACGCAACTGCACCTGACCGGCATGTGGCTGACCTTTGCCGTTTCGGCGGCGATGATCGTCTGGTTCGTGATTCGCCTCTCGACCCTGATCCGCGCCCGCGACGCCGAACTGGCCGCCGCCCGCGAGCAGGCCCTGCGCGACGAGCGGGTGCTGGCGATGGGCACGCTGGCGGCGGGCGCGGCGCACGAACTGGGGACGCCGCTGGCGACCATCAGCCTCCTGGCCGGCGAACTCGCCGCCGACCGCCATCTGCCGCCGGCGCTGCAAGACGACATCGCCCTCCTGCGCCAGCAGGTCGCCCTGTGCAAGGACATCATCACCGGCCTGGCGCGCCGCGCCGGGGCCGAACGCCTCGACGGCCAAGCCTTGCCGCCTGCCGACCGCTGGCTCGACAGCGTCCGCCAGCACTGGCACGCCAGCCGCCCGCAAGCGGCCAGCCGCCTGATCATCGGTTCCGACGGCCCGGCCCCGCCGATCATCGCCGACCCACGGCTGGAACAGGCCCTCCTCAATCTCCTCAACAACGCCGCCAACGCCACGCCGCAGCCGCTCGACATCCGCCTCTCCTGGGGCGGCGACAGCCTGTGCATCGACATCCACGACCACGGCCCCGGCTTTCCGCCCGCTGTCCTCAACAACGCCGGACAACGCGGCCTGCCCGCCCACGCGGGCGGCAGCGGCATGGGCCTGGTGCTGACACGCGCTGCCATCGAGCAGTTAGGCGGCAGACTGAGCCTCGCCAACCCCGACCAAGGCGGCGCGCTGGCCCGCATTGAACTTCCTGTTGAACCGACAATCAAGGATTGACATGTCAGCCCTCGTCAATTGGCCAATGCTCTCCCTCTCCCCTTGTGGGAGAGGGAGAGCCGCCGCGAGGCGGCCTTCGGTTGCGATTACGGGTAAAGCTCAAAGCCGCTCCCCTCTCTCCCAACCCCTCTCCCACAAGGGGTTTTAGTACACTAAAAATGCCCGGACAAGCCCCTATGAACCTATCGACCGATTCCCGCTGCCCGATCTGTGGCGGCAGCGGCTTTGATGAGCACAACGTCCTCTGGCCGGAACTGATTGAGGCCTGGGAACTGTCGCCGGAGGAAGCGGCATACATCAACCGGCAACAAGGCGCTTCCTGCCGCCAATGTCGCGGCAATATCCGTTCAGCGGCATTGGCCAAGGCGCTTTGCGCCTTTCTTGGCCATGACGGCCCCCTTGACCAGCTTCTCTCACGCCCTCCGTCACACGCCCCAAACGCGCGCATTCTGGAAGTCAACGAAGCCGGGACGCTGCACCCGCGGCTCGAAAAATTTCTCCGTCACCGCTATGTCGAGTTTCCCGAATGCGACCTGATGAGCATGCCCTTTGCCGACCAAAGTTTTGATCTGGTTGTCCATTCGGATGTTCTTGAACACATTGAATCCCCCCTGCAAGCCTTGCAGGAAAGCAAAAGAATATTGCGGCCCGGCGGCGCGACGATATTCACCGCGCCGATCGTCGTCGGCAGGCTCTCGCGCTCACGCCGGGGTCTGGCCCCTTCCTATCACGGCGGCCCCGACACAAACCGCAACGATTTCATCGTCCACAGCGAATTCGGGGCAGACATCTGGTGTCTGGTCATGGCAGCCGGATTCGACCAATGCCGCCTGACCGCCTATCAATACCCCTCAGGAATCGCCGTGACGGCCATCAAGTCGGGATAGGCGGCACGCAAGCCCCCTCGCCTTGCTCCTCTCTCCCCCTGTGGGAGAGAGGCCGGGAGAGAGGGGGGCAGGGCATCGCCGCCAGCGCGCCCGCTCATCCTTCGACAAGCTCAGGACGAACGGGGGATACGGACAAGTTCTAACGCCGCCTCCCCCTCTCCCCCAGCCCATCTCCCATATAGTCGCTCCAATCAATAATCGGACTCTCGAATGAGCTTCTCCAAGTTTCCGCCGATTTTTCGCCATCGGCGCTTGAGGTTGGCCCAGAGTTTCTCGATGGGGTTGAGATCAGGGCT
>JAITMS010000065.1 GCA_031277255.1 Azonexus sp.
TTTTCTGCGGTTTCTGGTAGTAGAATTTCTTCCATGCCTTGTGACTACTCGTCCTAGTTATAGGGCCAGAAGCCCGGATACCTCGCCAAAGGTTCCGGGCTTCGCTTTTGCAGGGTTAGGCGGATTTGGGTTCGGGCTTGGCGTCAGCCTTGGCGGGCTTGACAGGACGAAACTCAGTCATGACGCCGACGATTTTGTCCTCTTGGAAACCTCTACCTGCGCGGTAGGAGATCATGTAGTCGCCGGGCTGGATAAGATCGGTTTCAGGGACAATGGTCACAGGAACATTTAGCGTGCCAACGTCAACGACACCATCAATGTGGAGAATGACTTTGCAGACATGGCGCTTGACTTCGCGGGGTGGGGCACCATTTTTGCCTGAATAAATAGCGGACTTCAGTTCAGAACCGACGACAGTGATACGGGATTCCATGATGGGTTTCCTTTCTATGACAGTTAAATTTTTGGGCAGGATGCCACTTGCAAAAAAGCCTCTCAGGCGGTATTAAGAGATAACGTCAAACATGACGTAACCGCATGTAACCACGTCGAATTTGACGTGTCAACCCCAAAAAGGAGGACAAATGAACCTAAGCGAGTACATCAACGAAGGCGCAAAGAAGGCCGGAAGCCTGACGGGGCTAGGAACCATGCTCGGAATAGAGCAGAGAAATATGACAAGCGCAAAAGCACAAAGACGCGGATTGCCAAACGATGCTTGCGTAAGACTCGCCGACTACATTGGAGCAGACCGGCTAGAAGTCATCGCCGCGAACGAACTGGCAACCGAGAAGAAGCCAGAAAAGCGCCAATTCTGGATGCATCTTCTTGGCGAAAAATCAGGCGGTGGACTGTCTTATATAAGATAGCGAATTGACAGCCCCGGCTCGAACTCCTAACATCTTCGGTTCCCGTGCCCACTGGCAGGAGCGCCAGTTTTTTGGCAAGCGGGCAAACAATCCTTATTTCATTGTAGGAGCGATATATGTCCAAAGCCCCCATGCGCGTCGCCGTCACCGGCGCTGCCGGTCAAATCGGTTATAGTCTGCTGTTCCGCATTGCTTCCGGCGAAATGCTTGGTCAAGATCAGCCGGTCATTCTCCAGTTGCTGGATCTGCCGCAAGCCCAACCCGCCGTCAAGGGCGTGATGATGGAACTGGAAGACTGCGCCTTCCCGCTGCTTGCTGGCATGGTCGCCACCGATGATCCGAATGTCGCCTTCAAGGATGCCGACGTCTGCCTTCTGGTCGGCGCCCGCCCGCGCACCAAGGGCATGGAGCGGGCCGATCTGCTGACCGCCAATGGCGCCATTTTCACCGTTCAGGGCAAGGCCATTGCCGAGAACGCCAAGGAAAACGTCAAGGTGCTGGTCGTCGGCAACCCCTGCAACACCAATGCCTTGATCGCCGCCGCCGCCGCCAAAAAGGTTGGCCGCACCAACCCGGCCAATTATCACGGCATGTTGCGCCTCGACCACAACCGCGCCCTGTCGCAACTGGCCGCCAGGATCGGCCGCCCGGTTTCGTCGCTGAAAAAACTGGTCGTCTGGGGCAACCACTCGCCAACCATGTACGCCGATTACCGCTACGCCACAGCCAACGGCGACAGCGTCAAGGCGCTCGTCAATGACGCCGTGTGGAACAACGATGTCTTTCTGCCCACCGTCGGCAAGCGCGGCGCCGCCATCATCGAGGCGCGCGGCCTGTCTTCCGCCGCTTCCGCCGCCAATGCCGCGATCGACCACGTCCGTGACTGGGTGCTCGGTTCCGACGAATGGGTAACGATGGGCGTGCCCTCCGACGGTTCCTACGGCATCCCCAAGGACATCGTTTTCGGTATGCCTTGCGAATGCAAGGGCGGTTCCTACAAAATCATCCAGGGTCTGGAAATCGACGCCTACAGCCGGGAGAAGATCAATCTGACCTTGAAGGAATTGACCGACGAAGCCGCCGCCATCAAGGAGATGCTGTAGTAATCCAGCCTCTCTGCCGCGAGTACAAGGCCGCGCTAAAATAGCGCGGCCTTCTCATTTCCGCCGCCAAGCGGCGCAAACTGACTGTCTTCCGTCCTCTGTCCTCTGTCCTCAGAATGCGCCATCCGAAAAACGTCCTTTTTGCCGGTGAACGCCGCCTGCCTGTCCTGCCTGCCGCCGACCACTACGCCGGTTCGGAAAAGTTGATGAAAAAGGCGCTGCAATTACAGCAGGAACTCGGCCCGATTTTCGACCTCACCTGCGACTGCGAGGACGGCGCTCATGCCGGGGCCGAGCGCCAGCACGCCGAAATGGCGGCGGGCCTCATCCATTCCGCCGCCAACCATTTCAACCGTGTCGGCGCGCGCGTCCATGACGTGAGCCACGCCCACTGGCGGCAGGATATGGAAATTCTCGTCGCTCTGGCGGGCCAGCGCCTCGCCTTCCTCACCCTGCCGAAGCCGTGCGGCGTCGCCGATGTGCAAACGCAGATCGCGGCCCTGCGGCAGATTGAAAAAGCATGCGGCCTTGAGCGCGAAATTCCTGTTCATGTGCTGATCGAAACGCACGGCGCGCTGCGCGAGGTCTGGCAAATCGCCGCTCTGCCCGGCGTTGAATCGCTCGATTTCGGCCTGATGGATTTCGTTTCCGGCCATCACGGGGCGATCCCCGGCAGCGCGATGAAAAGCCCCGGCCAGTTCGAGCACCCGCTGGTCGCCCGCGCCAAGTGCGAGATCAGCGCCGCCGCGCTGGCCTGTGGTGTCGTGCCGACGCACAACGTCACCACCGAATTGCTGGACGTCGACCGCATCGGCAACGACGCCCGGCGCGCCCGCCGCGAATTCGGCTACCTGCGCATGTGGAGCATCCACCCGAACCAGATCCTGCCGATCATCGAAGCCATGCGCCCCGATTTTTCCGAAGTCGAAACCGCCGCCGAGATTCTCATCGCCGCCCAGGACAAGGACTGGGGGCCGATCCAGCACGACGGCAAACTGCATGACCGGGCTTCTTACCGCTACTACTGGGAATTGCTGGAGCGCGCCCACGTCACCGGCATGGCGATTCCCGCTGCGGCGGAAAACCGCTTCTTTGGCTGACTTCAGGCCATCGCCTTTGCCGGCAGCGTCACCTGCTGGTCGACGCTGAACTGGTAGTCCTTGAAAATGTGTTCCGCCGTCAGCAACTGGTAGCTGCCATCGGGCAGGCGGTGGGTGGTGTCCTTGAGACGCCAGGCCAGTTGGCCGCAAGTCCAGATTTCAAAATTGCGCATGTGGGTGCATAAACAGGTTTTGTCCCACACCTTGACCTTGCGCGCGCCGGGATGGGCGGCCACTTCGCGGTTATAGGCAGCGATGTAGGCGCATTTGCCGCTGGCGTCGAGCAGATAGCCATAGGCTTCGCAGTTGGGACGGATGCCGTCGCCGATGCCGGGGCTGGATTTGATCATGCGCATCGGGTAGCCGGTCGGCGAAATCTGGTTGACTTCGATGTCGTCGGCGTTGGCCTTGAAGTACTCCTGCTTGGTTTCGGCGGGCAGGCCGCATTCTTCGGCCACGGTGAAGCGGGTGGCGACCTGCACGGCGGCGGCGCCCTGTTGAAGAAAGGCGGCGGCGTCCGAGCCGGTGAAAATACCGCCCGCGGGAATCACCGGAATCGCCAGATGTTCCTCCTGCAAAAAGCGCAGCACCTCGCCGACGATGGTGGCGAGATCGTAGTCCGCCCAATCCATGCCAAAGCCGAGATGACCGCCCGCCAGCGGCCCTTCGACGACGATGTAATCGGGCAGGCGGTTGGTGCGCAGGCTTTTTTTGAGAAAAAGCTGCAAGGCGCGCACGGAAGAAACGATGATGCCCAGCTTGGCGTCACGAAAGCGCGGATGATCCTCGATCAGGCCGAAGGAACCGAGATGCAGACCGGCGGCCAGGGTGATGCCGTCGATGCCGGCGTCGAGCGCCGAGGCCATGCGCACCTTGAGCGTCTCGCGCGGCGCGTTCATGGTCAGCTTTTCCATGCAGTTGATGAGCACCAGACCGCTGCCTTTTTTCCGCCCCATGGTTGCCTCGACGTGCAAACGGGTGGCTTCGGCGAGACGGCCAAGGTCGAATTTGACCGGGGATTTGTCCTCATTCAGGACGTTGTATTTGTAGAGCGCCAGCTTTTCCTTGACGTATTTCGTCTCGTAGCGGCGGTCGGCGACGGTGTTGATCATGGCGTCCGAAATATGGCCGACGCCGCCCAGGCGAGCGGCTTCCAGCGCCAGATCGGCGGTCGAAATATCAACCCCCATGCCGCCGATCATAATCGGCACGAGTTCGTGCTGGCCAAGGCGCAAACGGAAATCATCGACACGCTTCATTTTTATCCTTAAGGAACCCCACTCGCTCGCGCCCCCTGACGGCTGAATTTGCGATTCTACGCCAATGTCCATTGGACTGCTTGCCAGCGCCGGGATAAATCAAATTTATCCCTCATCGGCGGGATTAAACTGCGTCCTCGATCAACGCTGCCTGCCCTTCGTTCATGCCGCTGCTTTCTCATCCGCTCTGGCTGGTCGGTTTTCGCCCTTTCTTCATTCTCGCCGGCCTTGCCGCCATCGTCCTGCCGCCGCTCTGGGCCTTGATCTTCAGCGGCCAGTTGGGGCCGCCGGAGATCCCGTTCAGCGCCGTCCAGTGGCATGCCCACGAGATGTTTTTCGGTTTCGGCTGGGCCGTACTCGGCGGTTTTCTGCTGACGGCGACCAAGAACTGGGTCAGCATTCGCGGCTACCACGGCCCGGCGCTGCTGTTCTTGGCCGGAGCCTGGATCGTCGAGCGGATAACCATGAGTTTTGGCGGCCACTGGCCGCCCGCGCTGTTCTGGCTCGGTAACACCCTCTTTCTCGGCAGCATCATCGTCATGCTGCTGTGGACCTTGATCCGCCATCGCCAAAGCGACAGTTACCGCGACAATGCCTTTTTTCTGATCGCCCTGCCGCTTTTCCTCGCCGCCAAATACCTGATGCTGGCGGGCGGCGATTTCGTCGCCGGTTACACGATGGCCATCGCCCTCTTTCGCATGGCCTTCCTCATCATGCTCGAACGCACCCTGACGCAGTTCATGCGCTCGGCCTTCGCCGTCGACATCCTGCGCCAGCCGAAGCTGGATCTGGCGATCAAGCTGCTCGGCCTTGCCCTGGTCTTTGAATTTCTGCTGCCCGCGCCGCTCGCCAGCGCCCTGGCGCTGGCGCTGGCGGCGCTGCTCGGCCTCCGCTTCTGCTTCTGGAAGCCGCATCTGGCCTTCTCCCGCATCGACATCGGCATCATGTACATCGGCTATCTGATGATCGTGCTGCAACTTCTGGCCGATGCCAGCGGCCATCTCGGCAAGGTCGTCGGCATCGGCTCGCTGTCGGTGCATCTCTTTACCGTCGGCGTCATGGGTTGCGTCATTCCGGCCATGATGACCCGCATCGCCAACGGCCATACCGGGCGCAAGGTGATCTTTCAACCGATCGACCGCGCCCTGCTCTACCTCATGCTGGCGACGCTCCTGTTCCGCACCTTGCTGCCGCAACTATTCCCGGCGGCTTACCTCGGCTGGATTCACCTTTCGGCCTGTAGCTGGGCGCTGGCCTACGGCATCCTCACCTGGCGCATCGCCCCGCTCCTGCTGCGGCCGCGCACCGACGGGCGCGAGCACTAGCGCGGGTTTCACTCAAATGCTTACACTCCCCTCCCGTTCGCCCTGAGCTTGTCGAAGGGCGGTGCGGAGAGACTGGAGGCTTGAACCGGGCTTCGCCTGTCCTGAGCCTGTCGAAGGGACAGGCTCAGCCCGAACGGGAGTGTAAAGATTTCGCCCTAAAGCGCCGACCGCGCAGGCAAAAGGTCGGCGCTTCAGCCCTCAGATCTTGAACTTGGCGACGCGGGTACGCAGGCGTTCGGCGAGTTTTTCCAGTTCCGCCGCCTGCTCGGCTGATTGGATGGCTATTCCCTTGTTGCTGTCGGCCATACCGGCGATTTTTTCGACGTTGTTGGCAATATCGCCAATCGCCACCGTCTGCTCATCGAGCGCGTGTGAAATACTGGTCACCGCGGTATTGACCTGACCGGCGCTGTCGCGGATGTTGGCAATGCTGGAACCGGCGTTTTCGGCAAAACCCAGGCCCTCCTCGACCTGTTGCACGCCGTTGCCCATACTCGTCACGGCGCCTTCCGTTTCCGCCTGTATTCTGCCAATCAGCGTGCCGATTTCCTGGGTCGATGTCGACGTGCGCTCGGCGAGCTTTCTCACTTCGTCGGCGACCACGGCAAAGCCGCGCCCCTGCTCACCGGCGCGCGCCGCCTCGATGGCGGCGTTCAAGGCCAGCAGATTGGTCTGGTCGGCAATTTCGCGGATGACGTTGACGATCTCCGAAATGGCTTTCGATTCCTGACCCAGCGCCGTCACCTGCGTCGAAGCGAAACGCACCGTCTCGGCAATGCGCGTCATGCTGGCGACGGCCTGGCCGATGACTTCCGCCCCTTGTGTCGAGGCTTCCCCGGAATCGGTGGAAATATGCCGGGCATTGCTGGCGTTGTCGGCGACATGCTTGATGTTGGCGCTCATTTCCTCGACCGATGCCGCCATCGCCGATGCCGCGTCGCTCTGCGCCTCGGAATGCGTCGCCGCCTGTTGGGCTGAATTGGCGAGCTGCCCGGCGCTCTCGACCAGGGTGTAAGCCGTCGACTGGATGTCGCTCAGCGTCGTTCGCATGTCGTCGGACATTTTATTGGTTGCCGCCAGCAGCCGACCCACTTCGTCGTTGCCGCGCGGTTCGATGGCGACGGTCAGATCGCCGGAGGCAATCCGCTGCATCGCCTTGACGGCGGCGAGCAAAGGCCGCGACACCCAGTTCTGCGAGGCAAAGAAGATCGTCAGGCAGAGCAGGAAGCCCAGCGCCACCGCGCCCAGGATCAGGTGATTGCGCATGGTGTGGACATTGGTCAGGAATTCGTCCTGATAAATACTGGTGGCGATCACCCAGTTCCACTCCGGGATATACATGAAGGTGGCGATCTTCTGGCTTTCCTCGCTCTCACCGACCTTGGGGAAGTCGTAATAGAGAATGCCTTCCTTTTTTTCGACCATCTCACGGACGTAATAAACGCCATTGGCATCGACGCTATCCCACAGGCTGCGCCCTTCCTCGGTCGGATGGATCACCAGTTCGCCTTTGTTGGCGCCTGCGTCAATGCCGAAGATATAGCCGGTTTCGTACAGTTTGATGGCTTTCAGCTTGTTTTTCACATCGGCCAACTGCTCGCCGAAATCGAGTCCGAGATAGAGAATGCCGACGACCTGATTGGCGGCGTTGACGATGGGCTTGTAATACGTCATGTAGTCCTTGCCGAACAGCGTCGCCTTGCCGGCATAGCTCTTGCCGGCCAGAATCAGTTGGCGGGCCGGGTGATCGGCGGCGAGCTTGGTGCCCATGGCCCGCGTGCCATCCTGTTTTTTGACCGAGGTGGCGATCCGGACGAAATCGTCGCCCTGCCGGACAAAGACCGTCGCATTGGCCGTCGTCGTGGCCGAAAACTCGTCGACAGCGGCAAGACTGTTATTGAGCATCCGGCCATTCAGGGTCAGCACCGGCGTTTTGACCCCGGCAACCTCAGCCGTTTCCCCGTCATGCAAGGCAAACTCGCCCTTGAAATACGACTCCAGGGTGCGAATCAGCCGTTCCGCCTCTTTCTCCGAGGCGACGCGAATCGTCTGGACCATATCGACAGCCTGCCGGTTAGCCATCTTCAGTTCATCAATGCCTTCCCGCTCATAGACGGCGCTCAGCCAACTCACCAGGGCCACGGTCGAGATGGCAAAAAGCGCCACGATGATCGCTGCCTGAACCAGATTCAGTTTGGTAGCGATGGACAAATCACGAAATTTGGCAAAAGACATAATTTTCTACTCCTTAAGCACATGGCTCACGATAATGGCGCTTGATCAGCAGTACGAAGACTTCCGGGAGGCATCGGTAGAATCACCCGAGCGACGCGGCTGACTCTGCCGCCTTCCCTGGCGCGCCGCCGCCCGCCTGGCGAGGCGAACTTCAGGCGGTGCAGGCGGTAGCGCCTCAGTCTGATTTATCAATTTTATTAATTTTATCATTATGTCAGCCACATGTAAAGCACTTTTTTATCCTGTCCCTGCAAGCCCTCCGCCATCGTCACGCCCGTGGCAGGGCGAGGCATCCACTGCGGGAAGCAGGGAAATCGCCGGGACCAGATCCCGGCGATGCCCGATGATGCGGCTACGACACCGCTCTGGCGAACTCGTCGAGGGCGGCAATGACCTCGCCGCCCGCGCGCTCAAGATCGTCGAGGGCGCGACCGGCAACGATCTCGTCATGGGCGCGGATCGCCCCGATAAATTCAGCCGCCGCCGCGTGAAAGGCGGCATGGGGCGCTTCGATCGAGCGGAACGCCGCATTGTCGCGGAAATTCGCCAGTTGCTGGTTATACCACATCCCCAGGCGGCATTCGTTATGCGTCTTGCATTGGTATTCCTGCGGATTGCGCACGGCGCCGATGTAAAGATTGAGGCGGAACAGCGCATGGTCAAGTTTGACCAGATCAATCCAGGAGCGATGCGCGGAAACCTTGACGACCCTGGCGGCGCTGCCCAGGGATTGACTCAGGACGCCCAGGGAATCGTTCACCTCGCCGCCAGAGGTTGCCAGGCGGTCGGCTTCCCCGGACATTTCCTTGACCGAGGCGGAGGCCATATCAATACCGGCGCGCACCCCGCCGACGATGGTATCAATGTCCTTGGCCGCCTTGGCCGACTTTTCCGCCAGTTTGCGCACTTCGTCGGCAACCACCGCAAAGCCCCGGCCCGCGTCGCCGGCGCGCGCCGCTTCGATCGCCGCGTTCAAAGCGAGAAGATTGGTCTGATCCGCAATTTCCTTGATCGCGCCAAGAATGCCGGTGACCTCGGTGACCTGGGTGCCCAGGGCCGTGATGTTGTCGGCCACGCTGGTCGCCGTCTCGGACATCATGTTGACCCCGGAAACGAAAACATTGGTCGAGGCTTTATCGGTCGTTGACGCTGCCGCGCTTTCCCGGAAAACGCGCTCCTCCTCCCGGAGTTCTTCCGACAGTTTGCTGGCCGAGCTTTGAAGATTGGCCAGCATACCGACCAGTCCGAAGGTATGGTTGAGCACGTTTTCTATCCAGTCGGAGTGAATCTGACTGGTCCCCAGGCGCTCCTGCTGGGCCGCCTGATCGGCGCGAAGGGCGGCGTTTTCCGCTTCCAACTGCGCAATGCGCTCTTGCAGGCGGTCAATGACGCCCAAGTGCTCCTGTTCTCGTCCAGAGCCGAATAATCCCATCGTCATACCCTCCTTGCTGCGCGGAACCAACCGGCGGAACAATAAGCCCAGCACGGGCAGATTGCAATCCAATGTCATAAACATATGACATATGTTCCAGCGGGTCCGCTGTGGCGGAAATACGCTAAATATAACAAAATGGAGATTATCGACATCGGTCGTTTTGTGCCCTTTTTGTGCCTGTTTTGTACGCAAAGGCTCTGCCATCAAGCCTTGCCGGCCCATCTCAACATATAATACGGGGTTTGCCTTTTTGCCCTGCTCGCCCGTGTCTGATCGTCTCGCCGTTCTGCCCCAATATCTGCTGCCCAAACAGGCGCTGACCGCACTGGCCGGCAAGTTCGCCGGGGCCAGAGCCGGTCGCCTGACGACCGGGTTCATCCGCTGGTTCATCCGCCGCTATGGCGTCGATATGTCCGAAGCGGCCAACCCGGAGGTCGCTGCCTACCAGAGCTTCAACGATTTTTTCACCCGGCCGCTCAGGGAAAACGCCCGGCCACTGGCGGCGGCGGATTTTCTCTGCCCGGTCGATGGCGCGATCAGCCAGTTCGGAGCCATCGAGCGCGACCAGATTTTTCAGGCCAAGGGACACCGCTATTCGACCACGGCGCTGCTCGGTGGCGAGCGCGAACTGGCGGCGCAGTTTGAAAACGGCAGTTTCGCCACGCTCTACCTCAGCCCGCGCGATTACCACCGCATCCACATGCCCTGCGACGGCAAACTGCTGCGCATGATTTACGTGCCGGGCGCCCTGTTTTCGGTCAACCCGACGACGGCTCGCGGCGTCCCCGGTTTGTTTGCGAGAAACGAGCGGGTCGTCTGTGTTTTTGCGACGGCTGACGGCCCCTTCGCCCTCACCCTGGTCGGCGCCACCATCGTCGGCAGCATGGCGACCGTCTGGCATGGCCGCGTCAACCCGCCGCGCCCCGGCGTGATCCGCCAATGGCGTTACGAGGAACAGAACATCACGCTGAAAAAAGGCGAGGAGATGGGCCGCTTCCTGCTCGGCTCGACCGTCGTCATGCTCTTTCCGAAAAACCGGCTGGACTTCAACCCGGACTGGCAAGCGGCAGCGCCGATCCGAATGGGGGAAGCGATGGGGATGCGGCCCCGTTGTTCCCCCTGAATCGCCAGAACGGTCTACTGAAACGGCAAATACGCCAGCGACTTAAAGGCTTTTCATGTTGCGCTGCAAAAGACTGATGTGGTGCATGAAGGCCAGCCGGTCGTCGAAGGAAAAATCTTTCAGCACGTCATCGTAGAATTTGTGGATCGTTTCCTGCATGGCGGTCCACAGGGCCTGACCGGCCTTGGTCAGACGAACGGTGCGCGAGCGCCGGTCGGTGCTGCCAATGTGTTTTTCGACAATGCCCCCACGCTCAAGGCGATTGAGCAAACCGGCCAGGTTCTGGCGGCTGACGAGGAGAAAATGCGTCAGTTCGTTGACGCTCATTCCTCCCGCCGCCTGTGGCCGTGATAGAGCGCCCATCACCGACCACTGCTGGGTGGTGACGCCAAATTGCTCAAGCGCCTGGGTGCCTTTGGTATGAACCGTGTTTGCCGTCTGGAAAAAACGGAAAAACAGACGATCGTCGATTTCCATCGAGGCAAGGCTTTTTTCGGTAGTCAAGTCTTTCATCAGAGGTGATCTCGCTGGGATACGGATTAAAAGCAGGAGACGGTATTGAAACGCAAAAACGAATTATCAGCAACGCTGTTAGTGCCATGGTGTAGGGAACAAGTAATCTGTCCGGACTTGTAGCAAATGATCTGTCCGGTTTCATTGGGTATCTGAGGAGGTACCGGGATGAGACGGACGGTGTTGTTACAGGAGGTACGGAAGA
>JAITMS010000089.1 GCA_031277255.1 Azonexus sp.
GACGCTTCCTTCAACTGCATTACCGTCGATGGCGACACCTCGACCAATGATTCTTTCGTCATCATCGCCAGCGGCCAGTCCGGCGCGGCCTTCGCCAATGCGAGCGACAGCGGCTGGGCCGAAGTCAGGGCCGCCCTCATCGCCGTCGCCGTTGAACTCGCCCAGGCCATCGTCCGCGATGGCGAAGGGGCGACCAAGTTCATCACCATCGCTGTCGCAGGCGGGCGGAATGTCGAGGAGTGCCGCCAGGTCGGCTACGCCATCGGCCATTCGCCGCTGGTCAAAACCGCCTTCTTCGCCTCCGACCCCAATCTTGGCCGTATCCTCGCCGCCATCGGCTACGCCGGGATTGCCGATCTTGATGTCGCAGGCGTCCGCGTCTGGCTCGACGACGTTCTCGTTGCCGAACACGGCGGTCGCGCCGCCGCTTACCGCGAAGAGGACGGCGCCCGCGTCATGGCCCAAAGCGAAATCACCGTCCGCGTCGACCTTGGCCGGGGCAGGGCGGCAGCCAAGGTTTATACCTGTGATTTTTCCTACGATTACGTCAAGATCAACGCCGATTACCGCAGTTAGGCTATATGAATCGAGCCTCTCTCATCGTTTTAGCGGGTTACGGCTCATGGGTATTGTTCGCTGTGTTCATCACGATCTTTCGCATTGGCGACGCAGGTGTTTCTGCCCATCTTGGCCTTTTATTTACAGGTTTTCCGCTTTCGTTACTGTCGCTGTGGCTGCCCAACGGAACCATCCTTGGGGTTTTAGGTGCTGGCGCCCTCGGACTCATCCAGTGGCTTGGGGTCACTAAATTTTTTTCAACTCAAAGGGGAGGTTAAGGTATGGTGCCTAACATTCAACCCGAACGGCCTACGACCGCTGCTTAGCCAGGGCGCTGAAAACATCCCTGCCCGGACATTAACGCCAAACCTCCTTTGATGATGCACGACATCCGCCACGATCTGACCCAGAAAACCCTGGCCATTCTCTGTATTCTTGGCCTGATCGGCCTTTCGCTGTGGGTTTTGCGGCCTTTTCTGGCGGCGGCGGTATGGGCGGCGATGATCGTTGTCGCCACCTGGCCCTGGCTGCGCGCGCTGGAAGCTCGTTTCGGCGGACGGCGGATGCCGGCGGTGGCGCTGATGTGTCTGGGTTTGCTGGTTCTTCTGGTGCTGCCCCTGTGGCTGGCTATCGACACCATCGTGGACAATGCCGACGCGTTGACCGCCGCCGCCCGTCGGGTCGCCGAGGGCGGCCTGCCGCCGCCGCCGGAATGGTTGGTCGGCGTCCCCTTGGTCGGGGAGCGGCTGGCGGCGCTGTGGCTGCAATTTTCGGCTGGCGGCGCGCCGTCCCTGGTTGCCAAGATTACGCCTTATGCCGCCAGTACCGGCAAATGGGCGCTGGCTCAGGTCGGCGGTTTGGGCGGTATGTTGGTGCAGTTTCTGCTGATCGTCGTTTTGTCGGCGATTCTTTATAGCGGCGGCGAAAACGCCGCGCGGCTGCTGCGCCGTTTCGGGCGGCGGCTGGCGGGCGCGCGCGGCGAGGGCGCGATCATGCTCGGCGCTCAGGCGATCCGCGCTGTGGCGCTTGGCGTCGGCGTCACCGCTTTGACCCAGACGGTGCTCGGCGGCATCGGCCTGGCCGTGGCGGGCGTGCCATTCGCCGCCTTGCTGTCGGCGGTGATGCTGCTGCTCTGCATTGCCCAGCTTGGGCCGGGATTCATCCTCTTTCCGGCAACCGCCTGGCTGTACTGGAACGGCGACAGCGGCTGGGCGACGGCGCTGCTGGTATGGAGTCTGGCTGTCGTCATGCTCGATAATGTGTTGCGTCCGGCCTTGATCCGCAAGGGCGCTGATTTGCCGCTGCTGCTAATTTTTGCTGGCGTCATCGGCGGTATGCTGGGCTTTGGCCTGATCGGAATTTTCGTCGGGCCGGTGGTGTTGGCCGTGACCTGGACCTTGACCCTGGCCTGGATTGACGATGCGCTCGGTCAGGATGAGGAAGAACCGCCCGGCGCGGCACCGCCGCCCGCCGGATCAGAGCCGCCGCAAGCGGATCAGGCGGAACCAGCCGCCGCCGAGGGCGGGCCGGTCGTCCTCGCGGACGAGTTGGGGGACGGCCGCCAGGACATCCTCGAAGATGACGTCGAGGCGGGTCGCCACGCGGCGAACGAGGGGATTGAGCCAGCGCCGTAGTGGCGCTGACTGGCCGCGCCGCAGGAATTTGTCGAAAACGACAATCGTCCCGCCAGGACGGACGACGCGGGCGATTTCGCCGAGGCAGCGTTGCGGCTGCGGGGCCACGGCGAGAATCAGGTGCAGCACGGCGGCATCGAAAGCGGCTGCGGCAAAGGGCAGATTCTGGACATCGCCCTGTACCGGCGCAAAGTCAAGATTGCCGACGCGGGGCAAGGCGCGGCGCAGCATCGACGGGTTGAGATCAAGGCCGATGTAGCGCCGCGTCGCGGGCAGATGTGGCAGATCAAGCCCCGTGCCAACGCCCGCCAGCAGCACCTGGCCGCCGCCATCGGGCAAGGCGGCCAGACTGCGCCGCCGCGCCGCCCGCGTCGCCCGCTCCAACGCCGCGTCGTAGAACGGGGCGATCAGCGAGTAGCTGGTTTTCAGGGTTAGCGCAATTTTCGTTGAAACCTTTGCATTCCCGTTCGCCCTGAGCCTGTCCCTTCGTCAGGCTCAGGACAGGCGAAGGGCGGTGCGGAGAGAGGATGAAACGGACTTCGACAGGCTCAGCCCGAACGGAGGTAAATTAAATAAAAACAGCCCTAATGCAGCATCTGCGGCATGGCCAAGGCGAATTCCGGGATTTCGGCGTCGAAGCGTTGGCCGTCGGCGGCGACCATCTGGTAGCTGCCGCGCATCGAGCCGACCGGCGTCGCCAGTTGTGAGCCGCTGGTGTAGCGGAAGCTCTCGCCCGGTTTGAGGAGCGGCTGCTTGCCGACGACGCCGAGGCCGCGCACTTCCTGCACCGCCTGATTGGCGTCGGTGATGATCCAGTGGCGCGACACCAGTTGCACCGGCAGTTCCCCGGCATTGCGAATGGTGATGGTGTAGGCGAACAGGTAGCGGTGATCGGCCGGGCTGGACTGTTCCGGGATGAACTGGGCGATCGGGGCGATTTCAATGGCGTATTTGCGCTTGTCCGGCATGGGATAATTCCTTTTATTTTTTGACGCCAATGGAGGAGAAAACCATGACAACCCGCGATTACCTCATTGCGCCGAGCATTCTCTCGGCCAATTTTGCCAGACTCGGCGAAGAAGTCGACAACGTGCTCGCCGCAGGCGCCGACATCGTGCATTTCGACGTGATGGACAACCACTACGTACCCAACCTGACCATCGGCCCGCTGGTCTGCGAGGCGCTGCGGAAGCACGGCGTCACGGCGCCGATCGACGTGCATCTGATGGTCAAGCCGGTTGATCGCATCATCCCCGATTTCGCCAAGGCCGGGGCGACTTACATCACTTTTCACCCGGAAGCCTCCGAACACATCGACCGCAGCATCGGCCTGATCCGCGACAGCGGCTGCAAACCCGGCCTGGTGTTCAACCCGGCGACGCCGCTGGACGTGCTGGAATGGGTGCTGCCCAAGCTCGACATGGTGCTGCTGATGTCGGTCAATCCCGGCTTCGGCGGCCAGAAGTTCATCCCCCACGTACTTGAAAAAGCGCGCAAGGTGCGGGCCTTGATCGACGCGGGCGGGCATGACTGCCGCCTCGAAATCGACGGCGGCGTCGGCCCGGCCAATATCAGGGAAGTGGCGGCGGCGGGCGTCGATACCTTCGTCGCCGGTTCGGCCATTTTCGGCGCTGGCCAGGACAGCGATCCACACCGCTACGATTCCGTGGTCGCCGCCATGCGCGCCGAATTGCGCGGCGTTGGTCGCTAAAGGCCCGCATGTACTTCCACAGTGTCACCATTGACCTCGACGGCACCCTGCTCGATACCGTTCCCGATCTGGCCGAAAGCTGCCGCCGGATGCTCCTTGAACTCAACGAGCCGCCGCGCAGCAGCACGGAAATCGCGCATTTCGTCGGGCGCGGCATCGCCCGGCTCGTCGAACGCTGCCTGACCCGCGAGCGGCCGCCGGAGGCCGGGCGTCTGGCGGCCGCGATCAGCGTCTTTCAGCGTCACTACAGCGCGGTCAATGGCCGCCACAGCCGCCTCTACCCCGGCGTGCTGGCAGGGCTGGCGGCCTGGCGGGCCAGCGGCCTGCCGCTCGGCGTCGTCACCAACAAGGCGGCGATGTTTACCGGGCCGCTGCTCGAACGCATGGGGCTGGCCGACTATTTCGCCTGCGTCGTCGCTGGCGACACGACGGCGCACAAGAAGCCGCACCCGGAGCCGCTCCTGCACGCCTGCCGCCAGTTG
This sequence comes from Azonexus sp., assembly GCA_031277255.1. GTDB lineage: Bacteria > Pseudomonadota > Gammaproteobacteria > Burkholderiales > Rhodocyclaceae > Azonexus. Next base: position 4,386 of record JAITMS010000089.1, read on the forward strand.
GGCGGGACGCCCGCCCGCCATCTGCACATTGGCGATTCGAAACACGACATCGAGGCCGCCCGCGCCGCCGCTTGCGCCATTTACTGCGTGCCCTACGGCTACAACGAGGGCGAGCCGGTAGACGCCGCCGATTGCGATGGGCTAGTATGCGACCTGCTTGCCGCCTACCGGCTGGCGCTGACGCATCCAGACTTCGAAGCGAAATGACCAACCGGCAACTGTGGAACCCTTGGCAAGGCTGGCGCCGCTGGCGTCCGTAAGCTCCTGCCCGCGCGCCGCCCTGGCGCGCCCCATCCCGTTTAGCGCCATCCTTTGCACGAGGTTCCCCCATGACTGAAGCCGAATTCAACGCCCTTGCCGCCGGGGGCTACAACCGCATTCCGCTGACCACCGAGACGTTTGCCGATCTCGATACGCCGTTGTCGCTTTATCTGAAACTGGCCGATGCGCCCCAGACCTTTCTGCTGGAATCCGTCGTCGGCGGCGAACGCTTCGGGCGTTACAGCTTCATCGGCTTGCCAGCGCGGACTTTTCTGCGCGCCAGCGGCTTCGGCGCTGCCGCCATCAGCGAAGTCGTGACGGACGGCAAGGTCGTGGAAAGCGCCCAGGGCAATCCGCTCGATTTCATCGCCGCCTACCAGCAGCGTTTCAAGGTCGCGCTGCGCCCCGGCCTGCCGCGTTTCTGCGGCGGTCTGGCCGGGTATTTCGGCTATGACGCGGTGCGCTACATCGAGAAAAAACTCGCAGACACCTGCCCGCCGGACGCCTTGGGCTGCCCCGACATTCTGCTGCTGCAATGCGAGGAACTGGCCGTCATCGACAATCTTTCCGGCAAGCTCTATCTGATCGTTTACGCCGATCCGGCCTTGCCCGACGCTTACGCCAGGGCCATGCGCCGCCTGTCTGAACTGCGCGAGCAACTCCAGAAGCCGGTGAGCACGCCGCGCGTCCAGCCGACAGCGGCGCATCCGGCGCAGCGCGGCTTTGCCAAGGCCGATTATCTCGCCGCCGTCGACCGCGCCAAGGAACTGATCTTCGCCGGTGATTTCATGCAAGTGCAGGTCGGCCAGCGCATCAGCAAACGCTATACCGAATCGCCGCTGTCGCTCTATCGCGCCTTGCGCTCGCTCAATCCCTCGCCCTACATGTATTTCTACGATTTCGGCGATTTTCACGTCGTCGGCGCGTCGCCGGAAATTCTCGTGCGCCAGGAAAGCGTCGCCAACGGCGAGCAGAAAATCACCATCCGCCCGCTGGCCGGAACGCGCCCGCGCGGCGCTTCACCGGAACTCGACCAAGCGGCGGAAAAAGAACTCCTCAACGACCCCAAGGAACGCGCCGAACACGTCATGCTGATCGACCTCGCCCGCAACGACATCGGGCGCATCGCCAAGACCGGCACGGTGAACGTCACCGAAGCGTTCGTCATCGAGCGTTACAGCCACGTCATGCACATCGTCAGCAATGTCGAAGGCATATTGCAGGACGGCATGACCGCCATCGACGTGCTCAAGGCGACCTTCCCCGCCGGCACGCTGACCGGCGCGCCGAAGATTCACGCGATGGAACTGATCGACCAGCTTGAACCGACCAAGCGCGGCATCTACGGCGGCGCCTGCGGCTACATCAGCTACGCGGGCAACATGGATGTGGCAATCGCCATTCGCACCGGCATCGTCAAGGATCACATGCTGCATGTGCAGGCGGCGGCGGGCGTGGTCGCCGACTCGGTGCCGGAACTGGAATGGAAAGAAACCGAGGCCAAGGCCCGCGCCCTGCTACGCGCCGCCGAACTGGTCGAGGAGGGCCTCAAATGAAGCTCCTGATGATCGACAACTACGACAGCTTCACCTACAACCTGGCGCAGTATTTCGGCGAACTGGGGGCGAGCGTGGACGTGCGCCGCAACGACCAAATCGGCATTGCCGACATCGCGGCGCTAGCGCCGCAGCGCATCGTCATTTCGCCGGGGCCGTGCACGCCGAACGAAGCGGGCGTGTCGGTTGAAACCATACGCCAGTTCGCGGGCAAGATTCCCATCCTCGGCGTCTGCCTCGGTCATCAAAGCATCGGTCAGGCGTTTGGCGGGCGCATCGTGCGGGCCAGGCAGTTGATGCACGGCAAGGTTTCGCCCGTCGAACACAAAGATGTCGGCGTTTTTCGCGGCCTGCCCAGACCGCTCACCTGCACCCGCTATCATTCGCTGGCCATCGAACGCGAAACTTTGCCCGATTGCCTTGAAATCACCGCCTGGACCGCCGACGGCGAAATCATGGGCGTCCGCCACCAAACCCTGGCCGTCGAAGGCGTCCAGTTTCACCCCGAATCCATCCTCACCGAACGGGGCCACGAACTTTTGCGAAATTTTCTTGAGGAACGCCGCCCATGACGCCGCAAGCCGCCCTGCAACGGGTTATCGAACACCGCGAAATTTTCCATGACGAAATGGTGTCATTGATGCGCCAGATCATGAGCGGCCAGGTGTCGCCGGTCATGGTCGCCGCCATCATCGCCGGGTTGCGCGTCAAAAAAGAAACCATCGGCGAAATCGCCGCCGCCGCCAGCGTCATGCGCGAGCTGGCAACGCCGGTCAAGATTCCCCCCGACCGGCATTTTGTCGACATCGTCGGCACCGGCGGCGATGCCGCGCACACCTTCAACATCTCCACCGCCTCGGCCTTCGTCGCCGCCGCCGCCGGGGCAAAAATCGCCAAGCACGGCGGGCGCAGCGTGTCGTCTTCTTCCGGCAGCGCCGACGTGCTCGAAGCCCTTGGCGTCAACATCAACCTGACGCCGGAACAGGTCGCCGCCTGCATCGAAGAAACCGGCCTCGGCTTCATGTTCGCCCCCAACCACCACGCGGCGATGAAGCACGTCGCCCCGGTACGGCGCGAAATGGGCGTCCGTACCATCTTCAACATCCTCGGCCCCCTGACCAACCCGGCCAGCGCCCCGAACAGCCTGATCGGCGTCTTTCATCCCGATCTGGTCGGCATTCAGGTGCGCGTCATGCAGCGGCTGGGGGCCGAGCGCGTGCTGGTCGTGCACGGCAAGGACAATCTCGACGAAATCTCGCTCGGCGCGGCCACCCTGGTTGGCGAACTGAAAGACGGCGAAGTGCGCGAATACGAAATCCACCCCGAAGACTACGGCCTTGCCATGCTCTCCTTGCGCAAGCTGCGCGTCGACAGCGCCGCCGAATCGAAAGCCATGCTGCTCTCGGCCCTCGACAACCAGCCCGGTGCCGCCCTTGAAATCGTCTGCCTCAACGCCGGCGCGGCGCTCTACGTCGCCAGCCGGGCCGACAGCATCGCCGCCGGCATCGAACTGGCCCGGCAAACCATAGCCAGCGGCGCGGCCCGCGCCAGGGTCGATCAATTTGTTCAGTGCACGCAGCGGCTGGGGGCAAGTTAGACTGAGACAAATGAGCGCACTCGTTCAATTTTTCATAGAGCGGCTTTGATCGCATAGGCTTCCATGAATAACGCCCGCCTTATCAAAACAATCCCGTCGGAACGTCTCCGGCTGTTGTCTGGCGATCCCGGCAAGCCGCCGGTCGTCGGCGACCTTTGTCAAACCGATCAGTGTTACTCCGATCCGGGAGGCCCAATGGCGCTCGTTTACTTCGTAAGCGCGGACGGTCAGACTGAATGGGAAGCAGAAGCATATGAATCGGAACTTGAGCCATTTGAGCAAGCGTAGGATGGGTGGAGCCAAAGGCGATACCCATCATTGCCACCGTTTGATGGGTATCGCTACGCTCCACCCATCCTTGTATTATCAATTTGCCTTGAATTGCAAGGTAAGGCAGAGCGACTGGACGCCGTACCCATCCTTGGGTTTCCAAGCC
>JAITMS010000135.1 GCA_031277255.1 Azonexus sp.
AATTGAAGACCGGTATCTATTCGGGTACGGCGATGCTCAACCGCCTGCTCGAACGCAAGGGGCGTCGCGTCGGTCTGCTGGTTTCCGGAGGTATGGAAGATTATTTGCGCCAGGAGCGCAGTAGGGAGGGGGTGGAAACTGGATGGTTGGTGGGGCATGGGAACACCCCGCGCGGCCCGTGTTTAAGGCATTTCGGGGAGGTCGGCGGGAATTCTGATTTCTGGATGGAATCGGGGGAAACGCGGGGGAAATTCGGGAGGAAATCGGGGGAAATTACCCGGTTGGGTGGGGAAAAATCCTCACTTTTTGCCTGTTTTATTCCGCGTTCAAAGAAGGATTGAAGGATCAGCGAACGGCGTTTATCACCTGTGTGAGGTGGTCGACAATGACTTCCTCGACCCGGCGGCGGTCGCTGTCGGGGAAGCCGATCAGAGGGCGGGCGGGAAGGCCGGGGTGATTGACGCGCTTCCTGTAGAGGCCGCCGAATTTGAGCGCCTTGGCGCGGCGGGCGGTGATGACATGGGCGCTGCTTCCTTCTTGGTGATAGATGGCCGGGAAGCCGTCGCCGCCGTCAAAGCCCAGACGGACGGAATCATTGTCTGCCTGATAGTGAAAGTTGCGCAGCATCCGCCCGGTACGGTTGAGCGGGCCGCCTTTGCGTGGGCCTGCTTTTTTGGTGGATTCGGCAAGCTCCTGCCACGGGCGACCCTCCGGGTCTAGCCCTTGGCGGTGGCGTTCCTGATTGGCTTGCTGGAGTTCTTCGCCGATGCTGGTCAGCATTTCGCGGGGCGTGGCGATGGCCCGCCGGGCGGCCTCCATGATGGCGGTCAGGTGGTCGGCTTGAAGTTCGATGATGAATTGCATATAGTTCTCTTGCTGGTGAGATATGGGCTGTGGTGACCATTCAACCAATCCAGCCGACGCCGCCGCCGCAGAGGCGGCGTTACTTTTTGTAGCGCAGGAAACCTCTGCGCCGCTTGTTGAAATAATTGTCACCACTGGAATGAAACGTCGTAATTCCATCCCATTCCCAGCCGTACCGTGAGCGCCGGAAAACAATGATCGCGTAACGCTTTTTGTTGCCTTGATCGACAATCTCAAAGGATTTCAGGTAGTGACGCGAGACAAATTTTTTACCCGCGTTTTCACCTTTCTCGAAGGTTTCCCACGACTCCCAAATCTCATCGGGGTCAACCAGCGTCTTGGCCAGCAGGTTCATGTACTTTTTGCGGCCCTGTTTGCCCTCCATGACCATCTTGAACTGCTCGTCGCCCAGCGCCGGGTCATAGGGTGCGCCGCCGGGAATGAACATCCTTGACCCGATCACCAGCGCCGAGCCGGAAACATCGGTCAACACTGCCGGTTCTGTCAGCGTCGCGCCAAAGGTATCGAGAAAGCCAGCGATCACCGGCGTAGCGGCCCGTGCCTCATCTACCAGTTCGTAACTGTGGGCAAGCGTCGGCGGGCGGATGGCAGGCGGTTTGTAGCCCTTCGGCCACGGCCATTCATCTGGCACAAGGTGGGCCAGATGATCCGGCAGCGGCGGCACGATATGCGGTTCCAGCCACGCCTTGCCGGGGTTGTAGGCGAAGCCGGGGTCGATGCCCTTGGGCGTCAGCACGGTACGCGGGTGGGGGCCGGTTTTGCCGACGACGCGCTCCTCCCATTCCATCGGCGGCGCGGCGTCCGGGCCGGATTTGCCCGCTGCCGTCCATTCCCGTTCGGCGGCGGTGCGGGTCAGCGCATCGACGGTGCATTTGCAGTTCCAGCCGTTTTGCGGATAGTGGCTATCCCACCACGGGTCATCGGCAGAAAGAATCAAGCCATCCCAAGCCTTGTGCGAAAGGCGCGGGTTCTCAATCGTGTGATGCCGGTAGCGCCAATAGGGCCGCAGATGCTTGATGCTGGCCATTTGCTGATAGCGTCCGGCGTTGTAAGCCTGAGTGACATTGGTGTCGTAGATAATTTTCGAGCGCCAGCCGGGAGAGCCGTTGAAGGCCCAGCCGTGTTTTTCGGCGATTTGCGGGAAGGCTTTCTGAAACTCGGCATAGCCGCCCTTGGTCTTGGCTTGGTCGACAGCGTTGTACAAATCCTCGACCAGCGCATCGGTATTGGCCCCGGCGACGACAAAGGCGTGGGCATGGTGCTCTTGCCAGATGTCCGTCCAGCTCTCAGAAGGCAGCCTGATTTTCTGGCGATAGAAATCAATCGCCTCGGTGAAATGGAGCGGGGTGAAATCGGCGGCCATCTCAATCCCCGTTGCCGACATCCGCCCTTCCAGCCAGATGGGCGGCCAAGAGACCGTCGCGCAGCGCGGCGGCATAGGCGGCGTAATCGGCTTTCAAGGCGGCGATTTTATCGAGCGCCTCGTCAAAGCCGCCGGATTCGGCCACGATGGCGGCAATTTCGTCGATCAGGCGTTGCTCGAAGGGGGCGGAGAGGGCAGCGAGTTGGGTGGCAAAAGTCTCTGGGGCGGTGGGCTGGGTTTGCGTGAGGGCGACGCGCGTCAGCGCCGTATCATCCGTCTTGTCAGCGCCCGGCCTATCGTTGGCTTCATCCGCCCCGGCATTTCCCCGCGCCAGCAGCTTTGCCCCCTTCGCCGCCCGTGGAATCTGCATCGTCTCATGCGCCCAATCGACATCAATCTCCATGCCGATGGTCACCGCCTTGTCCAGTACCGCCACCATCTTGGCCTGGTCCACCGTTTCCTCGGTCTGGTAAGCAAAGCGCGGCAGGCGGGTGGCGGGGAAAAAGCCATTGACCAAGGCAATGGGCCGCACCAGTTGCGCGTTGATCGTCGGCTCAATCTGCCGCACGTCGTGCAGCATGATCTCCCGGCGCACCTTGTCGTGGATCACGCCCAGCGCATTGGTCGAGGTTTTGCCGTCCGCCTGGCTGGTCAGCGTGCCGCCGAGAATGGCCAGCGACTGCTTTTTCTCCCAATACGTCACGGCATTCAAAAAATCATCCACCGAGCCGGATTTCATCGCCTGGATGAAGTCGATACTCATATTGGCCGGAACCACGCCCGCGCCGTCGTGGCCGATTGAGCGCACCGCCTTCAACAGTTCGTCGCGCTGATTTTTGGCGATGCCCGCCGGGTACTTTCCGAGGCGCAGCGGCAGGCCATAAACCTCAAGAAAACGCTGCATGTCGCGGGTGTTATACGCCTTGTAGGCATACGTCCAGGCCAGCACCCGGAACAGCGCCGCCTGTTCGATGTAGCCCGATTTGGCGCGGTGCTCATGCACGATCCAGCCCCACGGGCGGAGCGCCTCCGGCATACCGTTTTTCAGGAACTGCACCGCGCCGCTTTCCCGATCGATCTGAAACAGGCGCTGCGGCACCCAATGCAGCGCCGCCGGTGTCCACACGCTGCCGGTCTGCCATTCGATTTCCAGCGCCGCCACGCCCTTGCCAATGGCGTCGGTCAGGTCATACTGCGCATCCTCAAAGTGCGGGATGGCCCGCAGCAGATCGGCAAGTTCTTCGGTGCGGTCGATCTCGGCCTGCGTCGCGTCGCGCGGCGGATGCAGTTGCCAGCCCAGGCCGGTGACCGCCCGACGGCGTTTGCCGAGTTCGGCAAAAATGTGGGCATCCTGTTCCTCGACCAGTTCAAAGAGGGCGGCCTGATCGGTGATAAAGCCCTGATCGGCGGCGGCGAAGGCGCTGGCCAGACGCGAGGGATCAAGCGTATTGACGCTGGCGTAATTGAGGCTGTAGCCCTGCGCCGAACGCGCCCCAGCCTGCAATTCGGCAGCGGGTTTGGCCTTTTCTGATACCTGATTCCTGACCTCTGTCTTCCGTTTCTTACTCATCATCATCCCAATCGTCAGAAAAGCCCGTCATGGCGGCCCGGCCACCCTGGCCCCGTAGCGACGCCACCGGCGTGTAACGCCATTCCCCGGCAAACTGCGTCGCCAGCCGCCAGAGTTTTTCCAGGCAATCCGGCCCGTCGTCGTGGTCGGCCTCCGGCCAAAATTTCAACTGCTCGATCATCACGCCCTGCGAGCGGTGCAGCCTGATCTTGCCGTTGGCGGCATGCGGTTGCAGGCTGATGATGCGCAGTTCCTTCTCCACGTCCTCATTCAGCGGAATGCCGGGAAAGGCCACGCCTTGCAAGGCGGCGCGTTTCAAGAGTTCGGTGTACATGAATTCCTGAAACTGCACCGTCTCCACACCCCAGGCGAGACACTGATACTCGGCCTGCAATTCAATCGCCCGGCTGATAATCAAATCCGGCACGCGGCGGGCGATGTCGGCCTCCACCACGTCCAGCGTCATCGACTCGCGGGAGAAGCCGCCGACCAGAATCGCCGAGGGGTCGCGTTTCCTGTTCTTCCGGCCCAGCGACGGGTCTATCGCGCCAAAGAACAGCCAGTCATCGCGCCGGTCGACCCAGAACTGGACGGTCTTGAACGGGGCCGTGTCATCGTTGCCCGCTTCGTTCTGCTGCTCCTGATTGAAAGCATCGTGGTCGCTGGCATACATGCACATGAGGCGATACAAGGGCCGCACGGCGGGCCATGACACCACGGCCCCAGCCTCCATTGCCGCGCGATTCATCCGGTAGAAGGCCAAGGCGGCGGCTTCGGCTTTTTCCTGCGCGCCATCTTCATCGCTGGCGGCGGCGCTGGTATAGATGCCCTCCCACTGCGCCCACAAATCCATACGATCAGGCCAGGTGGCAATGGATTTGAAAACCTTGCGCCGCCAGCCCGGTTTGCGGGATACACGATTGATCGCCGCGTCGTAATGGAGCGAGGTGCCGACCCAGAAAATATCCATGCCGCCCGCTGGGCCAGCCAAGCCGACTACGGCCTTGATGACGAAATTCTCGCAGGCATCGCGCTGCTCCTTCTGGCGCACGTTGTCGTCGTTTTCCAGATCGTCGAGAAAAATCAGGCCAGGGCGGTGCGGCCCATGTCTCATGCCGCGCATCTTTTTACCGGAGCCGCCCACCCGCACCTTGATACCATTGGCCGTCACGATGGTCGCCGCCTGCCAGATGCGCCCACGTCCCACCGCCTTGGGGAAGTCAGCGGCCAGGCGCGGGTTGCTGTCCAGTTCCGCCTTGATCGCTTCGAGCATCTCAATCGACTGCTCCAGCGTGTTCATGATGATGCCGATCAGCCACTTGCGGGCTTTCGGGCTGGCTGTCGGCACCAACTCGGCCAGGTAATTCGCCCGGCAGATGCACCACAGGCTGCCGAGTTGGGTTTCATAGGTTGACTTCGCCTCGCCGCGCGGCGCTTGATGTACCTCGCGGGCATCCGTCTCGCCGTCGATCAATTCCGGCAGGCGCTGGAAAATGAAATCATGGAACAGCGAAAAATGCCCGGTCGGCACATAGTGCGGGAAATAGGTCTGACAGAAAAAACGGTAATCGACCACCGCCCGCTCGCGCCGGGCGCGGGAAGCCGCCGGATCAATGGGGAAAGCCTCACACTCCAGTTCAATGGTCTGGCGCAGTTCCTCGGCAAAAACCTCCATGCGGCGTTGAAAATCGCCGAGGTTTTTGACTTCGGCTAGATCGGCGTAATCGTCGGCGAGGGCGAAATCAGGCATCGCGCCGCTCCTCAAAACGCAACGGCACCTGCCAGCAAGATCGGGCACTCCGGAAAAACCGGGCACGGATCATGGGGTCGTTTTCCGCATGGCAGTAGCCAAAGCCCTCCAGCACCGCCCGCTGATTAGCCTTTTCCGAAGGCAGAAAAAAGCGGCAGTCCGCGCAAACGCTCGCCGCCGCAAGGTTTTTACGCCGCATTGCTTCTACGCGCTGAATCAGGTTTTGCGCCATCACGCAAACCGCTTGCCCAGCGCCGCGCCAATATCCTCCACATGCGGCTGAATCGCCCGCAACGCCGCCGGATCGTGTTTCTTGAGATATTCCGCAATCACCTTCAAGGTATCCAGCGCCACCGACAGCCCGGAGAACTGCGGATTCAGCCGCGCAAACGAGCGGCTGAATTTGGCATAGGCGTCCGCCAGTTGCGCCAGGAGCGTCGCTTTGTCAGCGGCGGCAATCTGTGCCGCCTCAAGCTCGCGGGTCGTGGTAATCACCTGGCGGGCAAAATCCTCGACCAACTGCCGGTTGAGATCATCCACGCCCGCGTCGGAAATGCGGTAGGCCGCCCGCGCCGTATCCCAATCGTCGCCCTTAGCCTTGGCCAGCCGCTTCCACTCGCGGGCCGTATCGTAGGCCACGCCACAGGTCACCGCCGCGCCGTTGATCGGCATCCCTTCAATATAGAGTTGCCGCACACGCTCGCGGGTTTCCGGGCTGTGGGCCATCAAAGCCGCCTCACCAATTCAACTGCCGCCGCCGCCAGCGCCCCGCCCACGCCGCCGCCCAGCGCGCCCAGTTTGGCGGTTTTTTCAATCAGGCGTTTATCCTCGGCCTCCAGACTGGTGACACGCGCGCCCAGGCCGTCAATCCGCTTGCCGACGCTTTCTTCCAGCCCGTCGATGCGGTTGCCCAGGCTGTCTTCAATCCTGTCCATGCGCTCCGACTGCGCCGCCTCCATGCGCCGGATGTCGCTCTTGATGTCTTCAATCCGCGCCGTCAGGCCGCTGTGCATGGCATTCACCGCGCCAGTCAACTGGCCGATGCTGTGCATGATCTGGGAATTGTCCCGGCGATTTTCTTCACTCATTTGGGGTCACCTTGGGGTTGCTGTTGTTGTCGATCCGCCACAACCACCGTCTGGCAGGCGGCAAGCTGCACCGCTACGGCGTCGGCGCGGGCGGCTTCGCCGACAAGAAATTCAGCAGTCGGTCGAGAAAGTCCGGGGGCCGGGGGATCATCACCTCCGGCGGCGGCGGTTGAAGTCTGGGCGGCGGGATCACAAGCGGCGTTTTGGCCGGTGGTGGCGGGGCCGGGGTCGCGCAGGCGCAGAGCGCCATTGCGCAGATCAGCGATAACGCGGTCGCGGCGGTGAGTTTCATGGGTGATTTTCTCCTGATAAGACAAAGCAGCGGCAGCCATCGCCGCCGAATGCGCCTGTTCCGCCGCGCGGGCGGCGGTGACTAATCGCGCGATTTCGGCATTGGCGGCGATCAGTTCCTCGGCCTCACGGGCCTGCCAAAGCCCCCGCTCAAAACCGCGCCCGGCCTCGTAAATGGAAGAAACCGCCGTGTAGACGCCCAGCGCCAAGGCCGCCATCAAGGCAAGCGCGATGGCCCTGCCGGTCAGCGAGATGGGGGATAACAGTTTCTCAATCACGGCGCTCATCCCTTTCCGAGCGGCCATAGCGCAAGGACAAAAACTTGGAAGCCGTACTGGCCCCGGCCACACAGCCGAGGTAGGCCCACCAGATGTCCACATTGCCGCTGCCTGACCAGGCCAGTTTGACAAAAGCCACCGTCGCGGCGGCATAGCCGATGTTGGCCCAGACCTTGGTGTGCGAGAGCGTGTTGCTTCCGGCATCGGTGATAAGCTCGCGGAGCTTCATTCCGGCACTTTCCCCGCCGCCAGTTGCATCAGCGTCAAGCCGCCCGTGTACTGAAAATGCGCCAGTTCCTTGAACGACTTCCAGCGCCCGGCCCATTCCAGACCGGCGTCTTCGCCGATCTCGCCAATTTGCCGCCACAGCTTGCCGTCATCGCCGGTCGTGCCCCACACCAGCTTGCCCGCCCGCAGCGGCACCACATCAAATGCTACCCGCCAGTTATGAAAGCTCATGCCGGGTTTGGCATTGGTCACAATCAAACCCGGCGCGGTGCGGCCCTGCGCATACAGCGCCGCCTGGCTTTCAAGGTCGCGGTAAGTTGAAGTCACCAGTAAATCAATCCCCCGCGCCCGGCATTCATTGAGCAGCCACATCGCCCGCTCCTTTACCGGCGGCAGCAGATCATCAAGCGAACGGGAATTTTTCATGCGTAACCTCAACCCAAAGGGATGGGCTGAAGATTACGCGGGGGCGCTACAGTGGGTTAGGCGGGAAATGTTTCCTGCCATGCGGCAGACGACCCGCTGTTCAATTCAAGGCAGGCAACAACATCCTTGGCAACGAATCAAGGGGCGGTCAGGGTTTCGGGAGGTACGCAGAAAACACCATGAAAATCACGGCAACGAAACCGCCATAGAAACCCAATATCACCAAGAGATATTCAAAGACTCCCCAGCAGGATTTTTTGACAGATTCCTTACAAGCATCAAAAATTTGTAGGGCATTGGCGATGACAGCAAACAAAAACATCGCGCCAAGGAAAAAACACACTGTAACAGCTACCCAATCAAAATTTTTTAGCTTTGGAAGAATGAGACAAGGCGACAGCAGCACCATCTGGGAAGGAAGGTTCCGCACGAATGTCAAGTAGGCATCTCGGCCTTCTTTGGTGAAAAGGAACATCAAATTTCCTCTCGGTACAGTTGGTTAATCACAGTATTGGTAATTTGGCTGCCGCTTCGTCGCCTGGTGAGCAACCGTCCTGTACATACCGCTCAAACTCGGTACGGGTCAGTGAGTTGACACAGCAGTCGCAATCCTCCGCCGTGCAATTCCACGGTGCATTCCGGCTATCCCAAAAAGGATCGTCGGCGGTAAACGTCTGCCTTTTCTGGTATCCAGCAGGATCACCCGGATCGTCACATGATCCGCGCTTCTGCCAGTAAGGCCGCAAATGCACGATCTCAAGCATTTGCGATTTGCGGAACCGCGCACGATTCAGGTCAATGATCTTGTTGACTATGCGATCAACCATAGTTTGCGGAACGCTCGACAATAGCGCGGCACTCAGGCGTTCACGGTATTTGGGTGCGCCAAGTCCGGCTTCGATTGTTTCTTTAGCGGCTAACAGTGGGGAGGCATCATCACGCTATACGCTCGCGTCGCGTGTTTTCTGCCAAGACTGATTTTGGTCAGCCCTAAGGACAAGTTCAAGTTGCTGTATCGACGTGACCACACCTTCGTCCGTCATGAACTCCAGCAGTTCTATCACCCTTTTATAAGCCTCGGCTCGCCGGGCATTGCTGGCCTTGTTTGCAGCCGCGATGCCGTCAATCAATGACTGTGTTGTTGCCGCATCCAGTCCGGCGCGGATTGCCGCTTGACGGTTGTCTTCCAGTCTCTGCTGCTGTAGCGGCGTGAGCACACTACCCGCCAGTACATAGTCCACGTCAATACCCAACTCTGGGCGGCGCTGCGCCAAGGCGCGAAGTTCTTTTTCGGGGAAGTTCCCGCGCTTTTTTCGCATGTTCAGCGCAGACGCGGAAATCCCCAGAAATTCCGCAACACCTTTGTCTTCTGTGACCTTGAGTTGCTGTTTCAGCCGCAGCGCAGCTTCTTCAAAAAAATCCATAGCTACCCTTGACGATGGTAAAAAACGATGATTTAATCATTGTTGGTTGATTAAATCATCTTACACAGACAAAGCGAGGTAAAAACGCCATGACCGCAGATCAAGTTAAAGCCAAGTTCAAACGCGAGGGCCGCACCTTCACCCAATGGGCGAAGGATCGCGGCTACAAGCGCCACACCGTGTATCTGGTGCTCAACGGGCAGATGAAGGGCCTGTATGGCAAGGGACACGAAATCGCTGTGGCGCTCGGCATGAAGCAAGCCGCCTGATTCTACCAAAGGGACAAATCCATGAATACCGCCCTGCAAGCCTTTGCCTTTGACAGCCACGCCGTGCACGTGGTGATGAAGGATGATGCTCCCTGGTTTGTCGCCAAGGATGTGTGCAACTGTATCGGCATCGTCAACCACCGCGTTGCTACCAGCAAGCTGGATGCCGATGAAAAGGGTGTCTATATAATAGACACCCTTGGGGGCCCGCAGCAAACCGTTGTCGTTAACGAGTCCGGCCTTTACGCCATCATCCTGCGCTCGGATGGCGCGATGAACCCCGGCACCCCTGCCCACGCCTTCCGCAAGTGGGTCACCGCCGAGGTGCTGCCGTCCATCCGTAAAACCGGCAGCTATGCCGCGCCGGGCAGCACCGAAGCCAAGATCGACCGGTTGCTGGCCCTGCTCGAAGCCCATCTGGCTCTCACCACCCGCGCCCTGACGCCCAAACCCAAGCGCGCTCCGCATCGCCCGGTGATGCCAGAAGAAATCCAGCGCGCCCGCGAACTCAAGGCCGAAGGCATGAGTGGCAACGAAATCGCCCGTCAACTCCAGCGTAGCACGGCAACGGTTAGCTGGATGGTGCGCGAGGGGCGACCATGACAACCATCCAGTACCGCCACCCCACAAACCCCGCCCTGACTTGGACAGGCAAGGGCCGTCAGCCGACATGGGTTGAGTTCGCCATCGCCAATGGCTTTTCTCTGGCCGATCTCGCCATTGAAAACCAGCGTACTGCCGATGCACCGCAGAAGCCAGAAATCGACCTCGGCATTGGCGAGGCCGCTGCCCATACCCCGGAGCCAACGCTGGCTGAAACCCTATACGCCCAGCGTATTGCCGTCGGTCACTCCCCGATGCCGGATGAAAAAGACAAGTCCTTTACGCCCGGCACCCGGCAGGCGCTGGCGGTCATTGAGGCGAAAACACCGGCAATTCCCAGCGAGGTCGTAGACAAGGCGCTGCCCAGCAGTGATGCCGAGGGCCGCGACCTCATCAATCAACTGCTCGGCCAAGCCCAGGCGTTTGCGGCGGCAAGCGGTCTGCTCCAAACGTTTGGAGTCTCAAAATTGGCCTACGTCAAAGAAAACGGCCTCTACAAGCACATGGCTGGTATGCGTGCTCCAAACGGTTTGGAGTTTGGCGGCACATGGGTTGAGTTTTGCGGTCTGCTCGGCATAAGCGATGAAAAGGCCAATCAGGACATCGCCAACCTCCGCGCCTTCGGCGAAGAAGCCTTGGAAAGCATGAACCGCATGGGCATCGGTTACCGCGAATTGCGCCAGTTTCGCAAACTGCCGCCAGACCAGCGTGAAGCCCTGGCGCAGATTGCCAAGACGGGCAACAAGGATGACGTGTTGGAGGCCGCTTACGAAGCCATCGAAGCCGAACGCGCCAAGCGCGGCGAACTGGAAGGCAAAGCCGCCGAACTGGCCGAGGATTTGAAGCTCGCCGAACGGCGCAGCAAGAACCTTGACGCCGAGATCGAACGGCAGGCGCTCCAGCTCAAGCGTCTGACCGAGGCCAAGCGCCGCGCTACGACCTTTCTCGACCGCACCGAGGACGTGCGTGAAGAGTGCCTGGCCTTGCAAAAGGGCGGCGAACTCCATTTGATGAGCCTGCAAAGGCTCTTTGATGAAACCGAAATCGCCGCGCCGGAAGGCCAGCTACAAGCTGAAACCTTGTGGATCACCGCTAACACGCTGGCCGCCCGCGCCCTTGATCTGGTCGAACACATTCGCGCCCGCAGCCCGGAAGGGCTGCCGCAACGCCCCACTGGCGAGCATGTGCTGACCTTGGCCGAGGCACGGGACTGGCTCCTCAATTATCCCCTGATCGAAAACCGCCACGCCGCCGAGGAAGCCTTGCGGCAGGAAAAGCGCGAAGCCGCCCGCCCGCGTGGGCCGGGGCGTCCCAAGGGTTCCGGCAACAAGGAGGCATAAGCCATGAAAGGCGCGGCGATGGTCAAACGCATTGAGACCGGCGGGCGGTCCATGCCTGCGGTGTTACCGGTGGCGCAGGTTATTGCGCTCAAGGCCCGCGACCCGTGGCGCGAAGCCTCCGAGTCCGCCCGGCGGCAAGCCTTGGCGCGGGAAACGCTGGTGCTCTATGTGCGCGGCTTGACGGAACAGGGCCTCTCGCAAAACACCGCCGTCGGCCTGTTTTTGGAACGGGCCAGCGCCCTGGCGCTACCGCCGCATGTGGCGGCGATGCTGCCGGTTGCCGCCAAAAAAGACCGGCCCATGCCGGGCCGGGCCACGCTGTGCGGCTGGCTCGCCGCCTATCGTGAGGGCGGCGTCAATGCGCTGCTTCCCGACCACAAAGGCCGCGTCGTCGAAGCGGCAGGCTGGTGGGGGCCAGCGTTGGAATATTTCAACGCCCCTTCCAAGCCCGACATGAGCGCCGTACACCGCCGTCTGGTCGAGGTCGACCGCTTTGCCGTCACTTACGATCAGGTACGCGGCTATCTCACCGGCGTCCCCGCCATGTACGGGCGCAACAGCCCGGCGCGGATCGGCAAGAACCTCTACCGCCTGACGGAGAAAGCCTACATCCGCCGCAGCACGGAAAACGCCCTGCCCGGCGATGTCTATGTCGCCGACGGCTACCGGGCCGACGTCTACCTTGCCCACCCCATGACCGGCGACATCTGGCGGCCTGAACTCACCGTGGCGATGGACATGCGCAGCCGCTACCCGGTGCATTGGCGGGCTGACGAGCACGAAGGAACCTACGCCGTGCAGAATATGTGGGCCGAGTGTTTCGGGAAGTGGAACCACGTCCCGCCATTCCTCTATGTCGACAACGGCTCCGGCCATAAAAACCGGCTGATGTCCGATGACCTGACCGGCTTCTACGCCCGCGCCGGGATCGCCCAGATCATCCACGCCATTCCAGGCAACCCGCATGGCAAGGGCTGGATCGAGCGTTTCTTCCGCAGCATGAGGGACGATTTCCTGAAGCTCTGGCGGCCCGATGTCTATTGCGGGCCGGACATGGCCGACGAGGCCTTGAATCGCACCGTCGCCGAGGTCAAGGCCGGGCGGCTGCAACTGCCGTCGCTCTCTGAATTTGCCGCCGCGCTGGATGCCTGGATCGCCCGCTACGTCCAGCGCCCGCACCCGGAGGATGAGCGTATCACCCGCGCCGAACTGTGGGCGCAGTTACAGCCGATCCCGCCCGTCGGCAGCGTTACCGAATTGAAGCGCCAGGCCGTGCTGCTCACCGTGCGCCGCGCCGCAGTCAAGCACGGCAAGCGCGTCTACGGCCACCCCGATCTGCACGCCTTCAACGGCCAGAAGCTGCTCCTGGAATACGACCTGATGGATAACGCCGTCGGCGTGATCCGCACCCCCGCAGGCCGCTGGGTCTGCGATGCGCATCTGGTCAAGACCATCGACGCCATCGACAGCACGCGCCTGGAAGAAAAGCGCCAGACGCGGGCGGCGGATGCCTTGAAGCGGCTGGAAAAGAAGATCGACGAACAAAAGGCCCGCGCCGGGTTGCTGGTCGATGCCGACGTGATGGCCGACGGCGCGCTGTTGGCAGGAACAAGCACCCGCCTGCTGGAAGACGCCAGCGACGACAACATCAAGCTCTTTGACCTTTAACCAAGAGGAAAACCATGACTGAAACCACCGCAACCCGCTGGCCCGCCCACTACAGCGCCGCCGACGCCGCCCTGATCGAACGCTGCCAGCAATGGATCGCCGACCGCGCCTATACCCAGGCCGCGCTCGCAAGGCTCGCCCGCATCAGCGGCAGCAGCTTGAATCAGATCATCAAAGGCGTCTACGCCACCAGCCCGACGCCCCTGCTCGCCAAAGTCGAATCCGCCATGCGCCATGCCGATGAAACCAACGGGCAGGTCATTGCCCCGGTCGAAACCAGCGTCTTTCGCCTCGCCCACATCGCCTGCGACATGGCCCGGCGCTACCGCAACTTTGCCGTGCTCTCGGCCTATGTCGGCACCGGCAAAACCTTTGCGGTGAGGCATTACGCGGCCACGCACCCCAACACCTACATCATCGAAGCCACGCCGACGATGACACCGCAGAGCCTCACCAAGCTGCTCGCCCGCATGGTGGCGGGGCTGGAGAAAGGCAGCATCGCCGACAAGTTCGATCAAGTCGTGGCGAGCCTCAAAAACACCGACAGCCTCATCATCGTCGACGAAGCCGAAACCTTGACGCCGCACCAGTTGCACACCATCCGCCGCATTCGAGACCTCGCCAACATCGGCATCGTGCTCTGCGGCACCGAACACTTGAGCGGCATCATCAAACCCGCCCACGGCCAATTCGACCAAATCCGCAGCCGCACCGGCTTCTGGCCCGAAACGGTACGCGCCATCACGGCAGACGACGCTGCCGCCTTGGTGCAAAGCGCATTCGGCGCGGAAGAAGT
Organism: Azonexus sp.; assembly: GCA_031277255.1. GTDB lineage: Bacteria > Pseudomonadota > Gammaproteobacteria > Burkholderiales > Rhodocyclaceae > Azonexus. The sequence continues at coordinate 13,980 of JAITMS010000135.1, forward strand.
TGCCGACGACGTAATCGCACGTCTCTACACCTATTGCAAAGGCTCGGCGCGGATGCTGGTCGAAGGCTTGATCGCCGCCATCCGCGAATTTCGCCAAAGCCGCCCGCTGGACGTGAAACTGGTCGACGCCGTCGCCAAACAGGCGCTATGCCTGCAATCGGTAGCCTAGGGGGCGGCCATGAACCTCATTCGCCTCGACCACGCCCCGGCAGTGTTCACCCCCTACTTTGTCGAGCGCATCCGGGAAGCCTCTGATGCCATCCGCCAACTGCGCCGCATGGGCTGCCGCGTTTTTGCAGTCGATTACCGCGACCACGGTCACACTCATATCGAAATCGACCACAACCCGCACCTGATCCTGAAAGGCTGCCCCGATGTCTGGGTCACCTGCCGGGCGGCGGCGGGCCGTGTTTGCCACCAACACCAACCCGTTGATCTCTGAAAGGAACCGAGAATGGCCACCGCCAAACCCAAGACCCGCATCAAGACCGCCGCCGCGCCGGTCGAAACGCCGCAGACCCGCGAGCAGGCGGCGCAGAAAATCGCCCGCATCGGCGAACTCTCCCGCGAAATCACCCGCATCCATGCCGACATGAACGACCAGTTGGCCGTGGTCAAAGAACGATTCGAGGCCGACGCCCAACCGCTCAAGGATCAAGTTGACGCCCTGACGGCGGGCGTCCAGATTTGGGCCGAAGCCAACCGTGACGCGCTGACCCAAAACGGCAAGGTCAAAACTGCTGCCCTGACCACCGGCGAAATCGCCTGGCGCTTGCGCCCGCCCTCGGTGCGCGTCACCGGGGCCGAGGCCGTGCTTGACCTGCTGCGCCGCCTGGGGCTGTCCCGCTTCATCCGCGAAAAATCGGAGGTCAACAAAGACGCCATCCTGAACGAACCCGAAGCTGTCGCCAGCGTGCCGGGCCTTGCCATCATTCAGGGCGAGGATTTTGTGGTCACGCCGTTTGAGGCGGAATTGGCCCAGGGGGGCGCGTGATGGACACCGCCGACGCCGACGTCCTGGCAAGGATCAACCGCAGCCTGGAAAATGAAAACCGGGCGCTCAAGCGCGCCTTGCGCGACGAGTTCGCCAAGGCCGCGCTGACTGGCCTCTTGGCGCGACCGGGAGCCGAAGGCGGGGTGGGGAATTACGTAATCGACGCCTACACCCTTGCCGACGCCATGTTGGAGGTCCGCCATGAATGACCGCGACAAGATCATCGACAAAATTCGCAAGTGCCTCGCCCTCTCGGCCAGCAGCAATCAACACGAAGCCGCCGCCGCGCTCCGCCAGGCGCAGAAGCTGATGGAGATGCACCACATCGGTGATCTCGATATCGAAGCCGCCGAAGCCAGCGAACGGCGGGCCAAATCCAGCGCCACGGCCAAGCCGCCGATCTGGGAAAACAGCCTTGCGGCGCACATCGCCGACGCCTTCGGCTGCCGCCTGCTTTTTGCGCCGAACTGGCAGGCACGGCGGGCCGAGTGGAATTTTATCGGCCTTGGTGCAGGGCCGGAGGTCGCGCAATACGCCTTTGCCGTACTCCTGCGGCAAGTCCGGCAGGCGCGCGCCGCGCACATCAAAACCGCCCTCAAGCGTTGCAAACCGGCCATCAAAACCCGCCGCGCCGACCTGTTTTGCGAGGGCTGGGTCGACATCGCGGCCAGCAAGATCGCAGCCTTTGCCAGCAACGAGAAAGAAGAAGCCGCGATCAACGCTTACGTCGCCGTCCGCTACCCGGCGCTTGAAACACTCAAGAATACTGACCGTAACCGGGGCCGCAACCTGCGCGCGCATGAAGTGGGCGACCTGTTGTTGGGCCGTCTGGCCGGTAACCGCGCGCGCATGAATCGCGGCATCGGCGGAACCGAGGAGCGGAGGGCGCTGACATGAGCAGCCTTGCCAAACACCTGATCCAGTTGGTCGGCATCGCCAAGACCTGGGCTATGAAAAACCTCCCCGGCTGGTCGGATGATAGCCACCGTGACCTGCTTTCCCGTCACGGCGCTCGGCGTTCCGGCGACAAGATTTCGGCCTTGACCATGACGACGCCGATGTTGAACGCCGTGCTGGCCGATTACGAACGCCGGGGCTGGCCGCGTGACAGGCAGGTATTCAAGACCGGCGGCCAGCGACAGGCGACGCCGCCCGACATCGCCCATATCGTGCGGCTGTGGGGCAAGCTCGGCGAAGCGGGCAAGGTCGCCAACGCCTCCCGTCCGGCGCTCTTGGCCTTCGCCGCCCGGCAGACCGGGCGGGACATCGGCAATCTCGACAGCCTTCTCCCCGCCGAGCGGCAAATGCTTATTGAAAGCCTCAAGGGCTGGATGCTGCGGGCTGCCTGAGTTTGCCAACCATCATGCTCACCTGGCCCCCCGCCCCGCCCGAACTCCTCGCGCTCCTGCCGCCGGTCTTGAAAGCCGTCGTCAAGGCGCTCGGCCCCGCGCGGGCGCGGGAATGGCTGGAAGCGCGCGGCGGCGTCAATATCAACATCCCGGTAGGCCACGGCCCGGCCATTGGCCTCACGGCGGACGAACTCTCGCGGCTGCGGCTGACTCTAGCCCCGCACACCGACGCCGCCGGGCGCGTCAGCCTGCCCAAGGTCGACAAGCTCTGGCAGGTCGCGCGCAACGCCGCCATCGTCAGCGCCGCCAAAGCCTTTTCCATCCGCGACCAGGCGCTTGCCTACCGGCTCACCGGGCGGCAGATCAGCAACATCCGCCGGGGCGCGGCGGATAGCCAACCCGGCAGCGGCGGGCAGATGGATTTGTTTTAACGCTTCCTCCCTGGGGCTTTGCCCCCCTTTGACCCCGCCCCGGCGGGGTTTTTTTTACCCGCCGGGCGGAATCGCCAGAGCGCCCGCCCGGCGAATGGCCCGAAAACCCATTTGAAAGCCCTTTGAAAGGCGCTGAAACGCCTCTGGCCGAGCCTTGATAGCCTCGCGCCGCCGCCCGCGCCTTGTAGCGCGTTTCTGGCGGTCGGCCCGATCAGCCGCGCGCGAAATATTTCCAGCGGTTACGGCCCCCGCCCCGGCGGGAAAAATAGCGGCAACTGATCTGGAGCCGCCATGCCGCAAAACAAACCCGCCTTGCCTGCCAACGCCGCCGCCCTCGTGCTGGCGCTGGACGCCGACACCACCGGCTACCCGGCGGGCTGTAACGCGCACCTGTTCCCCGATGGCGTGTTTCGGGCCGACGATGGCCGTCCGGCCAGCGTTACCGGCGGCGAAATCCGCGATTGGCGGATGGACGCGGCTATTGCCGCCGCCCTGATCGCCCGCTTCAACGCGAGCGGCAAGCCGATTCTCTACGACTATGAGCATCGAAGCTGTTACGGCGACAGCCGGGCGGCTGGCTGGATCGACCGCCTCACCTATGTGCCGGGGCAGGGCCTCTACGCCCATGTTGATTGGACTCCAAAAGCGTCGGAGGCCATCGCCAAAAAAGAATACCGCTACAGCTCCCCTTATTTCTACTTCGACCCGGCAAACGGCGCGATCAAACAACTCATTTCCGTGGCGCTCACCAACAACCCGGCCCTGTCTGATCTGGGCGCGGTCGGCCTGAAGCGCGACACCCCCCTTTCACCCACCGCACAGGAGGCCGAGATGGCTGACGAAAAGCAAGTGGCCGCACTCACGGCAGAGCGTGACGGCCTCAAGACCAACATGGCGGCGCTGACCGCCGAGCGCGACACCCTCAAAACCGAGGTTGCCGCCCTGACTGCCGAGCGCGACAGCTTCAAAGCCAAGATGGATGCAGCCGAAGCCGAGAAAGCCGCCGCCGCGCTGGCCGCCGAGCAAAAGACAAAAGACGACTTGCTCACCGCCGCCTGTGGCGGCGACAAGCCGCTCATCACGCCCGCCGAGCGCGAGGCCATGAAGGATTTGCCGCTCTCTGCGCTGACCAGGATTCTGGACGCCAAAAAGCCGGTGCCGCTCACCCGCCAAGCCGATGGCAAAGACACCCATGCCGTGCTCACCGCCGAAGAACTCGCCATGTGCAGCCGCATGGGCGTATCGGCTGACGACTTCGTCAAGGCCAAAGCCGCCCGCGCCTGACCCCTACGCCCCGACAACAAAGGAGAATCCAATGCCGCAAAACGCCATCACGCAAGCGCAAATCGACGCTCTCAAAACCACCCTGATTGCCCGCTGGAACGCGGGCCTCGCGCTCTCGCCCGATGACTGGAAGAAAATCGCCAAGCTGGTCAAGAGCAACGGCAAATCCAACACCTACGAATGGTTGAGCCAGTTCCCCGCCTTCCGTGAATGGGTGGGCTCGCGCCTGCACAAGAAATTCAAGGAAACCGCCGCCATCGTGGTCAACAGAAAGTTTGAAACCACGGTCGACGTGCAGCGTGAAGACATTGAAGACGACAACATCGGCCAATACGGCACGCTGGCCGAATCCGCCGGGCAATCCGCCACCGATCTCAAGAACGACCTGGTCTTCCAGGCGCTCAATGATGGCTGGAACAGCATCTGCTACGACGGCCAGTATTTCTTCGATGCCGAACACCCGGTGCACCCCAACGAAGACGGCAGCGGCGCGGCGGTCGGCGTCTCCAACATGCAGGTCGGCACCGGCGCGCCGTGGATTCTGCTCTGCACCAAACGCGCCGCCAGCCCCATCTACCTGCAAGAGCGCATGGCCGCGCAGTTTGACAGCGTGACCTCCACCCAAAACACCAGCGTGTTCGATCTGGACGTCTACAGCTTCGGCGGGCGCTGGCGCGGCGAGGCCGCTTACGGCTTCTGGCAATGCGCCTTCGGCAGCAAGGCCGAACTCAACGCCGCCAACTTCAATGCCGCCTACGCCGCGATGATGAAATTCACCGGCGACGGAGGCCGCAAGCTGGGCATCGTTCCCGACACCCTCATTACCGGCCCCGACAACATGGCCGCCGCCGAGGCGCTGTTGAAAGCCCAGCAAAACGCCGCCGGGGCCAGCAATACCAACTACAACAAGGTGTCGCTGATCGTCACGCCCTGGATGTAACCCCATAACCCCCCCCCGCCGAGAGCAGTACCCGAACCCCCGCCCCTCTCTCACTTGTGGGAGAAGGGCGGGCGGAGAGGGTGAGGAGAATCCAATGACCACGAAAACCCTGTATATCCGCGTGCAGCCCAAGACCGGCCAAACCTCGTTCTTTCGCTGCGGCATTCAATTCAATCAGGCATGGCAGAAGGTGGAAGAACCCGACGCCGCTACCGCCGCCCGCCTGAAACAAGAGCAGATGCTGGAGGTGTCGGAAACGCCGCCCGAAGATTGGGAGGCCCCCAAAGAGGCAGGTGATAGCGCCAACGGCGGCGTTTCCGGCACTCCGGCAAATGCGCCCGCCAAAAAAACTGCCGCCAAAAAGGCCGCGCAGTAAATCATGGCTTTCGCCACCCGCGCCGATCTTCTTGCCCGCTGCAACGCCCAGCGTTTGAAGCTCTTGGCCGTGCCTGCCGACCGGGCGATGCTCGATAGCGACACGCTGCGCCGCCTGATCGAAGGCGGCGACGCATCCGCCCTTGACGCGGAAGATCAGCAAACCGCCGCCCTGGCGCTGGACGCCATCGACAAGGCGCTTGATGACGCCAACGCCCTGCTGCTCTCCTACGGCATCCCGGCAACGGTAGAGAGCACGCTGCTGGCGCGGCTCTCTTCCACGGTCGCCATCTATTACCTGCAAGGCGCAGAACGCATGACAGAAGAAGTGCAGCGCGCTTACGACGGCGTAATCAAGATGCTGACCGCCTTTGGCCGGGGCGAACTTGATTTGCTGCCGCCGGACGCCGCTCTGCCTGCCGCGCCGGATGATCCGGTGGTCATCGAATCCGCCCCGCCGCGCTACCGGGGCGGGGTTTCCTGCCCATGATTTCGCTCACGCCCCTGATCGCCCATCTCTCGGAGCCGCCCGCCGGTTTCGACGGCATCTGGTTCCGGCAGGTTGCGGGCGCGGCGGAATACGCCCGGCTGCGCCCCGAAGCCTTGCCCTTGCCCGCCGCCTGGATCGTCCGCGCCGCTGACCGGGTTCACCACGCGGGCGAACGTGCCGAAAACCTCACGCTCGCCTTCGATGTGGTGATTGCCATTACCAACACCCGCAGCCACGCGCCGGGCGATACCGACGATTCTCTCTTGAAGTATCGCCGGGCGGTGAAAGACAAGTTGCTCGGCTGGGAAATCGAACCCGACGTGCGCCCCATCAATTTCGCTGGCGGCCAGGTGCTCGAATACACCGACGGCGACCTCTACTGGCGCGACCGCTACGACTTCACCGCCCTGATCGCCAACTACCTGCCCGACCCGCCGGGCTTTGACCGGCTCAATTTTGACCAAGTGAGAGGAAAGACCTCATGACTATCACCTACAACGAAATTCCCCAGGCGCTGCGTTACCCCGGCGCATACATCGAAATCGACGGCAGCATGGCCGGACTCTCCGGCGATCTGCCCGTCGTGTTGCTGGTCGGCCAGAAGCTGCCGGAAGGCGACGCCCCGGTTGGCGAAGTGATCCGCGTCGCCAGCATTGAGGACGCCCGGAAGAAAGCCGGGGCCGGTTCCATGCTGGCGCAGATGGCCGCCCGCTACCGCAACGTCGACCCGACGTTTGACCTGTGGCTGCTGCCCTATGCCGACAACCCGGCGGGCGTCGCCGCCAGCGGCGAAATCACGGTATCGACCGCCGCCACGGCCAGCGGGACGCTGGCCCTCTATGTCGCGCAAAAACCCGTCATCATCGGTATTGGCGCGACAGACACCCCGGTAGAAACCGCCACGGCCATCGCCGCCGCCGTGAACGCCGCCGGGCCGGATATGCCGGTTACGGCCAGCGCCGATGCCGGTACGGTAACGCTCACCGCCCGCCACAAAGGCACTTCTGGCAATGCCATCGACCTGCGCCTCTCGCTCTTTGGCGAAGCCATCCCCGCCGGTCTGACCGTGGCGCTCTCGGCGATGACCGGCGGCGCGGGCGACCCGCTGCCCGGCGACCTGCCCGCCATGATCGGGCAACACTGGTTCCGCTATGTGGCCTTGGGCATCAACGACGCCGCCACGCTTGCCGCCTGGCACGCCGAGAGCCAGCGCCGCTACAAAGTGCCGGTGCAAGCCGGGTTCCGCGCCTTTGCCGCCTTCCGGGGCGATTTCGAGGCCGCCGCCAGTATGGGCGAAAGCAAGAATTACGAACATCTCGCCACCGCCTGGCTGGGCTTCGCCCCGCCAACGCCGTGGGAAGCCGCCGCCACGATCTGCGCCGCCGCCGCGCCCCGGTTGTACAACAACCCCGTCATCTCGCTGGAAGGCACGCCGCTCCCCGGCCTCTTGGGCGACATCGCCAGCAATGATTTCAGCCAGGGCAACAGCCTCCTGTTCAAGGGCGTCAGCCTCTTGGAAACCGGCAAGGACGGCTCGCTCTACATCAAACGGCTGATTTCCATGTACCAGTACCGCTCCGACGGCAGCGCCGATGACGCCTGGCTGGACATCAACGTCGCCGAAGTCATGGAGCGTATCCGCTACGAGCAGCGCATCGGGGCCATCCAGCGGTTTCGCGGCACCGTCGCCGCCAAGACCAACGAAGGCTACCGGCCCGGTCTGCCGATCACGACCGAGGACAGCGTCCGCGCCTACCTGCTTTCACTCTACAAGCACGCCTTGATGGCTGAATACGGCTGGGTGCAAGCCTATGACTATTACAAGGCCAACCTGATCGTCGAACAAGACCCGGACAATCCCAGCCGCTTCAATTTCAAGGATGCGCCGGTCATCAACAGCCCCTTCTACATCCTCGCTGGACGCAGCCAGTTCAAGAAGGCGGTTCCCCTTTACTGATTTTGACAGGAGGCCCCAATGGCCCAAATCAACAACATCCGCACCGTCAGCGTGCCCTCCATCGGCAAACTGCCGCTCGCCGAAAAACCCGGCTCTTTCACGCCCAGCGGCGTCAAACGCGAACACAAGGGCGGGCGGCTCGCCGAAGATGGCGGCTATACCGAATCCGGCACCCCGGCCAAGCTGGAATTGAACATCAACCTCCTGCCCGGCGCTGACGTGCTGGCCCTGAACGCCATCAAGGATGAAGACGTGACCGTGCGCCTCGCCGATGGCCGGGTGTACCTGCTCTCGCAAGCCTTCGTCACCGAGCCGATTCCGGTCGATGACGGTGAAACCAAGATGACCATCATGGCCAACACTTCGGAACAGATTGGATAAAAAATGAACACCGTTGAACAGGAAATCCAGGCCAAAAACCTGACGGCCCCCCGCATCACACCCCAGCGCATTGAAGAAGTTATCGTCGGCGAGGCTTATCACGTTTTCCCTGGCACCACGCTGACGGTCTGTTGCCTGACATTGCAAAACAGCTTCAATGTCATAGGCGAAAGCGCCTGCGCCAGCCCGGAAAACTTTGACGAAGCCTTGGGTCGCCGGATCGCTAGAGAAAACGCCAAAGAAAAAATCTGGGCGCTGGAAGGCTACGCCCTGAAGAATGCCCTGCAAGCCGCCGCATAAGAGGAAACCATGCCCAAACTCACCCTGAAACACCCGCTCACCTTTGGCAAAAAAACCGTCGACAGCCTCACTTTCCGCGACCACACCATCGCCGCCGACTACCTCGCCTTTGACTACAAGGGCGGCGTCTTGCAGCGCCAGCACCTGATCGCCAACCTCTCCGGCACCGACATCAGCCTGATTCAGCAGTTGCATGGCCCCGACTACCTCGCCGCCAGCCGCCTGGCCGATCAACTGCTGGACGCCGACGAAGCCGAACCGGCTGAAACGCGGGAGGAGGCGCTGCAAAAAAAGTCGCCCGAATCCTTGCCGGAATCGGCCTCGTAACCCACGTCTTGCACCAGCCCTTGCCGGTCATTGAAGCCATGCCCTTGAAGAAGCTCTACCTGCTGGCCGAACTGGCGGCGGCGATGAGCGGGCGCAAATTTCGTTAGGACAAATCCATGCAGACCAAACCTTGCTACCAGTTGGATGCCGACGGCTGTTATGTCTTTACAGCCATCGCCCGCGCCTTCCCGGATGACCCGGAAAACTACAACATCCCCGGCGATGCGGTATTGGCCGCGCCGCCCGAAACCCCGGCGGGCAGCGTCGCCCGCTGGACAGGGAGCGCCTGGGAGATCATCGCCGACCACCGGCGCGACACCTTGTACCGGGTCGCTGGCGGCCAGACCTACAGCATTGGTGCCGACGTTCAAGGCCAGCACTACAACGGCCTCGGCCCGATCCCGGCATGGCTCTCGGAGACGCCGCCGGAACTACCCGCACCCGCCCCGGTCATTCCCGCCGCCATCACCCCCCGGCAGGCCCGGCTGGCGCTCCTCTCGGCGGGTTTGTACGAACAAGTGCAAACCGTCTTTGCCGCCCAATCCGGCGCGACGGGCGAAGCGGCGCGGATCGAGTGGGAGTTCGCCACCGCCATTGAACGCGCCAACCCCCTTATTGCCGGGCTGGCCGCCGAGCTTGGCCTGACCGAGGCGGATTTGGACAACCTCTTTATCACGGCGCAATCGCTATGAATCATCGCCTGCGGCAAATCCTCATCGCCCTCGACCAGTTCCTCAACACCCTCCTGGGCGGCTGGGCCGACGAAACCGTTTCCGCCCGTGCCCACCGTAACGGCTGGAAACGGACGGAGCGATTCATCAACTGGCTGTTCCGCGACCCGGAGCATTGCCGGGCCAGCTACGAAAGCGAATTGGCCAGAAGCCAGTTGCCACGGGCTTATCGCCCGCCGTAAAGCCGGGTATCAAATCGCTGTCAGGGCGCGTGAGCAGCCAGAAGCGCCGCCGCACGGGTTTGCCAACCTTTGCCGGAAGCTCGCCAGCGCGCCAGCGAGTCAGGCTCCATGCGTAGCGTGACCGGCTCCTTGTGCACGGCAAGCGGTGGGCGTCCGCCCGTGCGGCGGGCAATTTCCGCCCCCGTCGTCACGCGGCCTTCTCCCGCCAAGGCTTCTTTGAGACCCTGCTCCAGATCGGCCATGAATTGCAGCATCTCAGCATCGGGTTTATTGTGCTCAGACATCGTATTGCTCCTTGAGGCGGTTCAGAAAATCAATGGGCAGGTTGTCGAATTTGCCCTTCGCGTAGGCAATCACCAGCCGCACCTCGCCACGATCAGGCCGATTGAAGTAGATGACGCGCACACCGCCGCGTTTGCCCATGCCGGGGCGCGTCCAGCGCACCTTGCGCAAGCTGTCCGTACCGGGAATGACCACCCCGGCCTCCGGTTCGGCGGCAATGAAGTCAACAAATTTCGCGGCCTGTTCATCAGTCCAGATGCCGCTGATGCTGCGCAAGTAGGTGGGCGGTTCGATGACGGTGTACATGATGGTTATTGTACATCGAATAACCGGGTTTTCAAACGGAAATTCAAAAACGACAACGTGTCCGATTTCGTGCTACAGTAGCGGCACGGAGTTTGAAACCTCCAATTCATAAGCGGTAGTCCGCGCCCGTCAGACGTGGATTTTTTACGTCCATCGTTTCTCTGGGCGGATGGCGCATACCGCAAGGCTGCGCACCCGACTTATGACGGGGTTTCAACATCCGCCCACCCGCTTGAAACCGGGCCTTTAAGTCTTTTCATAAGGAGCAAACCATGAACGCACAACATCCAGACCTTTTCCCCGAAACGCTGCTGGTGCAGCGCGAAGGCGAACGCATCTACACCACCAGCCGCAAGGTGGCCGAGCGCTTCAAAAAACGGCACGACACCGTTTTGCGAACCATCAAAAATCTGCTCTCCGAACTCAATGATTCGGTGTTTGCTGACCGCAATTTTGCGGCCAGCACCTACACTGACTCAACGGGTCGCTGCCTCCCCGAATACCACCTGACCCACGACGGCTTTGCCCTCTTGGCAATGGGATTCACGGGCCGCGAGGCGCTGCTCTGGAAAATCCGGTTTCTCAATGCCTTCCGCGATATGGAGCGTCAGCTTGCCGCCGCCCTGCAACGCGAAGCCAACGCCCTTTACGCCATCCGTCCGCGCTGGCGGGCGATCATGCAGCACCCGGATTACAGCCGGGCGCAGTTGATTGGCCTCACCGGCCATGCCTCGGTCGGCTCCATCACCGCCTGCCGCCGCCGCATGCGCGACGTCGGCTTGTTCGGTCAGAAAGGGGGTGTCCAATGAGCGCCGCCTGGAGTGAACTCGACGCCCGCTACCCCTACCGCCTCTCCGATGATGGCGTCGATCTGCTGCTGCGGGCCGACGCCCTGTTGGTGACGCTCGCGCAACTGGCCGGGCAAGCCGCCGTGCATGACGCCAAAGGCCCCATCCAGATCTCGCTAATGGATTTGCATCGCGCGCTGCTGGCTGTCTTCCGCATCATCCAGGAGGCGCTGAAGAACGAGTTGATCAATCACAAGGGCGAACCGGCGGCGCTTGCCGAGCCCTGAACAAGCATCTTTCGAAGTTGGCCCCGCCTGGCGCTTCGCCAGGCGGGGCTTTTTGTTTTCAGCGCCCGGCATGAAACATTTCCCGCCCTGACAGCCCCGACGCGCCCCCGTAGACTCCCGGCATGAATGTGTTTCCGGGGTTGATTCATGTCGGTTGATGTCGAGTTGAGAATTCGCCTGGCCGACGAGGCCAGTGCCGCTCTACGCAGGGCGGAGCAGGCGGCGCGGCGCGAGATGGAGGCGATCCGCCGGGCTAGCGAACGCGCCCGGCGGGATGAACAACGCGGGCGCGATGAATCGCGGCGCGGCATGGGGCGGCAGCGTACCGAAACCGAGCGCCTGGCAACCGCCCGGATAACGCTGGGAATGCGCTCAGAACATGCCATACGGCGCGAAATCCAGCGCACCGAGGCAGCTTACAATCGCTTGACCCGAAGCGGCACGCTGTCCATGCAGCAACAAGCGATAGCCGCCGAGCGCACCCGTCGGCGGGTGGAGCAACTGACCAACGAAATGGGCCGCCTCACTGCCGAGCAACAGCGGGCGGCGCGGGCGGCGGCCAACCTTGAGCGCGGCCAGCGCATGTTGCGCGGCGGCGCGGCGGTTGTCGCGGGAACGGTGGCGGCCGCTTACACCCTGCGCGAGCCGATGCGTAACGCCATGAATTACGACGAAGAGATCGGCTTGCTCGCCAACACAGCCTTTGCCGAGCGCGACAAGGCCGGGCGCAAGATTGGCGAGGCGTCGATCCGCGCCGCCATCAATAAGGCCATCGGCTCCGGCATGCGCCGCGATGACGCGCTCGCGGCGCTCAATAAGCTGGTCGCCGACGGTATGGTCGGCGGCGTCTCCGGTGCGCTGGAGATTCTGCCTTACATCGGCAAGGTATCGACCGGATCGGGCAGCCGGGGCGAGGATGTGGCGGCGATGATGGGCGGCTTCATCAATTCCGGCTACGCCAAAAATGTGGACGAGGCCAAGAAACTGATGGGCATCAGCAGCGCAGCGGCCACGGCGGGCGCGTTCGAGAAGAATGACATGGCCCGCTATCTGCCCGCGTTGCTGCCGCTGGCGAAAAGTGTCGGTCTCTCAGGCAAGGATGGTTTCGAACGTTTACTCGTACTGCTACAACAGGCGCGCACGACGGCGGGCAGTTCCGACGAGGCAGCGACCAATGTCCGCAACCTGCTGACCAAGCTGACCAGTGACGAGACAGCCAGGAATTTTAAGGACGCCGGGCGCGACGATCTCTACCGGCACCTGATGACGCAGCGCGCCCAGGGCGTCGACCCGCTCACCGCTTGGCAGAACGTGATTGATGAAGAAATCGCCAGGAACCCGAACCTGCAACCGGCCATTGCCAAGATTCAGAATGCCAGGAGCGCTTCTGAGCAGGATGATGCGATTGCCGCCTTGAACAGCATGGCCGAGGGCCAAACGATTACTCAATTCTTCCGCGACATGCAGGCGCGTGGGGCGTTGTTCGGCATGCGTAACCGCACGGTTGAGGATAACGTGCGGCAGGCCATCAGCCAGTCGGATTCGATTATTGATGTCGATTATGAATCCATGGCCGACCGCGCGGGGTTCAAGGCGCGCGTTTCGAAAGAACGGCGCGAGATGGCGCAGATCGAGGCGGCGGATCAACTGTCGCCAGCCTTGGGCAAGGCGGCGGAACTGGCCGGTGATCTGGCGGAACGATTCCCGCTGCTCTATGGCGCGGCCAGCCTGTCCGGCACGGCGCTGACCGCGCTGGCTGGGGCCGCCGGTCTGGCGACGCTGGCGATGGGCGGCAGACTGCCCGGCGTTGGTGGCTTGGGCCGGGTGGCCGGGGCGGTTGCCAATGCTGCGCGCAACCCGGTCGCCGCCTGGCAGGCAGCGCGCGCCGCTTCTCCGGCATTGGGTACGGTTGCCGCTGGCGGGGCCGGGTCGCTACTGGCCGCTGGCAGCCAAGTAGCGGCGGCGGGCGCAGCCGGTTACGCCGCCGGAACTTATATCGCCAATCCGATCATCAATTGGGGCGTGCAGAAACTCAGCGGCGACGATGACGCCACGCTCGGCACCTGGATTTATGACCTCTTTCACAAAGACGAATTCGCCGACCTGAACAAGCCGGTCGAACAGCCGCCGGTCGAGGTCAAGGCCGACATCAAACTGACCCTGCCCAATGGCATGGCTGTCCAGAGCCAGACCATGCAGGCCAGCGGCGGTAATGCCCAAATCAACACCGGCAGCATTCACGGTGTGCCGTGATGAATATGCCCTCACTACCGTCGATTCCCGCCATGCCGGATTTGTCCGCCCTGCCGCCCTTGCCTCCGGCGGCGCTGGCCGCGCCAGCCGGGGCCGCGCCCGCGCCGACATGGAAAGACCGCCTCTCCCGCGCCGCCTTTCGCGGCTTTGAGTTTTTGACGGATAGCCATGACGCCAAGTTCGGGCGACGCCTGGCCGTCCATGAATATCCAGGCCGTGAATGGCCCAGCGTGCAGGATTTGGGCGGCCAGGCGCGGGGCTGGAAGCTCTCGGCCTATTTCATCGGCCCGGATTACGATCTGGAACGCAACGGCTTTCTGGCAAAGCTCTGTGAACCGGGCGCGGACTGGCTGATCCACCCGTGGCTGGGGCCGTTGTACGTCCGCGCCCACGCCTGGAGCGTGGCCGAATCCAACGACAAGGGCGGCTTTTGCGCCGTCGCCATAGATTTTGTTGAAGGCGGCGAAACGCCCCAGCCGACGCCGGACAGGCTGGACGCCGCTATTGCCCGCGTGCGCGTGATGCAGGAAGCCATCGCCGCCAGCTTCGATCTGGCCCCAATGGGCGCTGGCGGCCTCTCCGGTTTCATCGCGGCGGTACAGGGCAAGCTGGAAATCCTGCGCACGGCCATTGCGCTCTCGACCTTGCCGCTGACGGCGGTGAGCCAGATCACCAACCTGATCGGCGGCCTCAAGACTGATCTTGCCGCGCTGGTCGCGCTACCGGGCGCGTATGCCAGCGCCTTCTTGCGCGCGGCCAAGCTGATCGGCGGGGCCGGGGGCAGCACAGGCCATAACGGCGCGGCGCTGGCCGACACTGCCCGCCCGCGCATCATTGCCCGCTGCTGCAATGCCGCCATGCCGCGAGGCGCGGCGGCGGGCAGCGGGGCCGTCAGCCTCGCCGACCCGGTGGCCCGCCAGAATCTCTCAGCCGAACAAACCCTGCGCGGCGGACTGCTGGTCGGCGCGGCGGCGGAACTCGCGCTCACCGAATACCGCGCCGAGGCCGACCGTGATGCCGTTCTGGCGAGTGTGACCGCCGCTTTCGACGCCCTCTTGCCGACACTCCCCGACCCCGCGTTTGAGGCCGTGGCATCGGCCCGCGCCGCCGTGATGGAAGCCTTGCTGGCGCAGGATTTGCGCCCGGCAGTCAGCCGCGATGTCAAAGAGGCGCTGCCCAGCGTCTTGCTGGCGCACTGGCTGGGCGTGGAAGAATCGGCGCTGCTGGCGCGTAACGCGGTGCGCCACCCGCTATTCATGCGAGGGCGCATTCATGGATGAAGTATTGGCGCAACTGCGCTTCGACGGTCAACGCTTTGACTACTGGCAGAAGGTCGACATCCGCGAATCGGTTGATGATCTCTGCGCCTCCGTCCAGTTGGGGCTGACCCGGCGCGGTGACAGCGCGGCGCTTGGCTTGACGGCCAACACCGTGGCCGACCTGTTGATCGACGAGCAGCTTGTCACTACGGTGCGCGCTGATAGCGTCAGCCGTCAGGTTGATGCCGAGAGTTGTTCCATCTCGATCACCGCCCGCTCTCTGGGGCGCGAACTGGTCGATTGCCAATACTCCAAAACGCTCTCCGGCCTGCCCCTGGCCGAGATTGTGCAACGCCTTTGCGGCGAGTTCAACGTGCCGGTGACGATTGCTGCCGAAACAGAGCTTGTGCCGGATTTTTCCATGCAATGCGAAACCCCGGCCAACGCCATTTTGAATGCGGCGCGGGCGGGCGGCTTGTTGATTTACCCCCTGCCGGATGGCGGCCTGATCCTCACCAGGCCGACCGAGGCCGGGCCTGTGACCACGCTCCGCTACGGCGAAACCATCAAGAGCTACACCGTGGTCGATGAATACAAGCTGCGTTTCTCGGATTACGTCATCAAGGGCTATGAGTACGCAGGCGACGCCGCCCAGAGCGGGCGCTCGCGCGACAAGGGCATCGGTTTTTTCAGGCCGCTGCACATTGTCGCCGATCGTCACGGGCAGGGGCTTGGCGGTTGCGAACGGCGGGCGGAACAGGAACGCGCGAGGCGGCAGGCGCGCTCGCACCGCATTGAACTGGAGATTCCCGGCTGGCGCTACCCCGATGCCGACGGGCGGCTGCGGCTCTGGGCCATCAATACACAGGTGCGTATCGTGATTCCCGATGAAGGGATCAATGACGTGTTCCTGATCGGCGAGCGCAGCTTCCGGCAAGATGACAGGGGCGGCAGTTTGACGGCCCTGCAGGTCATGCCGCGTGAGGCGTTTTTGGCGGCCCGGCGGGAGGCAACATGATCGGCCAAATCTGGGGGCGGCTCCGCCTCATCTTCGCCCACGGCGTCGGCCTCTTGATCAGCCATGACAAGATTCAGGCCCGTGTGCTCGATGATGAAGTGCTCGGCAATCTCGCCCGCGTTGAACCCTACGGCTTTTCCTACCGGCCCAAGCCCGGCTGCCAGACCTATCTCTTGTTCCCCAATGGCGACCGCAGCTACGGCGTTGCCATCGTGGTCGGCGACAAGCGGTATCAACTGGCCTTGCAGGAGGGCGAAGTCGGCGTCCATGACGATCAGGGCCAGAAGGTGCATCTCACCCGCAGCGGCATCGTCATTGACGGCGCTGGGCGGCCCGTCACGATCACCAATGCGCCCACCGTTACCGCCGACACGCCCCTGTTGAAATGTACCGGCGACATCATGGATCGCTGCAACGAAGGCGGCAGAACGATGGCGGCAATGCGGGCCAGTTTCGACCGCCACGTGCACCCGGAAAACGACGGCGGCGGGCCAACTGATCCGCCTACAGAAGGGATGTGAGCCATGCTCAAACTCATCCAGACCGCTTGGGGCCAATTCGATCTCGCCCTGGATGACGGCAGCCCGGAGGCCGCCGTCGAGACGGCCATCTACGCCATTCTTTTTACCGACGCCCGCGCTCCCGCCGACCGCGTGCCGGATACCTACGACCGGCGCGGCTGGTATGCCGACGAAAGCGCCGGGTCGGGGCTTTGGCATGTCCGCCGCCAGGCGCTGACCGGGGCCGCCCGGCGCGAAGCCATCGCCATGATCCAGACCGCCTTGCTGGCCCGCGCCCCGGCCTTTGCCAACATCGAAGTCAGCGACGCCACCCCGCCCGGCGACGCGGGAAGCATTTCCCGCCTTACCGTCAACATCACCGGCCAGCACAATGGCCGCAGCTTTGCCCTGCGGGTTCCGCTTTGACTGATTCCTGCCTCTGATCCCCAATGGACTACGCCCGCCCTTCCTACCCTGACCTCTACGCCCGCATCATGGCCGATCTAGCCGCTTTGCCCGCCGTTTTGCGCGGGCCGCTCGCCACCGCCTGGGCGCAGGCGTGCCACGGCCAGCATGGGCATCTCTTCTGGATCGACCAGCAGTGTTCGCCACTGACCTGCGAACTGGAACGGCTTTACGATTGGGCCGCCCTCTACGACGTCGACCGGCTGCCCGCCGTGCAGGCCAGCGGCCAGGTTTACGTCAGCGGCAATATGGGCGCGGCGCTGCTTGCCGATACCAAACTGCGCGGCGCAAATGGCCTTGACTACACAGTGCGGGCGGCGGTTACGATAACCGGCGGCTCCACCCCCATTGCCGCCATCGTCTGCGCCACCCCCGGCCCGGTCGGCAATCTGCCCGCCGGGGCCAAACTCACCCTGATCGACCCTGTTCCCGGTATCGCCAGTCCATTGGAAATCACCGCCCCCGGCCTCACCGGCGGGGCAGCGGAAGAATCGGTCGACGCCTGGCGTCATCGCGTCGCCGAAGAATGGCGCGTCGTCGTCAGCCGGGGGGCGCGTTCCGGCAAAGATGACGATTACCGCTTCTGGGCCAAATCCGCCCATCCCGGCGTGACCGGCGTTCTCGTACAGCGGCACGTGCTTGGCGTGGGACCGGTACTGGTGCGGCCCATCTGCAACGCCTTGCCGGATCGCCTGCCGACACCGGCCATTATCGACGCGGTGGCGGCCAAACTTCAGGACATCGCCCCGGCCACCGCCGATTGGCGCGTCGCCCCACCGATTCCCCGCCCGGTGGATGTCAGTCTGCATCTGGCCCCGGCCATCGACACCGCCGGAAACCGCGCCGCCGTGGAAACCGCCATCCGCGCCGCGATCCTGTTTGAAGACGGCGAAAGCGCCGTTCTCGGCATGGCCGAAATCGACGTGGCGATTGCCACCATCTCCAGTCAATACACCCGTTTTGCGCCGACCGCCGATATAGCGGTTCTACCCGGCGAGGCCTTGACGCTGGGCAATATCACCTGGATTTGAAGCCCTTCGATAAAGCCCAGGACAGGCCATGCGACTCACACCCCACACCGCCCACGACTACGCCGCTGCCCTGGCTGCCTTGCTGCCGCCCGGCAAGGCGTGGGAGTGGCCCGAAGGTGGTCTGGGCGACGCCATGCTTTTCGGTACAGCGGAAGAACTGGCCCGTCTTGACGCCGATGGGCAGGCGGTGCTCGACCGCGCCATCGACACCCACCGCCCGAAAGCCGCCAGTTGGCACATCGACGCTTACCGGCGGATAGCCTTTGAAGCGGTTTCAATCGCCCCTGAAATCCTGCCGCGAAAGCCTTTTACAGTGGGTTCAAAGGCCGGTCAAAGGCTGTGGAGCCATGCCGCGCCGGGCCTCGACTTCCCGGTGCCGCTGGTGCGGGTCGATCATCTGGTCGGGCCGTTCCGGGCCGGTTCCAAAGCGGGCGAGCGCCTGTGGGGGCGAGAGAGCCGCGCCATCCTCTATGTGCGCTATTACAAAACGGTGGTCGATCCGGCAAAGCTGGCGGCGGCCTTATCCGAATTCCAGCAATCTCACGTTTTTTTGTGGTTTGAAGACATTACCGGCCAAGGAGGCTTTTACCATGCACAGAATTGACGGCGCAGGCCATATCGACAACCGCTTCGTCCATGAAGACGCGGCCCTCAACCGCCCGCCGACCGAGGTGACGGCGGATTACCTCAATGCTGTTCAAGAAGAAATCGCCAGCGTCATCGAAGCCGCCGAAATCAACCTGGACAAGGCGGATAACACACAACTGTACGAGGCCATTCACCTTCTGATCCAGAAGAATCAGCCCGTCTTTGAGCCGGAAGCCATTGCCACCACGGCCACCCAAACCGACGACGGCGATTTGGGCGTCGCCCGCTACGCCGCCGACAACGACAAGACCAGCCGCAACAAGGCCGCTACCCCGGCGGGCGTGGCGGCGCAGATTGCCGCGCTGCCACCTTCCGGCCTGCAAGTCTTTACGCTGGCCACCGTCCCCGCCACAAAAACAGCAGGCGAGGTGATCTACGTGGTCGGTTTCGGTTACTGGGAGTGGGTCGAAACCGCCTATTTCGTCGGCTACCGCCATCCAGAGTGCGGCAACCGCTACGACGGCGATATACACAGCGCCACGCCAAACTGGCTGGTGGACGCCGTGG